>NZ_JBQVPI010000014.1:0-159585 GCF_052438155.1 Shinella sp. | reverse complement strand
GCCATATGCAGGGCTCCGCCGAAGCGGAGCCCTGTGTAATCGTGGATCAATGCGTTCCGAACGGACGCCGTTAGATCATGCCGCCCATGTCCGGCATGCCGCCGCCGGCAGCGTCCTTCTTCGGCAGATCGGCAATCATGGCTTCCGTCGTCACGAGCAGACCAGCAACCGAAGCTGCATTCTGAAGCGCGGTACGAACCACCTTGACCGGATCGACAATGCCCATGGCGATCATGTCGCCATATTCAGACGTCTGGGCGTTGTAGCCGTAATTGTCCGTATTGCTTTCGAGAATCCGTCCGACCACGATGGAGCCTTCGTCGCCGGCGTTTTCGGCGATCTGGCGAACCAGCGACTGCAAGGCCTTGCGGATGATCGCGACGCCGGCATTCTGGTCGTCGTTCTCGCCCTTGACGTCGAGGACGATGGAAGCGCGCAGCAAGGCAGTTCCGCCGCCGGGCACGATACCTTCTTCGACGGCAGCACGCGTCGCGTTGAGCGCGTCGTCGATGCGGTCCTTCTTTTCCTTGACTTCGATTTCCGTCGAGCCGCCGACACGGATCACGGCAACGCCGCCAGAAAGCTTGGCAAGACGTTCCTGCAGCTTTTCCTTATCGTAGTCCGACGTGGTCTCTTCGATCTGCGCCTTGATCTGGGCCACGCGGCCTTCAATCTCAGCCTTGGTGCCGGCGCCATCGACGACGGTGGTGGTTTCCTTGGTGATCGAGATTTTCTTGGCATGGCCGAGCATGTCGAGCGTGACGGTATCGAGCTTGATGCCGAGGTCTTCGGAGATGACAGTGCCGCCGGTCAGGATCGCAAGATCCTCCAGCATGGCCTTGCGGCGGTCGCCGAAGCCAGGAGCCTTGACGGCAGCGATCTTGAGGCCACCACGCAGCTTGTTGACCACGAGCGTTGCAAGCGCTTCGCCTTCGACATCCTCCGAGATGATCACCAGCGGCTTGCCGGTCTGAACGACAGCTTCCAGGATCGGCAGCATGGCCTGCAGGTTGGAGAGCTTCTTTTCGTGCAGCAGCACGTAGGCGTCTTCCAGATCAGCCACCATCTTCTCGGCATTGGTGACGAAATAGGGGCTGAGGTAGCCGCGGTCGAACTGCATGCCTTCGACGACTTCAAGCTCCGTCTCGGCGGTCTTGGCTTCCTCGACGGTAATGACGCCCTCGTTGCCGACCTTCTGCATCGCGTCGGCGATGTACTGGCCGATTTCCTTTTCGCCATTGGCCGAGATCGTGCCGACCTGGGCAATCTCTTCCGAGGTGTTGATCTTCTTGGCCTTGGCGAGCAGGTCCTTGACGACGGCGGTGACCGCAAGGTCGATGCCGCGCTTCAGATCCATCGGGTTCATGCCAGCAGCGACGGCCTTGCCGCCTTCGCGAACAATGGCTTGCGCAAGAACGGTTGCCGTCGTCGTGCCGTCGCCGGCGATGTCGTTGGTCTTGGAAGCAACTTCGCGAACGAGCTGGGCGCCCATGTTCTCGAACTTGTCTTCCAGTTCGATTTCCTTGGCGACGGTGACGCCGTCCTTGGTGATGCGCGGCGCGCCGTACGACTTGTCGATCACGACATTGCGGCCCTTGGGGCCGAGCGTGACTTTCACTGCGTCAGCGAGGATATCGACGCCGCGCAGCAGCTTTTCGCGTGCATCACGGCCGAATTTGATCTGTTTGGCAGACATGGAAAACTCCCGGGCTGTTGGCCCAATGGTCTTTGTCAATAGGAACGGAAGAAGCCGTCGAGATCAGGCGATGACGCCCATGATGTCGGCTTCCTTCATGATCAGAAGGTCTTCGCCGTCGAGCTTGACTTCGGTGCCCGACCACTTGCCGAACAGGATGCGGTCGCCAGCCTTGACGTCCAACGGGACGACCTTGCCGGACTCGTCACGAGCGCCGGAACCGACGGCGACGATTTCGCCTTCCTGCGGCTTTTCCTTGGCGGTGTCAGGAATGATAATGCCACCCTTGGTCTTGGCTTCAGCCTCGATACGGCGCACGACGACGCGGTCGTGCAACGGCCGGAAAACGGTACTTGTCATTTTGGGGTTCCTTGGCGAGACGCGGCCCAATGGCCCATCCCGGTAAACACTCTTAGCACTCCCGCGCCGAGAGTGCTAGCAGAGTTTCCTGTTTTGGGCGTGCTTGAGAATGGCCGGGGACAAGAAGCTCGCAGGCAACATGTCGAGTAGCCAACGGGAGAAGGGGAGAGACATCACGCCGATTCTGACGTATCGCGTGCTGAAAGCCTTTAACTGCAAAGCTCGCTAATTCTTGCCAACGCCCCCCGCTACCTTCATATCGGTCCCATGACACGTGATTCCAAAATATTCGTCGGCCTTAAATCCACGCGGAAGAAGGCGACCCCGCAAAGCGAGCCTGTCGGGCCGAAATGCCAATGGGATGGTTGCGAAAAGACCGGTTCGCACCGCGCACCCGTCGGGCGAGACGCCGAAGGCCTGTATCTGCTGTTCTGTCTTGAGCATGTAAAGGAGTACAACAAGGGCTACAATTTTGCGACAGGTCTTTCTGATGCAGACATCGCCCGCTACCAGAAAGAAGCGACAATCGGCGCGCGGCCGACCTGGGGGGCAGCAGTCGACCGGGGATCCGAAGTTCCGATGCCCTCTACCGTCCGCTCCGGTTCTGCAAAGGCATTGAATGCCCGCAAGACCGCGGCGCAGCGCCAGGCGCAAAGAGCCGAACTCCAGAAGCGGAAGCTCAAGGTGCTTGAAGCCAAGGCATTTGAGACACTCGGTCTTTCGCCGGATGCGACGCCCGAGGAAATCAAGAGCCGCTACAAGGAAAGGCTCAAGATGCACCATCCCGATACCAACCAGGGAAATCGCATTTCCGAGGATGAGCTTCGCGCTTCCATCGAGGCGCATAAGATTCTCAAATTAAACGGATTTTGCTGAGGGATTCGTCTCTCCAACGGTAGCCCTGCGGACGTTGAAATGACAAGCTGAGCATTGACTGCTTCGTTCGTCTGTCTGCCTTGCAATGCGGCGGTTCCCTCCGCGCAGGCGACAAAGTCGGCTTCGCGGTTGGACAACGTCAATCAGCCAGTAGCAGCATGTCGAGCGGTCAAAACAACGTGATTCTCCCATGGAATCAAGCAACCTCAACCTGCGGAAAGCCTGTCCATGACAGCATCGCCGAATAGTCGGATCAAACTTTGACCGCTTCCAACCCGCCCTCATCGCTTGAACTGCTTGGCTGGTCGGATTTCTTCGCGGCGCAGGTCGAGCCGGGCGAAGCGGATCTCGCAGCCAGGCGCGTCGCCTCGGTTCACCGGGCGCGCATCGACGCGATCGATGCCACCGGGCCGATCGGACTAGAGCTTCCGGCCAATACCAACACTGCTGACTTTGCGGTGGGCGATTGGGTTCTTGCCGATCCCCTGACGGGCATGTTTGTCCGCCGCCTCGACCGAAGAACCGTGTTCCAGCGGCGCGCGGAAGGCGGGCACGGCCAGCAGCTTGCTGCGGCCAATGTCGATACCCTGTTTATCGTGACCTCGTGCAATGCCGATTTCAACCTCGGAAGGCTGGAACGCTACTTGATCATGGCCAACCAGGCCGGGACCAATCCGGTGATCGTGCTGACCAAGGCTGACACCGCCGATGACGCCGGCCTGTTCGAGCAGCAAGCCAAGGCGCTACAGCGTGACTTGCCCGTCGTTGTCTTGAATGCGCGCTCGGCCGATGCCGTGTCCCTGCTGAGGCCCTGGTGCGGTGTTGGCCAGACTGTGGCGCTGGTGGGGTCCTCCGGCGTCGGAAAATCGACGCTGGTGAACACCCTGGCCGGGCCTGCATCCGGCACAACGCAGAAGACCGGAGGGATCCGGGAAAAAGATGCAAAGGGCCGGCACACCACGACCGCACGATCGCTGCATGCCATTTCAGGCGGCGGCTGGGTCATTGATACGCCGGGAATACGAACGCTCTACGTCAGCGATGTTACCGACGGTATCGATACGCTGTTTGCTGAAATCACAGACCTGGCCCCGCTTTGCCGATTTCGCGACTGCACCCATGCCCACGAACCGGGCTGCGCCGTGCAGGCGGCGGTTGCCAGCGGCGACCTAGCTGTCGATCGCCTGGAACGCTGGCGCAGCCTGCTTGCAGAAAACCGCAACCGAACGCCAGTCGTCAGCGGACCGCGGGGCAACAAGATCGTCCGCAAGAAAAAATACTAGGGGGTAGGCCGGATCGGCATTCAGGATTCCTGATTTGCCTGATCGCATGCTTCATGGGATGCCGCGTTGAACCACGGCGGTCTTTGGGGGCCGGCCTAGCGGTATGAGTTAAGCGACGCTCTGTGGACGAAGATCGTGCGGCAAGGCTGGCGGTTCGGCGCGCGCAGGCTGAGACGTTGTTTTTTCTTCGCCGCGAGTTTTCTGCTCGTGGTGCACCAACGCGGCAGAAATGACCTTTGTCGGCCAAAGGCCTGTAAGGAAACCAATTACTTGAGAGAGATTGGTGGAGCTAAGCGGGATCGAACCGCTGACCTCTTGCATGCCATGCAAGCGCTCTCCCAGCTGAGCTATAGCCCCATAACGGGTCCGGCTAGGCCGGTTTTCCGGGAACCGAAGCGGCGTTTCCGTTCGGTGTGCGGCTTATTACTTCCGGTGATCGGAGATGGCAAGCCGAAAAATGAAATCCGGCCGGTTTTTTTGAAACCGGCCGGAAAAACAACGTCTTATGCTTCGTCTTCGTCGCCGGTGACGCCGATCAGGCCGGTCATGTCGTCATCGTCGTCATCTTCGTCCTGTTCCAGGAACGTATCGTCTTCGTCGCCGTCGATTTCGACCTCGTCATCGCCGAGATCCGGCAGGTCGTCGCCGCTCGCTGCTTCGTCGGCATCCTCGAGAGAGACGAGTTCGACTTCCGTGTTCTCGGCGTCGACTTCGTTGACTTCCTCTTCCTCAGCCGCCTTTTCGAGAACCGCAACCGCAGCCGTCTCTTCAAAGAAGGACAGCGGATAGGACTTGCCCGTGTAGGGCGAGACGATCGGATTACGGTTCAGGTCGTAGAATTTCTTGCCTGTTTCCGGGTCGATGCGTTTGGTTCCGAGTTCCTGTTTCGCCACAGTCAAAGCCTCTCAGGTGCCGAATGTTTCCGGCGGGGCCGGGGGTTCCGGCGCGTTGGACGTAGAATGATTAGCCGGTCCCCATAATCGTCTTGGGCAATCCTGTCAAAGCCAAACTTGGAAGCGGCCTGATCCGAAGCCTCCGACGAATGTTTTTCGGCGGGATGATGACGCTTTAAATCGTTTGTGATAGCAAGCCCGCGTTCTCCCCGGCGCGCTCCGTTCGGGGAGCGGTGGATGTATATAAGGAAGACGCCCATGTCGCACGGCGCCAGTGCACGGCCCGCAACCGCCCGCAAGTCCTCCGGCCTTTCCGGGACCGTTCGCATCCCCGGTGACAAGTCGATTTCTCACCGCTCCTTCATGTTCGGCGGGCTTGCCAGCGGTGAAACCCGCATCACGGGCCTGCTCGAAGGCGAGGACGTGATCAATACCGGCAAGGCGATGCAGGCCATGGGCGCCAAGATCCGCAAGGATGGCGACACCTGGATCATCAATGGTCTTGGCAACGGCGCGT
Organism: Shinella sp.; assembly: GCF_052438155.1. Classification (NCBI taxonomy): domain Bacteria; kingdom Pseudomonadati; phylum Pseudomonadota; class Alphaproteobacteria; order Hyphomicrobiales; family Rhizobiaceae; genus Shinella; species Shinella sp. The sequence continues at coordinate 153,960 of NZ_JBQVPI010000014.1, read as the reverse complement.
TGCTGGCACCGCAAGCGCCGCTCGATTTCGGCAATGCCGGCACCGGCTGCCGCCTGACCATGGGCCTCGTCGGCGTCTACGACTTTGATTCCACCTTCATCGGCGATGCGTCGCTCACCAAGCGCCCGATGGGCCGCGTGCTCAATCCGTTGCGCGAAATGGGCGTGCAGGTGACCTCTGACGCTGGCGACCGCCTGCCGGTGACGTTGCATGGGCCGAAAACACCGACGCCGATCACCTATCGCGTGCCGATGGCCTCCGCCCAGGTGAAGTCCGCGGTGCTGCTTGCCGGCCTCAACACGCCGGGCATCACGACGGTCATCGAGCCGATCATGACGCGTGACCACACCGAGAAGATGCTGCAGGGCTTTGGCGCCAACCTCTCCGTCGAGACGGATGCGGACGGTGTGCGCACGATCCGGCTTGAAGGCCGCGGCAAGCTCACGGGCCAGGTCATCGACGTGCCGGGCGATCCGTCTTCGACGGCCTTCCCGCTGGTCGCTGCCCTTCTGGTTCCGGCGTCCGACGTGACGATCCTCAATGTGCTGATGAACCCGACCCGCACCGGCCTTATCCTGACGCTTCAGGAAATGGGTGCGAACATCGACGTCCTGAACCCGCGCCTTGCCGGCGGCGAAGACGTGGCGGACCTGCGCGTGCGTTCCTCCGAACTCAAGGGTGTGACGGTGCCGGAAGACCGCGCCCCGTCGATGATCGACGAATATCCGGTACTCGCCGTCGCCGCCGCTTTTGCGGAGGGCACGACGGTGATGAACGGCCTCGAGGAACTGCGTGTCAAGGAAAGCGACCGTCTTTCCGCCGTGGCGATCGGCCTGAAGCTCAACGGCGTCGACTGCGACGAGGGCGAAGCCTCGCTCGTCGTGCGCGGCCGCCCGGACGGCAAGGGCCTCGGCAATGCCTCGGGTGCAGCCGTCGCAACGCATCTCGACCACCGCATCGCCATGAGCTTCCTCGTCATGGGCCTCGTCTCGGAAAACCCGGTGACCGTCGATGACGCGACGATGATTGCGACGAGTTTTCCGGAGTTCATGGACCTGATGGCGGGCCTGGGCGCGAAGATAGAGCTGAACGCGTAAAATTTCGACTTTGCCGGGAATAGGCTGTTAAGTGCCATCCCCTAGGTTTCGCAGAAACCCGGAGGACATGCGTGACCCAAATTCCAAGCCGCATTCTTCGCCGTCTTGATGATGGGCGCGTTGTCTATCGCCTTCATTTGCGAGCGAAGGCGGTGGTGCTGACAAGTGCGGAGTGCGAGCGCGTTGAAGGCATGGCGAAGTGGAGCTACTTCCTTCAGGTGTTTTTAGCTCTGGGGATTTGGCTTTCGGCGGCTGTAGCCTTCTTCAATCCCTCAATACGACTGTTCGCAATCGCGTTGACCCTGATTCTGCTCGTTGTCGTGACGCTGGTCGAACGAGGCTACACGCGGGCCATGGCGTCCATCCTCGATAGGGCGCCTGTATCGGCGACAGACAACGTTGAGCCACGCCCGTCTATCGCGCAGATTGCCCGCTTGATTGCCCGGCAATTCTTTTCCGCGATTAGCGACCGAAGATTGCGCAACCTCATGATTGGCCTCGGCGCAGTTCTTCTGGCGGCTTTGTGGAGAGTGGTTGCAGATGTTCTCGGAATCGATAGTCCGCAGCCTGCAATGAGCGGATTTCACGTCGTATTGATTCTTCTGGTATGCCCGCTGGCCCTTCATGTGCTGTTTGCAGAGCGGCGACGGCGCGCAACAGAGAAACGGAAGGCTGAGAATGCTGTCGGCGCGTAGCGAGGCAATACGCTTTTTTCCAATGCCAAAGGAAAATGGCCGACCTGTTGATGGGCCTTGCCCCTTGGCATCGCCCCCCGTCTTCCGCTAACACCCTTGATGAAAAGCATTTGACGCATGGGTGCGACATGAAGACGATTGCCATCGACGGTCCTGCTGCTGCCGGCAAGGGGACGCTGTCGCGCCGCATTGCGGAAGACTACGGCTTTCATCATCTCGATACGGGTCTGACCTACCGGGCAACGGCGAAGGCATTGCTGGACCGCGGTCTGCCGCTTGACGACGAGACCGTCGCCGCCGATGTGGCGCGCAATCTCGATCTCGGCGGGCTCGACCGCTCGGTTCTGTCCGCGCATGCCATCGGCGAGGCGGCGTCCAAGATTGCCGTCATGCCCTCCGTGCGTCGGGCTTTGGTCGAGGCGCAGCGGATTTTTGCAGCGCGTGAGCCCGGAACGGTGCTCGATGGCCGGGATATCGGCACGGTGGTTTGCCCGGATGCGCCGGTGAAACTCTACGTTACGGCCTCGCCGGAGGTGCGCGCGAAGCGTCGTTACGAGGAAATCCTCGCCGGCGGTGGGGTGGTCGATTTCGAGACGATCCTCGACGATATCCGCCGCCGCGACGAGCGCGACATGGGCCGGGCGGACAGCCCGCTGAAGCCCGCCGACGATGCGCACTTGCTTGATACCTCGGAAATGAGTATAGAGGCGGCGTTTTCGGCGGCAAAATCGTTCATCGACGCCGCGCTTAAGCAATAGAACGAAGCCTGTCCCCGCGCCGGATTAGCTGCCCTTGAGGCAGCGGACAAAGTTTTGTTTATCATCAACGCTAACCCCCGGCGCCTGTGCCCGAGAGGCACACCAGGAGTTTTCATGTCTCAAGCAAACCCCACGCGCGAAGATTTCGCAGCCCTGCTGCAGGAATCTTTTGCCACCAACGATCTCGCCGAAGGCTATGTTGCCAAGGGTATCGTTACAGCCATCGAGAAGGACGTCGCCATCATCGACGTCGGCCTCAAGGTTGAAGGCCGCGTACCGCTGAAGGAATTCGGTGCCAAGTCCAAGGACGGCACGCTGAAGGTCGGCGACGAAGTCGAAGTCTATGTCGAGCGCATCGAAAACGCGCTGGGCGAAGCTGTTCTGTCGCGCGAAAAGGCTCGCCGCGAAGAGAGCTGGGCCAAGCTCGAAGTCAAGTTCGAAGCCGGCGAGCGCGTCGAAGGCGTCATCTTCAACCAGGTCAAGGGTGGCTTCACCGTCGATCTCGACGGCGCCGTTGCCTTCCTGCCGCGTTCGCAGGTCGACATCCGTCCGATCCGCGACGTCACGCCGCTCATGCACAACCCGCAGCCCTTCGAAATCCTCAAGATGGACAAGCGTCGCGGCAACATCGTCGTCTCGCGCCGTACGGTTCTCGAAGAGTCGCGCGCCGAGCAGCGTTCTGAAATCGTTCAGAACCTCGAAGAAGGCCAGGTTGTTGACGGCGTCGTCAAGAACATCACCGATTACGGTGCGTTCGTTGACCTCGGCGGCATCGACGGCCTGCTGCACGTCACCGACATGGCCTGGCGCCGCGTCAACCATCCGTCGGAAATCCTGTCCATTGGCCAGCAGGTCAAGGTTCAGATCATCCGCATCAACCAGGAAACCCACCGCATCTCGCTCGGCATGAAGCAGCTAGAGTCGGATCCGTGGGATGGCATCGGCACCAAGTACCCGACCGGCAAGAAGATTTCCGGTACGGTTACGAACATCACCGACTACGGTGCGTTCGTTGAGCTGGAGCCGGGCATCGAAGGCCTGATCCACATCTCCGAAATGTCCTGGACCAAGAAGAACGTTCACCCCGGCAAGATCCTGTCCACCAGCCAGGAAGTTGACGTGGTCGTTCTCGAAGTCGACCCGACGAAGCGCCGCATCTCGCTCGGTCTCAAGCAGACCCTCGAGAACCCGTGGCAGGCATTCGCGCACAGCCACCCGGCTGGCACGGAAGTTGAAGGCGAAGTCAAGAACAAGACCGAATTCGGCCTGTTCATCGGCCTCGACGGCGACGTCGACGGCATGGTGCACCTGTCGGATCTCGACTGGAACCGTCCGGGCGAGCAGGTCATCGAAGAGTTCAACAAGGGCGACGTCGTCAAGGCTGTCGTTCTGGATGTGGACGTCGACAAGGAGCGCATCTCGCTCGGCATCAAGCAGCTCGGCAAGGACGCTGTCGGCGACGCCGCCACGTCCGGCGACCTGCGCAAGAATGCCGTCGTTTCGTGCGAAGTCATCGCGATCAACGATGGCGGCATCGAAGTGAAGCTCGTCAACCACGAGGACCTCACGTCGTTCATCCGCCGCAACGACCTGTCGCGTGACCGTGACGAACAGCGTCCGGAGCGTTTCTCGGTCGGCCAGACCGTTGACGCCCGCGTCCTGAACTTCTCGAAGAAGGATCGCAAGATCCAGCTTTCGATCAAGGCTCTGGAAATCGCTGAAGAGAAGGAAGCCGTCGCACAGTTCGGTTCGTCCGACTCGGGCGCTTCGCTCGGCGACATCCTCGGCGCGGCTCTGAAGAACCGCAACAACGCCGAGTAAGCCTTGCTTGCCTGACCAATAAGAAGCCCGCGGAGAGCGATCTCCGCGGGCTTTTTCGTTACGAGGTTTTTGGCGCGCGCTCAGGCCCAGTAGTCGCCGAGCTTCTGGTAGAAGACGAGACCGGGCTCGATGACGCCGACCATCTCCGCCGTCTTCTCGCGCTTGCGGGCCATGTCGGCGCTTTCAGGCTCGTCATCGGAGGCGTCCGCTTCCTGCTGTGCTGCGTCGTCGCCTCCGGCTTCACTGTCTGCCGCGTCTTCATCGGCAGCTTCGTCGTCTTCCGTATTCCTCTTCTCCGACCATTCGAGGTCTTCTTCGGCAGGCAGGTAGGGAACGAAGGCAAGCGGTATTCCGTCACGCGGCATCGCTGTCGGGAGCAACCTGTCCGGCGTCACGTCGACCACCGTTACCGGCTGGGCGGCCGGGCGAGCCGGCATCGGCAATGCCTCGTCCTGCTCTGTAACCTGCCGTGGCGAGGAGAGGGAGGTTTCGGGCTTTGCCTTGTTGCCTTCGGCCGCGGTTTCGGTCTCGATGGCCTGCTGTACGCTCTCCTCCGGGTGTCCGGTCTCGGCGCGTTCGATTTCCGGCTCAACCATCGCATCGAGCGGTCGCTCCAGCAGCGCCCGAAGAAAGCTTGCTTCCTCGGGCGAGAGGTTTTCGACCAGATGAGCCACTGCCTGCATCAGCAGGGCGGGCGGCACATCGCGTGCCACTGCCTGCAGCACGCTGCGGGCCAGCGCCTGTCCCGTCGCGTTGGCGGACTGTGCCTTCGCGGGCAGTTCCTCCCGCTTTGCTGCCGGTGTCGCGGTTTCAGGTTCTTCCGCATGTTCACCGTGGCGGACGGCCCCTGCTACGGCTTCCACGGGCTGCTGGTCGCCGTGTTTGGCGATGGGCAGTGGCGAATGCAGCTCTGTCCGGGCCGCCGCATTTGTTTCGGCGGGCAAGCGGTTTACCAAGGCGGGATCCAGCCGGCCGGCAACGGCCTCCGCCGCGCGTGCCACCACGGCGCGTGGCTTGCTGCTGCCGTCGGCATCGAAGATGCTTTTCAGCGCCGCTTGCAGTGCACGCGCATCCCCGGATTGCCCTGCCTGCTGCGTGCCTTGGCGGCCGATGGCGATAAGTTGCTGGGCGGTCAGGCCAAGTGGCTTGCGCTCCGCACCGGCAGCGTGAAAACTGTTGTCGCCCTGGTCGAGATCGACGTTCGCAAGGAGAGCGGCCAGTTTTTGTGCTTCCGGCCCGCTTGGATTGCGCAGGATTTCGGCGAGCACGCGCGCCGGAATGGCAGAGAGCAGATTGCCCTGGCGGCCGATGATGCCAAGTTGCTGGTTGGCAAGACCAATCGGCTTCTGCTGGTGCTCTGCCCCACCTTCGTCGGCGATCGGAAGGCCCGTTGCAATAAGGCTAGCAAGCTTTTGCGCTTCCGGCCCGCTCGGATTGCGCAAGGCCTCGGCAAGTACGCGCGCCGGAATGGCGGAGAGCGGGTTGCTGCCCTGACGGTCGAGAATGGCGAGCTGCTGGAGCGTCAGGCCGAGCGGTTTCTGCGGATGTTCCGCACCTCCGCCATGAAAGTCGCCACCATCCGGGAGCGAGAGGCTGGTCGCGATCAGGGTGGCGAGTTTCTGAGCCTCCGGCCCGTTCGGGTTGCGAATGATTTCGATCAGGCTGCGCGTGGGCATGGAGGAGAGCACGGTGCTGATCAGTTTTTCCACGCTCGGGCGAAGTTCCGGCGGAAGCTTGGCGAGAATATCGGCAAGCTTGCGGCCATTCTCGCCCTCGCGGCCCGGCAGGGTCTTCAGCGCGACAAGCAATGTCTCGAGCAGGTCACGGCTGGGGTTTGCCTCCGCGCCCGGCGGCAGGTGCTTCAGCATGGTTTCGATGAGCCGGAGCAGCACGTCCGCCCGAAGATTGGCGAGTGCGGCGGCGGAGAGCTGCGGCCTGGCGGTCGCATCGACCGAGCCGCCCGCCGGAAGGGCGGGGGAGGGCTGCAAAGTCCCGGTCGTTGTTGCCACGCGCGGCAGCATGCCTGCCTCCTGTTCTCCATCGCCGATGCGTTCCCGCATCGCCAGGCCTGCCAATGTTCCATCGTCCGTCGGATGGCGCATCATGCGCGACGCTGCGAAGGGTGAGCATTCGGCCCGGACGAACCGGGCATTTTACGCGGAGGCGGCGGGCAACCCGGCAAGCACTGAACCGCTTAACTGTACCGGACGGGAGGAACCCTGGACTCCGAACATCTACTGACCCTTACAATTGGCATTTTATGGTTAACGAAATCCTAATACGGGCGAAAATCCTTCGCATGTGCAGCAACGACCGCAAGATTTCACCTCTTTTACAGGGGCTTGCCCCTTATGCTCACCTCGCGTAAATCTTCCCCACACTGTTAACCGCCGATACATGCGGGCCGCGGATGCGGCGGAGATCCCTCGATGAACCTCACCAATTTCATCCTCAACACCGACAGCTACAAGTTCAGCCACTACCTGCAATACCCGCCGGAAACCCGCGCCATCTCCTCCTATGTCGAGGCGCGCGGCCATTCCGAGCAGGCGGAAGTGCTGTTCTTCGGCCTCCAGATGTTCCTCAAGGAATATCTCTCGAAACCGGTGACGAAAGCGGACGTGGACGAGGCCGAAGCGATCGTGGCGGCGCACGGCCTGCCGTTCAACCGCGCGGGCTGGACGCATATCGTCAACAAACATGGTGGCTTCCTGCCGCTCTCCATCGAGGCCTTGCCGGAAGGCACGTTGGTGCGCCGTGGCGTACCGGTTGCGCAGGTCGTCAACACCGATCCCGACTGCTACTGGCTGACCTCCTATATCGAGACCTCGCTTCTGCGCGCCATCTGGTATCCGAGCACAGTCGCCTCGAATTCCCGTAAGGTGAAGCAGATCATCCAGCCAATCCTCGACAAGACCTGCGACGACCCCGCCGCCGTTCTGCCTTTCCGCCTGCACGATTTTGGTGCGCGTGGCACGACGAGCTTCGAGCAGGCGGGCATCGGTGGCGTGGCCCATCTCGTCAATTTCATGGGCACCGATACGGTGAGCGCGGTGCTCTTTGCGCGCCGCTACTACGGTGCGGACATGGCCGGGTTTTCGATCCCGGCATCGGAGCACTCGACCATGACCTCCTGGGGCCAGGAGCATGAGGCGGATGCCTATGGCAACATGATCGACAAGTTCGGCGCCAAGGGTCTCTATGCCGTCGTGTCGGACAGCTACGACATCAACAATGCCGTCACGGAAATCTGGGGCAAGCAGTTGAAGGACCGGGTGCAGTCTGCCGGCGGCACGCTCGTCGTCCGGCCGGATAGCGGCGACCCGGTGGAGACGCCGGTGCAGGTCGTGCGCCAACTCGCCTATGCCTTCGGCACGCATCTCAATGCCAAGGGTTACAAGGTGCTGGACAACAGCGTGCGCGTCATCCAGGGCGACGGCATTTCGCCGGCCGATATCGGTCTCATCCTTGGTCGGCTGGAGGCTTTCGGCTTCTCGGCGGAGAACATCGCCTTCGGTATGGGGGCGGGGCTTTTGCAGAAGGTCAACCGCGACACCTATTCCTTCGCCATGAAGGCCAATGCGCGGCAGGACACGCAAGGCGCCTGGCATGACGTGTTCAAGCGCCCGGCGACCATGAACCTCAAGGCCTCGAAGGGTGGCCGGCAGGCCGTGGTGGCAGGCGCCGGCGGTCTGGAAGCCGCCCGCATCGACCAGCTGGTAGGTCGCGAGAACCTGCTTCAGCCGGTCTGGCGCGACGGCCAGCTGCTGCGCGACTGGACCTTCGAGGAGATCCGCGCCCGCGCCACCTGACCTCTTGCAACAGCACGCGGTCCGCGCCATCTTTCGCTCGTTGACTGGAGACGAGAGATGACGGTTCGCCCGCCACAGGCCCTTGCCCCCTCCTTCACCAAGGACACGGGGCTCAATATCCTCGAATACGAGTTGATGTCCGAGCGAGCGGATGCGCTCGGCCGGCACGGGCTGAAGGTCGAGAAGGTGCTGGCGCTGCTCAGCGAACGCCTTGCCGCAGGATGCGGTGATGGCGAACGCGAAGACCTGCTGAACGACGCGGCCGACAAGGTCTGGGCCTTCTTCATCCAGCGGGAAATGTGCGGCTTGCGCAGCCAGAAGGACGCGGTTCGCCGCTACGGCATTCCGCCCGAGGTGATTGCAAGGCTCGGCATCGTGCGGCGGAAGGCCTAGGCGTCAGGCGACGAGCTGGCGCGTGATCAGATCGTAGATGCCGTTGTCGTCGACCCGCAGTGCAAAGACTTCTTTCTTCGCCTCTTCCCGCTCTTCCAGTTCGCGGGTGCTGGCTGCATCGAGGTTGCGGACCGCCTCGCCGGTGGTTTCGGCTGCGGCTTCCTTGTTCTTGAACAGGGTGTTGTCGGTTTTCGCAGGCGCTTTGTCGGTAATTTCGGTCGCTTCCGCGCCAGCGGCGAGAAGCTGGATCGTATCGAGTGCGGCAGCGGACGGATCGGTGGCTTTTTTGTCCTTCGTTTTGCCGGCGCTCGCGTCTTCGTGGGCTTCGCCGACGGCGTCCTGAAGCTCCTGCACGTCCTCGAGCTTCTTGCCGGCTTCCAGCTTGCGGATCGTGTCTTCGCGCTCTTTGCGCGTCTCCGCATCCTCGACACGGGTCGGGTCCCGCCGGGTGCGGTCGAGCTTCAGCTCCTCGATTGATTTCGGGTTCGCCGCGTCTTCCAGACGGGCAAGCACCTTCTGCATCTCGGGCGTCAGCGCCTTTTCATCATGCGCCTTCTCGGCCAGCGCTTCCTTCACCCGCTCGGCTTCGGTGCCATAGGGATTGCGGATCGCGGCAACGAGGTCGCTCGCTTCAAGGCCGAGCTCGGAGAGGCCGGTCTTCTTCTCCAATGTCGCGATATCGGCAGGCAATTCGCCGCGCTGGCGCGTCAGCATACTGGAGAGGCGCTGCTCGAAGTCGGCGTCCGTCTCGTCTTCGCCCTGCGTCACGTCGGCGGTCAGCGCGAGGCGCGCGACGAGGTTTGCCGTCGCATCGTCGGAGGGGCCGCTCATCGCCTGCTTGACGGCGGTCAGTGTCGTGCCGAGCGAGCCGAGGGTGACGTTGAGCGTGCTCCCCTTGGCGGGAAGTGCGATGCCGTCGATGAGTGTCAGCTGGTCGGCAAGGCGCTGGGCGAATTGCCGGCTGGATTCACCATCCTGCTGGGTGAGGCCGAGTGCATCGCTGAAACGGGACACCAGCTTGGCAAGCGTGTCTTCACTGCCGGCATTGCTGCCGAAGAAATGTTCGTTGATGCGGGCGTTCGCCTGGCGTGCCGTGTCGTCCGAGCGCAGATGTGTCTGCTCTCGGATTTCGTCGGGCTTGCGCCCGCTCGCCTTCTCCGCTTCCTTGCGCTGGCGTTCCTCCAGCGTCTCGACGATCGACTGCATCGCCGAGACGGCGGCAGTGGATTGCGCGCTCTGCAGGGGTGTCAACATGGCAACCTCCGGTCTCATCGGAGGATAGGACGGGTCGATTAACCAGGCGTTAATCCTGTGCCCGTCGGATTTCAGGGGTATCCGGCGGCTGCGGCCGGCAGACGACCGTCACCAGTACGAAGCTGACATAGAGCAGGAGATACCACGATCCGAGCTTGGTGAAGGGCACCATGTGCCAGGTCTTTTGCCCCGGATAGAGCCAAACACCCGTCGCCGTACCGATGTTTTCCGCGATCCAGAGGAAGATGCTGGTGAGGAAGGCCGCCACGACGAGCGGCATCCAGCGCGACTTCGCCTCCACCGTATAATAGATGCGCACCCGCCAGAACAGCAGCACCGTCGCCGCGAACAGCACCATGCGGATATCGATGATGAAGTGGTGCAGGTAGAAATTGGCATAGATCGCGATCGCCAGCAGCGCCGTCATCCAGAAGGACGGATAGTGCGTGAAGCGCATGTCGAAGATGCGGATGGCGCGCGCCATGTAGCTGCCGACCGAGGCATACATGAAGCCGGAAAACAGCGGCACGCCGCCAATGCGGAAGATAGCGTCCTCCGGATAGACCCAGGAGCCCATATGGACCTTGAAGATCTCCATGGCCGTGCCGACGAGATGATAAATCAGGATGACCTTCGCCTCCTCCAGGCTCTCCATCTTCAGCTTGAGGAAGGTGACCTGAATAGCGAGCGCCATCAGGAAGAGGGCGTCGTAGCGATGGATCGGCCAGTCAGGTTGCCAGACGAGCTTCGTCAGGATGATCAGCCCGAGCATGAGGGCGCCGAACAGGCAGGCCCAGGCCTGTTTCAGGCCGAACAGGATGAACTCGGCAAGCCCGGGCGGGAGGGCCGCAAGCCGGTCGCGGATCAGCCGCCGCAGCGGTTCCAGCGCCGGCCCGGTCTGGTGCTGCTGTCCGTTTTCCACGGACTGGCTCAGCTATGCGCGAAAATGTCGGTCTCGTCCCAGCCGAGCAGATCGAGCTTGGCGCGGGTTGGCAGGAAGGTGAAGCAGGCGTCGGCATGGGCAAGCCGGCCATCGCGCACCAGGCGGGCATTGAGCTTGTCGCGTAGCGCGTGGAGGTGGAGCACATCGGACGCGGCATAGTCGAGCTGCGCCGGCGACAGCGTTTCGGCCGCCCAGTCGGAGGACTGCTGATGTTTGGAAATGTCGACTTCGAGCATTTCCTTGAGATTGTCCTTCAGGCCGTGCCGGTCGGTATAGGTGCGCGTCAGGCGCGAGGCGATCTTGGTGCAGAAGACCGGTGTGGTGGTGACACCGAAGGTATGAAACAGCACGGCGATATCGAAGCGGCCGTAGTGAAAAATCTTCTGGCGGCTCGGGTCTTCCAGCATGGCGACGAGGTTCGGGGCTTCCTTCTGACCGGCGGCGATGCGGATGACGTCCGCCGTGCCGTTGCCCGGCGAAAGCTGCACCACACACAGCCGGTCGCGGCGCGGGATCAGGCCGAGCGTCTCGGTGTCGATGGCGATCGCGCCGGTATAGCGGGCCGCATCGGCCGCCGAGATGTCACCTTCGTGATACCGGATTGCACTTGCCATGAAAAACCCCATCTAAGCAGCACGAATATCCGCAGGCCTATAGCGCAAGTTTTTGCCCTGCGGTACCTCTTTGTGGATTGCGAAGGATCGGCCGCCGGCCGGAAGAGATGATGACGATACGATTGACCCTTGCCGCCCTTGCCATGCTGACGATCGTCCCGACCGCCCAGGCGCAGGTTTTTCACGACCTGCCGGGCGTTGTGACGACGGAAGAGCATGAGGCGGAAGATCGTGTGACATGCGAGCCGCGCTATGTTCCTCCGCCGGAAAACAGTTCCAGGCAGATATGGGGACACACCGTCTATGATTGCGTACGTGGCGGCGTGATGATCACCGGGAGAGGCCAGCCGCTGTCACGCGAGCGGAGTTTGCGCGGTCTCGACTGATAAGACACAGGCCGCCCCTTCGCTTCGCCCATCCCATCGAGACTGTTATCCGGAGGAGCCATGACCGACGATACCTTGCCGCTGGTAATCAGCGCGCCCGAACCGCGCACGCTGGACCTCATCTTCACTCCGGCGGCGGAGGCCGAGCTGCGCAGGACCTACCGCATTGTCGAGGCCGATCCGGAAAACATCGCCGGTCTCGGCGACGACGTTTTGACGGAGGCGCGCTACATTCTCGGCCAGCCGCCGCTTTCGGCGGAAACACTGGCGCGCATGCCGAAGCTGCGGTCGATCCTCAATGTCGAAAGCAACCTCCTCAACAATATGCCCTATGAGATCCTGTTCGAGCGCGGCATCCATGTCGTGACGACGGGACAGGTCTTTGCCGAGCCGGTCGCCGAGCTTGGCCTTGCCATGGCGCTGAACCTGGCGCGCGGCGTGATCGATGCGGACGTCGCCTTCCGCGAGGGGCAGGAATTGTGGGGTGGGGAGGGCAACCAGTCCGCCCGCCTGCTGTCCGGCTCCGAGATCGGCCTCGTTGGCTTCGGCGATCTCGGCCGCGCGCTGAACCGCGTGCTCTCCGGCTTCCGCGCAAAAATCCGCGTCTTCGATCCCTGGCTGCCGCCGTCCATGCTGCGCGAGGCGGGTGTCGAGCCGGCGTCGCTCTCCGAAGTGCTGGCGATGAGCGATTTCGTCTTCGTCGTCGCGTCGGTGACGAGCGAGAACAAGGGCTTTCTTGGCGCAGAGGCTTTCGCCTCGATGCGCAAGGGCGCTGCCTTCATCCTGCTCAGCCGGGCGGATGTCGTCGATTTCCCGGCGCTGATGGCGGCTGTCGAATCCGGCCATATCGTTGCAGCAAGCGACGTCTATCCGCAGGAACCGCTGCCGCTCGACCATCCGGTGCGCAAGCTCAAAGGCTTCGTGCGCTCGGCGCATCGCGCCGGTGCGCTTGACAGTGCGTTCAAGAAGATGGGGGACATGGTGCTGGAAGACATGGCGCTGATGGACCGCGGCCTGCCGCCGATGCGCTGCAAGCGCGCCGAGCGCGAAACGGTGTCGCGCATGCGATCGAAACCGGTCAGCGTCAACTGAAAGAAAAGGCCGTGACGGAAAACCGGCACGGCCTTTTTCGTTCCTGCAATCTGGTCAGGCGCGTTTGATGACCTTGATGAGCACGAGCAGGATCACTGCGCCGATCGTTGCGTGAATGATGGCGGCAAGGATGCCGCCGCCGATCGAGAAGCCGAGCCTTGGAAACAGGAAACCGGCGATGAAGGCGCCGACGATGCCGACGACGATGTTGCCGACGAGGCCGAAGCCGAAGCCCGAGACGATCAGGCCCGCAAGCCAGCCGGCAATGGCGCCGACGATGAGGAAAACGAGAATGCTTTCAATGCCCATACTATGCTCCCTTTGACAGTTCCATCTGTCCCTGCTGAATCTGGCAGCCGTTCTCAGGAAAGCAAGGGGCGCTGAAAACTTCTCTTCAGCCGCTCAGACGATGCCGCCGCCGCCACTCGCAATCGCCGGCCGCTCGCTTGTCACCTTCGCCCGGTAACCTGCCGACCGATAGGTCGCGACCGGATCGATCGCGCCGCCGGCGCCGAGCCGCGCCATGGCAAGGATCGGATCGACGTCGGTGCGGAAGCCGGCCTTCAGCGTTTCGGAGGCCATCAGCGCATCGTTGCCGTCCTGGTAGCCGGCAAGGGCTGCGCGGTCGACGATCAGCCCCTGCGCATAGGCGCGGCACACTTCCATGGCGCTGCGCATCAGGCTTTCGATCGGGTCGGTGACATTGTGGCTCTGGTCGAGCATGTGTGCCGGTGAAAAGCCCTCGGCTTTTCGCACTTCGGCATCGACCAGCTCGTTGAAGACGAGGAAGAGCCGGTAGGGATCGATCGAACCGGTATCGAGATCGTCGTCGCCATATTTCGAATCGTTGAAATGGAAGCCGCCGAGCTTCTTGAACTGGATGAGCCGGGCGACGATCATCTCGATATTGACGTTCGGCGCATGGTGGCCGAGATCGACGAGGCAATAGGCCTTGGGACCGAGTTCCTGAGCGATCAGGTAGTTGCTGCCCCAGTCCTGCACGACCGTCGAATAGAAGGCTGGCTCGTACATCTTGTGTTCGGTGAACAGCCGCCAGTCGTCCGGCAGTTCTTTATAAATGGCCTTCATCGCATCGAGATAGCGCTCGAAGCTCTTGGTGAAGTTGGCCTGGCCCGGAAAGTTCGTGCCGTCGCCGATCCACACCGTCAGCGCCTTGGAACCGAGCGCATTGCCGATGGTGATGCATTCCAGATTGTGCTCGACGGCCTGCTGGCGCGTTGCGGCATTGGCGTGCGACAGCGAGCCATATTTATAGGAATGCTCCTGCTGCGGCGCGTCAGAGAAGGTGTTGGAGTTCATCGCGTCGAAGCCGAGGCCCAGCGCATTGCCCCGTTCCTTCAGCTCCTTGAGGTCCGTGACCTTGTCCCACGGGATATGCAGGGAAACGGTCGGTGTGGCGCGGGTCAGTTCCTGGATGACCGCGCAGTCCTCCAGCTTGTCGAAAATGTTGCGCGGTTCGCCCTCGCCGGGGAAGCGGGCAAAGCGCGTGCCACCGGTGCCGACACCCCAGGAGGGTACGGCAACCGCGTAGGCCGCGACCTTGTTCTTCACCGCATCGATATCGACGCCGCGACGGGCAAGTTGGGCGCCGAGATGCTCATAGTCGCTCTTCAGGTCGGCGAGACGCCTGTCGTTCTCGCGCGCGATCACGTCCTTGGAAATCATCGTCATGACAAAATTCCTCAGCGCGTGAAGGACTGGGCATTGCCCGCGTCGACATTGACGATGTTGCCGGTCGATTTGGCCGACATGTCGGAGGCAAGGAAGTAGATAGCCTCGGCGATATCCTCCGGGAAGACCGAGAGCTTCAGCATGGAACGCTCGCGGTAGTGCGCTTCCAGATCGTCGGTCTTGTAGGTCGCGGCGCGCTGTTCCTTCCACTCGCCGGTCCAGATCTTCGAGCCGCGCAGCACGGCGTCCGGGTTCACCACGTTGACGCGGATCTGCTCGGATGCGCCTTCAAGCGCGAGGCAGCGGGCGAGGTGGATTTCGGCAGCCTTGGCCGTGCAATAGGCGGATGCGCCGGGGGAGGCGGCAAGGCCATTCTTGGAGGCGACGAAGACGACGTTGCCGCCCGCCTTCTGTCGGCGGAAGATGCGGAAGGCTTCGCGCGCCACGAGGAAATAGCCGGTCGCGAGAATGCCGATATTCTTGTTCCACAGCTCCAGTGTCGTCTCCTCGATGACTGCGGAGGAAGCGAGGCCGGCATTGGAGACGAGGATGTCGAGGCCGCCGAACTCGACAAGCGTATCGGCAAAGCACTTTGCAACCAGCGCCTCGTCGGTGACGTTCATGGCGACCGAGCGCACGACATCCTTGCCATAGCGGCTTGCCAGCTCGCTTTGAGCGGCTGCAAGCGCCGTCTCGTCGATATCCGCCAGCACCACGCAGGCACCTTCCGCCATCAGGCGGTTGGCGGTGGCCTTGCCGATACCGCCGGCACCGCCGGTGACAAGCGCGATGCGGCCGGCAAGGCTCTTCGGCTTCGGCATGCGCTGGAGTTTCGCCTCCTCCAGCAGCCAGTATTCGATGTCGAAGGCTTCCTGCTCCGGCAGGCCGACATAGTCCGAGACACCGGAAGCGCCGCGCATGACATTGATGGCGTTGACATAGAACTCGCCGGAAATGCGCGCCGTCGCCTTGTCCTTGGCAAAGGTGATCATGCCGACGCCGGGCACCAGATAGACGACGGCATTGGGATCGCGCATGCCGGGGCTGTTGTCCCGCTTGCAGCGTTCATAATAGGCGGCGTAATAGGCGCGGTAGGCGGCAACCGCATCGGCAAGGCCTGCGAGCGTCTTGTCGATATCCGGATTGGCAGGGTCGAAATCGACGACCAACGGCCGGATTTTCGTGCGCAAAAAGTGGTCCGGGCAGCTGGTGCCCAGGGCTGCAAGCGGCGCCAGGTTCTTCGATGTCACGAAGTCGAGCACGGCTTCACCGTCGTCGAAATGGCCGACCTTCCTTTCATCGAGGCTGATCATGCCGCGAATGACCGGCATCAGCTTTTCGGCGATTGCGCGGCGCTCGGCGGCAGGCAGAACTGGCTTTACCGCGCCCCCGAAGGCCGGTGTCGTGTTGTTCTCTTCGAACCAGCCGATCGCCTTGTTGATGATCTCAACGGTCGTTTCGTAGCATTCCTTCGCCGTATCGCCCCAGGTGAAGAGGCCATGGCTTTCCAGCACAAGGCCGCGCGCCGCTGGGTTTTCCAGGCAGAATTTCTCGAGCCACAGGCCGAGTTCAAAGCCCGGTCGCTTCCAGGGCAGCCAGCCGATATCCTCGCCGAAAATCTGTTGCGTCAGCTCGCGGCTGTTCTTCGCGGCGGCAATGGCGATGATTGCATCGGGGTGCATGTGGTCGACATGCTTCTTCGGCACATAGGCATGCAGCGGCGTGTCGATGGAGGCGGCGCGCGGGTTGAGATTGAAGGTGCAGTGGGGGAGGTAGCCCACCATCTCGTCCTCATGCTCCAGGCCGCGATAGAGGCCCTTCAGCGCATTCAGCTTCTCCATGTAGAGGGTGGCGAAGCCGTCCATCTTGATCGTGCCGACATCGCCACCCGAGCCCTTGACCCAGAGGACTTCCACCGCGCCCGCGCCGAGCGGGTCCGTCTCGATGGCCTTCGCCGAGGTGTTGCCGCCGCCGTAATTGGTGATGCGCTTGTCGGAGCCGAGCAGGTTTGAGCGATAGAGCAGGCGCTCCGATTCGCTCATCGTCGACGCCTTGGCGTCATCCCACAGGTTAGCAAGGCGTGCGCCCTGGTTCTTCTCCAGCATCGGCATTTCCTCCCGGTGTTTCTCATGCGCAAGGCGATGGTTCTCATTCGCAAGGCTATCGCCGCGCTTGAAGGCATGCTTTCAGATCACATGAGAGTTTCGCCGATGTCAATCATAAACGATCAAAAACAATCATATTGCGCTGCACAATGAAAAAATATGATTGATTGTGATTGACATTGCGCGATCGTGATGGAAGCATTGCAAGCACTGGAGGAGCCATGCACGAGAAGGAAAGACATCGGATCATTCTGTCCGCGGTTCAGGAAAAGCCGGTCATCACCGTGCCCGAGCTGGTGGACCTGACCGACAGTTCCGAGGCGACGATCCGCCGCGACATCGCAGCACTTCACGTGCAGAAGAAGCTGCGCCGGGTGCGTGGCGGCGCCGAGGCGCTGCATCCGCCGCAGTTCGTCGGCCTTGCCGGTCGACCCTTCACGGTGAACGAGACGCTGAACACCCGCCAGAAGCAGGCGATCGCCAAGGAGGCGGTCGGGCTCTGCGAGGATGGCGACCCCATCATCATCAACGGCGGCACGACGACGTTCCAGATGGTGCATTTCCTGACCAACCGCCGCATGCAGGTCTTCACCAACTCGTTCAACATCGCCGAACACCTGCTGAAGCATTCGAAGAACACGATCATGCTCTCCGGCGGCACGATCTACCGCGAGCAGAACATCGTGCTCAGCCCGTTCGACAACGACGTGACGCGCAATTTCTATGCGCGCCGCATGTTCATGGGCGCGCAGGGCTTGGGGCCGCTAGGCCTGATGGAGGCCGATCCGCTGCTCATCCAGGCGGAACAGAAGCTGATCGACCAGGCGGACGAGCTCATCGTTCTGATCGATTCCACAAAATTCAAGAAGCGCTCCAGCCTCATCCTGTGCGGGCTGAAGCGCATCGCAACCGTCATCACGGATTCGGGCATCGAGGACAGGGATGCCGCGATGCTGGAGGAGGCCGGCGTCAACCTGATCGTTGCAAACGTTCAGACCGACGCCAGAACGCAGACTGCACCCTCCTCGGCATAACGCCGGAGGGTTGATTTTCACTGGGAGGAAACGTCGTGAAAATTCTGAAGACATTGCTTGTGACCGCGGCCGTCTCGGTCGCGATGATGGCAACCGCACAGGCGGAAACCAAGAAGATCGCCCTCGTCGTCAAGGCGCTCGGCATCGGCTTCTTCGAAGCCGCCAACAAGGGCGCGCAGGAAGCCGCCAAGGAACTCGGCGACGTCGAAGTCATCTATACCGGCCCGACCACGACGACCGCCGAAGGTCAGATCGAGGTGATCAATTCGCTGATCGCCCAGAAGGTCGATGCCATCGCCGTTTCGGCCAACGACACAAATGCCCTTGTACCGGCCCTCAAGAAGGCCATGGACCGCGGCATCAAGGTCATCTCGTGGGATTCGGGCGTCGCGCCGGAAGGCCGCTCGATGCACCTCAACCCGTCGTCGAACCCGCTGATCGGCAACATGATCATCAAGCTTGCCGCCGACAACCTGCCTGATGGCGGCGACGTCGCGGTACTCTCGGCAACGGCCACCTCGACCAACCAGAACGTCTGGATCGAGGAGATGACCAAGGTGCTGCCGAACTACAAGGGCATCAACGTCGTCGCGACCGTCTATGGCGACGACCTTGCCGACAAGTCCTACCGTGAGACGCAGGGCCTCATCCAGTCGCATCCGAACCTGAAGGCGATCATCGCGCCGACCTCCGTCGGCATCGTCGCCGCCGCACAGGCCGTCACCGACGCCGGCAAGGTCGGCCAGATCAACGTCACCGGCCTAGGCCTGCCGTCCGAAATGGCCGGCCATGTGAAGTCGGGCGCGTCAAAATCCTTCGCGATCTGGAACCCGATCGACCTCGGCTACTCGGCGACGATGATCGCCTACGACCTGATCGGCGGTGCGGAAGCCAAGCCCGGCGCGGAACTGAAGATGGGCCGCATGGGCACCGTCAAGCTCGACGACAAGAACGAAGGCGCCATGGCCGATCCCTTCATCTACGATGCCAAGAACGTCGAAGAGTTCGCCAAGATCTTCTGATCTGGCTTTACCCCTTCTCCCCTCGGGGAGAAGGTGGCCGAAGGTCGGATGAGGGGGCTTGGCCGCAGGCGTTGTGCCGTGACTTCCCCCTCATCGCCTCGCATTCGCTCGGCACTTCTCCCCGCTGGGGAGAAGAGGAACCGCGACGGCGGCACTAAAATAAGACAATCGCTCCGAAATTTTGCTGGTGGACCGAGACTTGCTGCAGGACACGACCACATCGCGGATGAAGCCCGCCATCGCACTTGAGGGGATCTCGAAATCCTTTCCCGGCGTGCGCGCGCTCGCCGAGGTCTCGCTCGCGCTCTATCCGGGCTCCGTGACCGCGCTCGTCGGCGAGAACGGGGCCGGCAAGTCGACGCTCGTCAAGATCCTCACCGGCATCTACCAGCCGGACGAAGGGGAAATCCGGGTCGATGGCGTAGAGACGCGTTTCCCGACTGCCACCTCCGCCGCCAAGGCCGGCGTCACCGCCATCCATCAGGAGACCGTGCTGTTCGACGAGCTGTCGGTTGCCGAAAACATCTTTCTGGGGCACGCCCCGCGCACCGGCCTCGGCCTGATCGACTGGAAAAGGATGAACGCGAATGCGCGTGCGCTGCTGTCGCGCGTTGGCGCCGATCTCGATCCGTCGATCCGCCTGCGCGACCTCGGCATCGCCAACAAGCACCTCGTCGCTATCGCCCGCGCGCTCTCCATCGACGCCCGCGTCGTCATCATGGACGAGCCGACGGCGGCGCTGTCGCACAAGGAAATCCACGAGCTCTACGAACTGGTCGACCGGCTGAAGGCGGATGGCAAGGCGATCCTCTTCATCAGCCACAAGTTCGACGAGATTTTTCGGATCGCCGACCGCTACACCGTTTTTCGCGATGGCCGCATGGTGGGCGAGGGGCTGATCGGCGAGACGACGCAGGACGACCTCGTCCGCCTGATGGTCGGCCGCGATGTTGGCCAGGTGTTTCCCAAGCAGGAGGTTGCAATCGGCGAGCCGGTGCTCACCGTCTCCGGCTATCGCCACCCGACGGAATTCGAGGACATCAATTTCGAACTGCGCCGCGGCGAAATCCTCGGCTTCTACGGCCTCGTTGGCGCCGGCCGCTCGGAGTTCATGCAGTCGCTGATCGGCATCACGAAGCCGTCTGCCGGGGCGATCAGGCTCGACGGTGAAATCAAGGTCATCCGCTCGCCGGCGGAAGCCATCGAAGCCGGCATCGTCTATGTGCCGGAGGAGCGTGGCCGGCAGGGCGCGATCATCGGTCTGCCGATCTTCCAGAACGTCACGCTGCCCTCGCTCTCGCGCACCTCGCGCGCCGGTTTCCTTCGCATGGCGGAGGAGTTCGCCTTGGCACGGGAATACACCGCGCGCCTCGATCTGCGCGCCGCCTCGCTCGATCAGGATGTCGGCACGCTGTCGGGCGGCAACCAGCAGAAGGTGGTGATCGCCAAGTGGCTCGCGACGCGGCCGAAGGTCATCATCCTTGACGAGCCGACCAAGGGCATCGACATCGGTTCGAAGGCCGCCGTGCACGCCTTCATGAGCGAGCTTGCCGCCTCCGGCCTCAGCGTCATCATGGTCTCCTCCGAAATCCCGGAAATCATGGGCATGGCCGACCGTGTCATCGTCATGCGCGAGGGCCGCATCGCCGGCCGCTTCGAACGCGCGGACCTGACAGCCGAGAAACTCGTGCGCGCCGCCGCCGGCATTCAGGAGGCCGCATGAAACTTTTGCTCAAGAACCGCGAAATGCTGCTGGTCGCGGCGATCGTCGCCCTGGTGGCGTTGATCGCCCTCCGCTTCCCGCCTTTCGTCACGCCGGGCAATCTTGCCAATGTCTATAATGACACGTCGATCCTGATCATCCTGGCACTCGGCCAGATGGCGGTCATCCTGACGCGCTGCATCGACCTCTCCATGGCGGCGAACCTCGCGCTGTCAGGCATGGTCGCAGCGATGATCAATGCGGCGATGCCGGGCCTGCCGATCCCGCTCGTCATCCTGACCGCCATGGCGCTCGGCGCCGTGCTCGGCTCGATCAACGGCCTGCTCGTCTGGAAGCTCGACATTCCGCCGATCGTCGTGACGCTCGGCACGCTTACCATCTATCGCGGCCTGATCTTCCTCCTGTCCGGTGGCGCCTGGATCAATGCGCACCAGATGAGTGATGCCTTCAAGGCATTGCCACGCGCAGCCGTGCTCGGCTTCCCGTTGCTCTCCTGGCTGTCGCTGGTCATCATCGGTATCATGGTCGTGGTGATGCGCCGCACGCCGCTCGGCCGCGCCTTCTTCGCCGTCGGCGGCAATCCGCATGCGGCGGTCTATACCGGCATCGATGTCGGCCGCACGCGCTTCTTCGCCTATTGCCTGTCCGGCACGCTAGCCGGCCTTTCCGGCTATCTCTGGGTCTCGCGCTATGCCGTGGCCTATGTCGATATAGCAGCTGGCTTCGAACTCGACATAATCGCGGCCTGCGTCATCGGCGGCGTGTCGATTGCCGGCGGCATCGGCTCGGTGGGCGGCGCGCTGCTGGGCGCGTTGTTCCTCGGCGTCATCAAAAACGCGCTGCCAGTCATTAACATCTCGCCCTTCGCCCAGATGGCAATCTCCGGCATGGTCATCATCATCGCGGTTGCCGTGAATGCGCGCGCCGAAAAACGCAAGGGCCGGGTCATTCTCAGGAAAGCGGAGGCTATCCATGGCTGAGACCCAGATGGTTGCGCGCCACATCCCCGATCGGCTGGAAGGCCGCGGCGCGCGGCTGGTGAAAAGCTGGGAGACGCTACTGGTCGCCGTGGCGCTGGCGATCTTTCTCGTCAATTCCTTCGCCTCGCCCTATTTCCTCGATCCCTGGAACCTGTCGGACGCCACCTTCAACTTCACCGAAAAGGCGATGATCGCCTTTGCCATGGCGCTGGTCATCATTTCCGGCGAGATCGACCTCTCCGTCGCGTCCATCATCGCGCTGACCTCAACCGCGATGGGCTACGCCGTGCAGCTCGGTTTCGATACGCCGGCGCTGGTCATGGTCGGCCTTGCCACCGGCCTGCTCTGCGGCGCGTTCAACGGCCTGCTCGTCACCGGCCTCGGCCTGCCGTCCATCGTCGTCACCATCGGCACGATGAGTCTGTTCCGCGGCCTCTCCTTCGTCATCCTCGGCGACAAGGCATTTACCGGCTACCCGGAAAGCTTCTCCTGGTTCGGGCAGGGCTATGTCTGGTGGGTCTTTTCCTTCGAACTCTGCCTCTTCGTCGTGCTCGCGGTCATCTATGGCGTCGTGCTGCACAGGACGAGTTTTGGTCGGACGGTCTACGCGATCGGCAACAACCAGACGGCGGCGCTGTTTTCCGGTGTGCGGGTCGGGCGCGTCAAGTTCGTGCTCTTTCTTTTGACCGGCCTGATGGCAGCGATCGCCTCGATCTGCCTGACTGCGCGCCTCGGTTCGACGCGCCCCTCCATCGCCATGGGCTGGGAGCTGGAAGTGGTGACGATGGTCGTGCTCGGCGGCGTCAACATCCTCGGCGGCTCGGGCACCATCCCGGGCGTCGTTCTTGCAGCGCTCATCATGGGCATGGTCACCTTCGGCTTCGGCCTCTTGAATGTGCCGGGCATCGTCATGTCCATCTTCATCGGCCTGCTCTTGATCTCCGTCATCGCGCTGCCGATCCTCTATCGGCGCTTTCGCGGCCGCAGGAGCCATTGAGCCATGGAGAAATACGCGTTTCGCATGCGGCTCAATCCCGGCTGCTCGGCCGAATACAAGGCGCGGCACGATGCGATCTGGCCGGAGCTTTCCGCCCTGCTGAAGGAGGCCGGTGTCTCGGACTACTCCATCCATCTCGACGAAGAGACGAACCTGCTCTTCGGCGTGCTCTGGCGGAGCGACGATCACACCATGGCGGACCTGCCGAACCATCCCGTGATGAAACGTTGGTGGGCACATATGGCTGACATCATGGAGACGAAGCCGGACAACGAGCCTGTCGCCGTGCCACTCGTCACCGTCTTTCATATGGACTGACCCGATGACCGCGCCAAAAACCATCGCCGTCGTCGATATCGGCAAGACGAATGCCAAGGTCGTGCTCGTCGATGGTGAAAGCTTTCAGGAGATCGCCGCCCGCACCATGCCGAACGGCGTGGTGAATGCGGCACCCTATCCGCATTTCGACACGGAAAAGCTCTGGGCCTTCATCGTGGAAAGCCTTGGCGCTCTCAATCAGGAGCGCCCGATCGATGCGATTTCCGTCACCACCCATGGTGCCACTGCCGCGCTTGTCGGTGAGGATGGCGACCTTGTCCTGCCGGTGCTCGACTATGAGCATGAAGGCCCGCAGGAATTCGCCGAAGCCTATCGCATGGTCCGCCCGCGCTTTGCTGAGAGCGGCACCCCGATCATGCCCATGGGCCTCAATGCCGGGCTGCAGATCTACTGGCAGGCGATGCGCTTCCCGGAGGCCTTTGCGAAAGCGCGCGCAATCCTGATGTATGCGCAATACTGGTCATTCCGCCTCACCGGCATCGCCGCCAGCGAAGTGACGTCGCTCGGCTGCCATGCCGACCTTTGGGAACCGCGCAACGGGCGCTTTTCCAGCCTGGTTGAGGGGCGGGGCTGGACACGCCTCATGCCGCCGGTCCGCAAGGCGAGCGACGTGCTCGCCCTGATCCGCCCGGATGTAGCCGCAGCGGCGGGTCTTCGGCCGGATGTACCGGTCCATTGCGGCATCCACGATTCCAACGCGTCGCTGCTGCCCCATGTATTGACGCGAAAGGCACCCTACGCGGTCGTTTCCACCGGCACCTGGGTCGTAGTGATGGCGAGTGGCGCGCGGCCTGTCATCCTGGACGAGGCGCGCGACACGCTGATCAACGTCAACGCGCTCGGGGATCCGGTGCCGTCCTCGCGCTTCATGGGGGGGAGGGCGTTCTCGTTGCTCGGCGGCAAGTCGGGTGATCTGCCCCCCGCTGCCATTGTCGACGTGCTGGAGCGCGGCGCCATGTTGCTGCCGTCATTGCCGGAGGAGTCCGGGCCGTTCCCCGGCCGCAAGGCGTCATGGACCGTGCCGCGCGAAGAGCTGAGCGAGGATGCGGCGCAGGCCGTCATCGCCTTCCACCTCGCGCTTATGACCGCGACCTGTCTCGATCTGATCGGCGCGGAAGGGCCGATTATCGTCGAGGGGCCATTTGCCGCCAACAGGGCATTCCGGGTGATGCTGAAGGTCGCGACCGGACGCCCGGTGCTTGCCGGCGGCAGTGCGACCGGCACGAGTATCGGGGCCGCCTGCCTTGCGGCGGGAAGGGCACCAGAGCCGGCGCTTGTTTCCACTGCGGAAGAATTGCCGAAGAGTGCGGCGGATTATGCGGCGCGCTGGCGCTCGCTCGCCGGGCACGGGTAAAACCCGTCAGCGGATGCGCTCAGAAAACGCGGGCCTTGACCGGCGTGCGCGCCGCATCGATATCGAGAAGAAGATAGACGGCGGCGAGCGTTGCGGAAGCAATCACGGTCGCGCCCAATGCCAGAACAATCATTGCTCTTTCCCCCTGACATCATTGTCAGCCTATTCCTTAACCCTACGCGCGCGAGCTTGTCTGAGGCTGACGCAACGTTGGGGAATGTTAATTTTAGCGAACCCGGAAGCAAGCTATGAACTATTAACCTTCAGGCAAGGAATTAACCATAAACATTGAACTACGCGTCGGAATGGGAAATTCGCCATTTCTCACCCAGGCATGATGCCGACCCGCCGTACCGGATTTGAACCGGTATTCGAGTTTCACCGAATTTGATCATGGATCGACGGGAGGCATCGCGTGCGCCGGTTTGCCGGTACGCACCCCCCTTGAGCACGGCTCCGTCAGCCAACCTCTCTCCATGCGAGAATTCAGTCGGTCACCCGTTGCGGGCGACCGGGCATTGTTGGTTTGGGAGCAATTTGGTGCAGGAAATGCCAGCAGAACAGGCTCGAACGGGACAGGCAACCAGCCTGCGCGACCGTTTGCGTTTTGCTGGCGTCGAGAGCAGCCAGGGCGATACGCTCCGCCGTCATCGCCAGACGCTCGAACGCCATGTCGAAACGGCGCTTCGCGATCTCTTCCAGCGTTTCCAGACCTTTCCCGATGCCGCACGCCTCTTCCAGAGCGAGCGCCAGATCGACCGCCTGCACGACCTCCAGAGCTCCCACTGGAGCGTACTCACCGATGCGCGGTTCGATGCGCTTTACGCCGAGCGCGTCAAAGTCCTCTCCGACAGCGAAAGCCAGATGGGCCTCGACCCGCGCTGGCGCATTGCCGGCCATTCTGTTGTCGTCGAAACGGTCGTCTCCGGCCTGATCGAGGATTACTGGCCGAAATCCATCTTTTCCGGATCCGGCAAGGCGCGCCGCAAGGAACTGACTGATCTTGTTTCCGCATTCCTGCGCACCGCGATGGTCGATATGGAAATCGGCGTCTCGCTGCGTTTCAACGAACTGCGCCACGCCCACCAGCGGGCGCTTAGCGAACAGCGCCGTGAGGATCGCGCCGAACTTGACCGCGTGTTCGGGGATACGATCCGCAGCCTGTCGCAACTCGATTTCTCCGCCCGCGTTGCCGGCGAGATGCCGGATGCCTGGCACGACCTTGCCGAGACGCTGAACGGTGCGCTCGACGAAATCCAGTCCCGCCTCACGTCGGCAGCCGACCGGGCGGCGGAGGGCGACCGTCTCGTCGGCACGCTTGCCTCGGGTGCCGGTGCGCTGTCGGCCCGCTCCGCCGAGCAGTCGGCGACCCTGATCGAGACGGCGAATGCGCTTGGCACCATTGTCGAGCGGGTTCGCCAGACGCTCACTGAAACCCGCAAGGCGCAGTCTGCCGCTGCTTCCACACAACAGTCCGTTACCCAGAGCGGCAATATCGTCGGCGAGGCCATGTCGGCGATGGCGGATATCGAGGCTTCGGCGGAAAAGATCGGCCAGATCATCGGCGTCATCGACGAGATCGCCTTCCAGACCAATCTGCTGGCGTTGAATGCCGGCATCGAGGCTGCACGGGCCGGCGACAGTGGCCGCGGCTTTGCGGTCGTCGCGCAGGAAGTACGGGCGCTCGCCCAGCGTTCGGCGGATGCAGCTCGCGAGATCAAGCAGCTCGTCACCAGCACCAAGTCGCAGGTCGAAACCGGCGTCGAGCACGTCCACCGCACCCAGGATGCGATCGGCAACATCGTGCGCCAGGTTGAAGGCATCAACGACGCGATCACCGGCATCGTGCGCGAAAGCGCTGTCGATGTAGATGGGCTTGGCGGTGTCACGGCCGATATCGGCCGCGCCGGTCGTGCCCTCGAAGCGGACGCTTCGGATGCGGGCCGCGTCGGCGAGGCAGGCGGCGACCTGCACGCTGTCATTCTCGAACTCGGCCGGACGATCCGGGAGTTCCATGTTTCCCCAAGCCGCGATCTTCGACGCCCGGGCCGCCCCGCATCGGTGGAACAGCAGATGGCGCCGGATCGCAACGAAGCGCAGGCGTCTCCCCTCGATTTCCTCTCGGCACGCGCCGTTGGTTTTGGAGGCTGAGATGACGAACAGGCAACCCCGGCATTGGTTCTCGACGGCACGCAGCAGGCTTTCGGAAGAAAGCCATCCGCCCGCAGTGCCGAACAGGGCAACGATGATTTTGGACAGACGCAGACAAGGAACCCGGTAATGGCGAGCAAGAAAGCCGTTCAGAAAAGTTTAAGCCTTGCCCCCGTTCTCGATCTCAACGAGGCGACGGCGCTGCACCAGCAGCTCATGGGTCTGAAGGGCAGTCCGCTCGTCATCGACGCTTCGGCGGTCGAGCGGGTCGGCGCGCTCTGTGCCCAGGTGCTGATGGCCGGTGCCAAGAGCTGGGAAGAGGACAGGCAGCCCTTCACCTTCGGCAAGGTTTCCGATCCTTTCATGAAGACAATGCAACTTATCGGCGTGAACATTGATCACTTGCTGGCACAGGAGCTTCGGCAATGAAGAAAAAAGTCCTCACCGTGGATGATTCACGGACGATCCGGAACATGCTTCTGGTTACCCTCAACAATGCAGGTTTCGAGACCATTCAGGCCGAAGACGGCATCGAGGGCCTGGAAGTTCTCGAAAACGCCAACCCGGATGTCATCGTCACCGACATCAACATGCCGCGCCTCGATGGCTTCGGCTTCATCGAGGGTGTGCGCCGCAACGAGAAGTTCCGGGCAATCCCGATCCTGGTCCTGACCACCGAAAGCGATGCCGAGAAGAAGAACCGTGCACGCCAGGCCGGCGCCACGGGCTGGATCGTCAAGCCTTTCGATCCGACCAAGCTGATCGACGCAATCGAGCGCGTAACCGCCTAATTCACTAGTCCAGGATTCTCCCGATGGATATGAACGAAATCAAAGAGATCTTCTTCCAGGAATGCGAGGAGCAACTCGCGGAATTGGAATCCGGTCTCTTGAAGCTGAACGACGGGGATCGCGACCCGGAAACGGTCAACGCCGTTTTCCGTGCCGTGCATTCGATCAAGGGCGGTGCCGGTGCATTCGGCCTGGATGACCTCGTTTCCTTCGCCCACGTGTTCGAGACGACACTGGATTGCGTTCGATCCAACAAGCTGGAGCCGACCCAGGACGTCCTGAAGGTTATGCTAAAGTCCGCCGACGTTCTGGCGGACCTGACCAATGCCGCCCGCGACGGCGGAAGCGTCGACGAGGCCCGCAGCCGCACCCTGATCCGCGAACTCGAAGCTTTGGCGAACGGCGAAACGCCGGCTTCTGCCGAAGCGCCCGCGCCAAAATCTGCAGCCGCTGCTCCCAAGGCGACTGCACCGGCGCCGGTCGTGGAAAAGCCTGTGGTCAATGACGAAGGGTTCCAGCCGATCCCGTTCTCCTTCGGCGATTTCGACGACGAACCGGAGACACACTACGTTCCGACCTGCCAGGTCCTCTTCAAGCCGAAGAAGGATCTCTACGCCAAGGGCAATGAGGCTGTCCTCTTGCTGCGCGACGTTTCGCGTCTCGGCGAGATGAGCGTCTATTGCGATATGGATGCCCTGCCGACGCTCGACAAGATGAACCCGGAGGAAGCCTATTTCTCCTGGAAGATCTCGGTCACGACCGAAAAGGGCGAGGATGGCGTGCGCTCCGTCTTCGAGTTTGCCGAATGGGATTGCGACCTCGACATTCGCACCATCGAGGAAGACGTCGTCAGCGAAGCAGCCGATGACGAAGAGCTGCCGATGCAGCCCGTACCGTTCGACCTGTCGATCCTTGACGATGGCGGTTCTGTCGCTGCCGAGGATGAACCGGCGATCATCGAAAGCGATGCCGCTGCCGCCGTTGCCGCCGCAGAAACCGCAAGCAAGGTTGCTCAGGTCACAAGCCGCGCCGCCGACAACGCCAAGGCGGCTGCCGCCGCATCGGCAGCGAGTGCTGCGCAGGCCAACCAGGCCGCTGCCGCCGGCCAGACGATCCGCGTCGACCTCGACCGCGTCGACCGCCTGATCAACCTCGTCGGCGAGCTTGTCATCAACCAGGCGATGCTCTCGCAGAGCGTCGTCGAGAACGACAGCAACGGCACGTCCTCCATCAATATGGGCCTCGAGGAGCTGCAGCAGCTCACCCGCGAGATCCAGGATTCGGTGATGGCGATCCGCGCGCAGCCGGTAAAGCCTGTCTTCCAGCGCATGGCCCGCACGGTCCGCGAAATCGCCGACATCACCGGCAAGTCGGTCCGTCTCATCACGGAAGGTGAGAACACCGAAGTCGACAAGACCGTCATCGACAAGCTCGCCGAGCCGCTGACGCACATGATCCGCAACGCGGTCGATCACGGCCTCGAAATGCCGGAGAAGCGCGAGGCGCTTGGCAAGAACCCGGAAGGCACGGTCCGCCTGACGGCAAAACACCGTTCCGGCCGCATTGTCATCGAGCTTGCCGACGACGGCGCCGGCATCAACCGCGAGAAGGTACGCCAGAAGGCGATCGACAACGACCTGATCGCGGCCGATGCGAACCTGTCCGACGAGGAAATCGACAATCTGATCTTCCACGCCGGTTTCTCCACCGCCGACAAGGTTTCCGACCTTTCCGGCCGCGGCGTCGGCATGGACGTGGTCAAGCGCTCGATCCAGGCGCTCGGCGGCCGCATCTCGATCTCCTCGAAGCCGGGCCAGGGCTCCGTCTTCACCATGAGCCTGCCGCTGACGCTTGCCGTTCTCGACGGCATGGTGGTCACGGTTGCCGGCCAGACGCTCGTCGTGCCGCTGACGGCCATTGTCGAGACCTTGCAGCCGGAAGCCTCCGCCATCCATTCCTTCGGCGCCTCGCAGCGGCTTATCTCGATCCGCAACTCGTTCTGCCCGCTGGTGGATGTCGGCCGCATCCTCAATTTCCGCAACATCCAGGCCAACCCGATGGACGGCGTGGCACTCCTCGTCGAATCGGAAGGTGGCGGCCAGCGCGCTCTCATGGTCGATGCGATCCAGGGCCAGCGCCAGGTCGTCATCAAGAGCCTTGAGGCGAACTACACGCACGTTCCGGGCATCGCCGCGGCGACCATTCTCGGCGACGGTCGTGTGGCCCTGATCCTGGACGTCGATGCGGTGGTTGCCGCATCGCGCGGCCACTCCCTGAGACAAGACATCTCGCTTGCTGCAACCGGTTGAGACGATGACGTACGCAGGAAAGAATATCATGCACGGGCGCGAACTGATCGCGTTCAGGATCGCTGACCAGGAGTTCTGCGTGAACGTCATGTCGGTCCGGGAAATCCGTGGCTGGACCCCGGCGACACCGATGCCGCATGCGCCATCCTATCTCCTGGGCATGATCAACCTGCGCGGCGCCGTCCTGCCGATCGTCGATATGTCTCAACGTCTCGGCATGAAGCCGGCCGAGCCGACCGTCCGTCACGTCATCATCGTCGCCCAGGTCGGGCCGAAGGTGGTGGGGCTGCTGGTCGATTCGGTCTCCGACATCCTCACCGTCACCGACGAGAACATCCAGCCGACGCCGGATATCGCGAACGAAGCGGAAAAGGGCTACGCCCGCGGCATCCTCGCCATGGAGGGCCGCATGATCTGTCTCATCGAACTCGATTCCCTCTTCCCGCATACGGAAAGCGAAGCCGCATGACCTATTCCCCGGCCATCGATACGAGACAGTCTCCGGACGAGTGCCTGGCGAGCGGCGAATACCCGCTGACGCGCAAGGATCTCTCCGAGATTGCGGCCATGATCTATGCGGATGCCGGCATCTATCTCAACGAGACGAAGGCCTCGCTCGTCTATTCGCGCCTGTCGAAGCATATCCGCCAGCTCGGCCTCAAGGGGTTCCGGGAATACTGTGCGCTCGTCTCCTCACCGGCCGGTGCGGGGCCGCGCAAGGAAATGCTGTCGCACCTGACGACCAATTTCACCCGCTTCTTCCGCGAAAACCACCATTTCGACCATCTGAAAAGCGATGTGCTGCCGGATCTTCTGGCGCGGGCCCGCAATGGCGGCCGCGTGCGCATCTGGTCGGCGGCCTGCTCGGATGGGCAGGAGCCCTATTCGATCGCGCTTACCGTGCTCTCGATGATGCCGAACGCCGCCGATTACGATTTTCGTATCCTCGCGACGGATATCGACCCGAAGATTCTCGCCATCGCCCGGGCCGGCGCTTACGACGCGACGGCGCTCGAAACGGTCAACCCGGCCATGCGAAAACAGTTCTTCCGCGAGACGGATGTCGGCGGCCGGCAGAAATGGCAGATCGACGACCGGGTGAAGCGGCTCATCACCTTCAACGAACTGAACCTGATGGCGCAGTGGCCGTTCAAGGGCGCGTTCGACGTCATCTTCTGCCGCAACGTCGTCATCTATTTCGACGAGCCGACGCAGGTGAAGATCTGGTCGCGTTTCGCCGGCATGCTGGGCGACAACGGTCATCTCTATATCGGCCATTCGGAGCGCGTCTCCGGCGAGGCGAAGAACCAGTTCGATAATATCGGCATCACAACCTACCGCTACACCGGCAAGCACAGGAGGAGCGTATGATGGCACCCGCGCGCGTACTCGTCGTTGACGATTCGCCGACCATGCGCGGCCTGATCACGGCCGTGCTCAATGCCGACCCGGACGTCAATGTCGTGGGCCAGGCCGGCGACGCCATGGAAGCCCGCAACGCGATCAAGCAGCTCAATCCGGACGTCGTGACGCTGGATATCGAGATGCCGAACATGAACGGGCTCGAGTTCCTCGACAAGATCATGAAGCTCCGGCCGATGCCGGTCATCATGGTCTCGACGCTGACCCATCGCGGCGCGGAAGCCTCGCTGATGGCGTTGGAAATCGGTGCCTTCGATTGCGTCGGCAAGCCGCAGCCGGGCGACGCCCGCCCGTTCGGCGATCTCGCCGAAAAGGTGAAGGCTGCTGCCCGTTCGCAGCGTCGGTTCCACGAGGCCCCGCCGCCGCTCGCGCCGACCGCGGCCAACGTCAACCCGGTTGCCAGCTACAAGCCTGGTCGCAGGGTCGTGGCCATCGGTTCTTCGACGGGCGGCGTCGAAGCGCTGATCGCCGTGCTCCAGAAGTTCCCGGCGAATTGCCCGCCGACCGTCATCACGCAGCATATGCCGCCGAGCTTTACCAAGAGCTTTGCGGAGCGGCTGAACCGGCTCTGCTCCCCGGTCGTGCAGGAAGCGACTGACGGCGCGCGGCTCGAAATCGGGAAAATCTATCTGGCGCCCGGCGGCGAGCGCCACCTCCAGATTGCCAGCGTGCATGCACCTTGCTGCCGGTTGGTGGAACGGGATCCGGTCAACGGCCATCGCCCTTCGGTGGATGTGCTGTTTGATTCGGTTGCCGAACTCGCGGGCCGCAATGCCGTCGGCGTCATCCTGACCGGCATGGGCCGGGACGGGGCAAGCGGCCTTTTGAAAATGCGTCATGCAGGCGCACGGACCATCGGTCAGAACGAAAAAACCTGCGTCGTATATGGAATGCCAAGAGTGGCTTTCGAGCTGGGGGCCGTCGAGCACCAGTTTCCGCTCTCCTCCATAGGGGAGGAAATCTTGAAGATCACTGCGGCGCGCAGAGAAGGAAGCGAATAATGTCTATCGCTGAAAAAATTAAAGTCCTCATCGTTGATGATCAGGTGACCAGTCGCCTGCTGCTGGGTGATGCCCTGCAGCAGCTTGGCTTCAAGCAGATCACGGCAGCCGGCGACGGTGCGCAGGGCATGGCCATCATGGCCCAGCAGCCCCATCACCTTGTCATCTCCGACTTCAACATGCCGAAGATGGATGGCATCGAGTTCCTTCAGGCGGTGCGGTCCAACCCCACCACCAAGAAGGCAGCCTTCATCATCCTGACCGCACAGGGCGACCGTGCCCTGGTGCAGAAGGCGGCGGCGCTCGGTGCCAACAACGTTCTCGCCAAGCCGTTCACCATCGAGAAGATGAAGGCGGCCATCGAAGCTGTGTTCGGGGCTTTGAAATGATAGCAGAAGCCGGGACGCGCCGCGTCCATGTCATTCAGGGCGAATACAAGGTCCTCAACGATCCGAATGTGGTGCTCACCACCATTCTCGGTTCGTGCGTGGCCGCCTGCATGCGTGACCCGGTCATTGGCGTTGGTGGCATGAACCATTTCCTGCTGCCGGGTTCGGCCGAGGCCATGGCCTCGGGCGGCGACGCCACACGCTACGGCGTGCATCTGATGGAACTGCTGATCAACGGCCTCCTCAAGCAGGGCGCGCGGCGTGACCGGCTGGAAGCGAAGATCTTTGGCGGCGCGAAGACGATCGCGCGCTTCTCCAATGTCGGCGAACAGAACGCGCTGTTTGCCCGCCAGTTCCTGATGGATGAAGGCATCAAGGTCGTCGGCGAAAGCACGGGCGGCGAGCATGGGCGCAAGCTGGAATACTGGCCGTCGAGCGGCCGCGCGCGGCAATATGCGCTGACCGGCGTCGAGACGCAGAAGACGGTGGCGCTGGAGCAGCGGCCCGTTCCTGTCGCAAGGCCCGTCGAAAGCTCAATCGAATTCTTCTGATCGGGCAATCGCGCCCGAAAGAAGCGAAATACCAAAGTATGTGCGTTGCCGGTCCCGATCATCGATCTGCCGGCCCCGCTCGGGGGAAAAGGGTTATCCATGCAAGCCGAGTATCTGAGTGCAGCGACTGCCATGGAGGAAGCCCTTCCGGATGTCCTGATGCGTATCGTGTCCGAACTGCACGACGTCGCCTATCTGATCGAACGCATCGAGCCGCAGCTGGCCGCCGTTCACGGCGAAACGGGAGCGCACGCCGCCGAACGCATGATGGTTCTGCAGGGCATCGACCTTGCCGTACAGAAGACGCGCGGCCTCGCCGAGTTCATCGACACGATCACCGGAAGCATTCCGGAAAACTGGGTCGTCGATGTCACAACGGCGCTCAATCTGGTTAAGCTTGCAGATATGCAGAAGGCGCTGAGCAATGGAATGCGCCACGGCCATTCCCAGCCGATCGGCAAGGCGGTCGGCGACTTCGAAGCTTTCTAGTTGATTTGAAAAGATAATCGGCTTTTCAGATGGCGCCCTTTTGGCGCCATCTTTCGTTCCCGCTTGCCCTTCGTCTTGCACGGCAACGCCATGCTCGCGCAAGTTTCACGGTCTAGTCTCGATCTCGGGTCAGTTAGATCCACGTATTCCATGGGGCAGGCGGCGCGTGCGGAAATGTGCCGGTTTCGTCCCACGAGATTGAAAATTTGCCTGATAGCGCCGGCATGTTGCCCGGTGTCCAGGCGACTAGTCCGTGCGGGAACAGAATGAATCTGTTGGAACAGTTGACGAAAGTCTACAAGAACCTGGCTTCGCTGGGGCAGGCGAAACTTGCGATGCTGGCGGGAGCCGCCGTCGTTTCGGTCGGTCTCGTGCTTGCAGCCGGGATCCTGGTAAACAAGCCCGCCTATGAGACGCTCTACGTCGGACTGGAAAAGACCGACGTCAACCAGATCAGCCTGGCGCTCGCCGAAGCCAATATCGACTTCACCACCGGAACGGCAGGCGACAGCATCGAGGTCCCGGTCGGCCAGACGGGCAAGGCGCGGCTTTATCTCGCCGAACGCGGCCTGCCGAACAGCGCCAATTCCGGCTACGAACTTTTTGACAAGGTTGGCTCGCTTGGCCTTACCTCCTTCATGCAGGAAGTGACGCGCGTTCGCGCCCTTGAAGGCGAAATCGCCCGCACCATCCAGCAGATCAGCGGCATCGCCGCCGCCCGCGTGCACATCGTCATGCCGGAGCGCGGCAATTTCCGCAAAGCCGAACAGGTGCCGACCGCCTCCGTCATGATCCGCGCGGGTGCGCAGGTCGGCCGTGAATCGTCGGCCGCGATCCGCCACCTGGTGGCAGCCTCGGTTCCGGGACTTGAGGTCGACGGCGTGACCATCCTCGATTCCGCCGGCCAGCTACTCGCCTCCGGCGACGATGCCGAGAACGGTGCGGTCAACCGGTCGCTGACGGCCGTGCAGACCATCCAGACCGAAGTCGAGCGCAATATCGAGAAGGCGCTTGCACCCTTCCTCGGCATGGAGAATTTCCGCGCCAGCGTTACCGCAGCACTCAACATGGATACGCAGCAGATCCAGGAGACGGTCTACGATCCGGAATCGCGCGTCGAGCGCTCTGTCCGCGTGACACGGGAAACCCAGAAGTCCGAGCAGCAGGCCGCCAACAAGGCCGCGACCGTCGAGCAGAATATCCCGCAGGGCGGCCCCCAGGGCGACGCCAACGGCCAGAAATCAAGCGACGCGGCGGACAAGAAGGAAGAGCAGACCAACTACGAAATCAACAGCAAGACCGTCGCGACCGTTCGCAGCGGCTATGCGCTCGAAAAGCTCTCAGTGGCGGTCGTCGTCAACCGGGCTCGCATTGCGGCCATGGTCGGCGAACCGGCGGACCAGGCGAAGATCGACGCCTATATCGCGGACATGCAGAAGATCGTCTCGTCCGCTGCCGGTCTCAACGGCGAGCGTGGCGACGTCGTGACCATCACCGCCATGGAATTCCTGGATCATCAGCTGCTTAACGAAGCTGTGCCTGGACCGGGCGTCATGGAAGTGCTGACGCGCAATCTTGGCGGCATCATCAATGCGCTTGCCTTCGTCGGCGTCGCCTTCCTGGTGGTGTGGTTCGGCCTTCGCCCGGCGGTCCGTTCCGTCTCCGGTGGCGGCGCTGCGGCCACTGCGCTGGAAAGCGATGCGGCCGGCCTCGAGCTGCCAGACTTCTCGCCCACTGCCGGTATCGGTGGCCCTGGTGCTACCCTCATGGACGGCTTCGGCGCGGACTTCGGCTTCGACAGCACGGACGACCTGCTCAATGCTGGCGACGACGGCGACGGCACCTTCAACCGCCGCGTCAAGGAAGGCCCGGAACGCCGCCTCGGCCGGATGGTGGACATCAGCGAGGAACGCGCCGCGAAAATCCTGCGCAAGTGGTCCGCCGAGAGAGAAGCAGCCTGACGGCTCCTCGTATAAAGAAGATCAAAACGCGGCCCGAAGTGGCCGCGTTTTTGTTTGCCGGAACGACCGCGCTTGCCGTTTTTTGAGCCTCGGCTGTCGCTTTTTGGCAACGCTTGTTCAGCCTGCTTGCAGCAATTTTGTGCATTCGGACTCCAGGCGCCAGCGGGCGTGTTCACGGCCGTGTGATCGCTGAAAAAATTTTACCACCACATTGGTTGAGAGCGGCATGCGCAAGCCGCAATTTTCACTCGAATTAGCACGGGCTTTTGTTCGAGCAGTCGCGAATAACGTATGGTTAACAGTCGCTTAACGGTATGGCTTCTGGGAGGGCAGATAAGCAAATCACTCCACTCAAGTCGATTCACAGAAGGTTGCAAAAGTAAATCCCGAGAAGATGGCGGTGGTTTTTAGCGATAGCCGATGTACACTTTAGTCACTGATTCGTTTGGTGATTCTTGCCGATGCGGCCTGAGCGGGAAGGGTTTTGGATGGTTCCAAAGCCCTTGACGGGAAGGAGGCGGGAATTCTCCGTTCTGAATCGGAACAGGGGGCTATCATGGAAACGATCTGGTCGGATGTCGCGGCCCGGGAATCCTATGGATTTTCCGCGGAAGCGAGTGAGCGTAAGAGTGCGCGTGAGCTTCTGGTTCAACATCTCGGCCGCTGTGCAAATCGCGCCGGCCTTTCCTCCGGTCTGAAAGCGCTGACCGACTATGTAAGCGCTTCGCATTACCTCCTCGTTCGCCACGACGTCTCGCCCGAAGCGGGCCTCGAAACCGTCGTCGCCTCGGACTGGCCTTTTGACATGGTGCGCACGATTTCCGGTGCCGTCATCGCCAGACAGTCCCGCATGAGCGAGCTGGACAAGTGCCTCGGGCTTCTCAAGCCCTGCTTCCACCACCTGGCCGATGACATAGCGGTGCCGAAGGGCACCAGTCGCGAATATTGCGTCATCGCCTTCCATGTCGGCCGGGTGCGCATGTCGCTGATGCTCCTCTTCCCGGAGCATTTCATCCTCTCGCAGAGCAAGCTGCGCGATGTCGGCGTCATGACCGGCTACTTCGCCAGCGTCTGCTGCCAGGGCGCGATCCTTCGTCATGACCGCGAGATGGAACTGACGGAGCGCGAGATCGAGTGCCTCTACTGGATCGCCGAAGGCAAGACGAGCGACGAGATCGCCGTCATCCTCGGCATCTCACGCAATACGATCAACAACTACATCACCAGCGTGATGCGAAAGACCGCGACGAAGACGCGGTCTGAAGCGATCGCCTGGGCCGTTCGCAACAGCCTGGTCTGAGGAGAACTGCCATGAACATCCAGCTTTCCGGTCCTGCCGCCCTGGAGGTGGAAATCCGGCTCGCGCGACCGCCGAAGATGGCGCGGGCGTCCGATTTCGTTTCCCGCCTGCAGATGATGCAGACAGTCATCGGTGCCGAGAACTTCGCGGTTCTCCGGGTTACCGGCCATGGCCTTCCCTCGGCGCGCAAGCTGACACTTTCGCTGCACAACTGGGGCCGTGACATCGGCGCGAATACCCGTACGCTCCTCGATACGTATGGTTCGACGATGCTTGCCCACCTCGAAGCTTCCATGCTGCCATTGATCTGGGAGGGCGCTGGCAACAATCAGTTCGCCGAATCGGGCGCTGCCCCCTTTACCACGCGCCTCACGGCGCAACTCATGCCCTGGTCGGGTATCGCATTCCCCATCCGGCTGGGCGCGCATGGCAATGGCTATGTCGTCTTCATGGGCACCTTCATCTCGCCGTCCAGCGACCTGATCGTCGATATCCACATGAAGAGCTGCCAGGTGCTCATCGACATGCTGGCCTGCGAGGAAAAGAAGCTGGCGCCGTCCGAAGCGCTCAGCGAGCGCGAGATCGCCTGCCTGCAGATGGCCGGCGACGGCTGCATTTCAGAGGCGATTGCCGAGAAGATGGGACTTTCGGTGCATACCGTGAACGCCTATCTCGGCACGGCCACCACGAAGCTCGATGCGGTGAACCGCATCCAGGCGATCGCCAAGGCCATTCGCCTTGGCTATATCAACTGACACATGAACGCGGCCATGCCCGGCATGGCCGCTGCTTTTTTCGTCAATGGGCCTGTTGCGACGACGGGCTGGACTTCACGTAGCGCGCCTCTGCCAGGCTCTTGCGCAGGAAGGCCGTGTTGTCGTCCGGATCGGCTGCCGGGTCGTTGAAGGCGACGTGGGTAACCTCCACACCGGCCGTGTCTTTCTGAAGCAGCAGTTTCGCATAGACCGTCACGCCCTGCGGGCGGATTTCCATGTCCAGCGTCACCTCCGGCTCCGTATCCCAGTCGAGGCGATAGTCGCCGCCGGCGCCGAAATTGACCGTGCCGGGCAGGAAATAAAGCTCTGCGGCGGAAGAGACCAGATCGGCCAGATTACCGTAGCACTCGAAACGCAACAACGAGACAAGATCGGCAGCATCGAGCAATCGAAGCTCTGTGGCGACCGGGCAAATTGCTTCTGCAACAATCTTCTCGCGTTCGGCGGAATAGGTGCATTTTCTCATCGGATCTAGTTTACCCGTCTGGTCTGGGGCGAAGCTGCATATACCCGGTGAATCAGTTCCGCCACAGCTTTGTAGAACACCGGTGGAATGACACTATCTACCGAGACTTGCGCAAACATTGAGCGTGCGAGCGGTGGGTCTTCAAAAACGGGAATTCCGTTCTCTTCCGCGATCTCGCGAATCTTCAAGGCGACAAGGTCCTGTCCCTTGGCGACGATCACCGGCGCGTCGCCTTCTTCGCGCACGTAACGCAACGCAACAGCGAAGTGAGTCGGGTTGGCAATGACGAGGGTGGCGCGCGGCACTGCGGTGATCATGCGCCGGCGGGCACGGTCGCGCTGGATCGAGCGCATGCGCGCCTTGACGATCGGGTCACCCTGCGACTGCTTCATCTCCTCCTTCACTTCCTGCTTCGTCATCATCAGTTCGGAAAACCAGTGATGACGGGTCCAGGCGAAGTCGAGGCCGGCGATGATCGCGGTGGCGAAGAGGATGATCAGCAGCACCTTGTTGATGTCGGACACCATCAGGTAGATCAGCGCCGCCGGTTCGGAAAACATGGTGTCGAGCGATCTGAAGTAATTGCTGCGCATGGCAAGGGCAACGACCAGCGACACGATGAGGATCTTGATCAGCGACTTGCCGAATTCGACGAGGCCCTGCTTGCCGAAGAGGCGGCCGAGGCCCTTTACCAGGCTGAGGCGGGACATCTGCGGGCGCACCCGCTCCAATACGGGGCTTGGCAGGTTCTGCAAGATCGACGAGATCACGCCGAAGGCCATCATCATCACGAGAATGGGCAGCATCAGGGCGCCGGCTTCCCAGCCGAGATGGCGGAAGATGGCGATGACGTCCGTGCCGGACTTGAGGTTCCAGGCCTCCGGCTGTTCGAAAAAGTCGCGCAACGTCTCGTTCATGCGGGCAATGCCGCCCGGCATGAAGAAGACGAGGTAGAGATAGATCGCCAGCGTCGAGGCGAACATGGTGATTTCGCGGGAGAAAGGCGTATTGCCCTTCTCCATGGCATCCTGGATTTTCTTCTCTGACGGGAGTTCTGTTTTACTGTCCTTGTCCTCGTCGGACATGTCGCGCTCCCCGGTGGCCATGGTCGGCCAAAAACAAACGGCCCGAACCCCCTGAAAGGAGATTCGGGCCGCAGATACGCTCCGCCTGTGGCGTCAACGTGTCAAGGAGGGTCAGGCAGCCTGCCGCTGTTCTTCCTTTTCCTTCAACTGGATTTGTCCGGCCGCAGCGAGGCGGATGGCTTCCTGCGTGATCGAGCGGCGGGCGATGGCCACTTCGCGCGGGTTGACGCCCTGGTCGCCGGCTGCGAGATCGGATTCGATCATGCGGCGCTGGCGTGCGCCGATGCATGCGAGGATTGCTTCGCGCAGTTCCATCGGCGTGCCGCGCAGCGCGGCCGTGATGATGTCGCCGGAGACGTCGTTGAAGAGCGAGACGCGGCTCTTCTGCGGCATGTAGAGCACGTCCTCGAAGAGGAAGATCTTCGGGCGAACCTTCTTGACCGATTCGGTCGAGACCGTTTCGAGCGAGGCGAGCATTTCGTCGACCTGCGACTTCTCCAGCTCGTTCATCAGATCCGCGACCTTGTTGGTGCCGACCGCGTTGCGATCCGCATCCAGCGCGTTGATCATCTCGATGACGCGGGCTTCGACGATTGCGGTCGCCTTCGGGCTCGCGTCCTTCAGGTTGACCGTACGGTTGATGACGTCGGCGCGGCGCTCTTCCGGGATTTCGAGCAGCACCTTGGCGCCGAAGGCGGAGGGCATCATCGACAGGATGTAGGCGATCGTCTGAGCATGTTCGTTGAGCAGGAATTTCGCGACAAAGACCGGGTCGGCGTCCTGCAGACGGTCCCAGATCGTCGTCTCGAAGGCCTGGAAGGCGGCGCGGCGGCCAAGCAGGCCATCCACTTCGTCCGGCGTCAGGCCCTCTTCGAGAATGCCTTCCATCATCTTGGCATTGTCCATCAGCCCCGCACCTTCGGTGAACAGGTCTTCGAACTCGTTGACGAGGTCGATCAGTTCATGCGGCGGGATGGCGCGCAGGTTCTGCGCGGCGGCGATGATCGCCTGGAGCTCGCTCTGGGTGAAATACTTCAGCAGCTTGCCGGCAACACCCTTGCCCATGGCG
The DNA here is from genome assembly GCF_052438155.1 of Shinella sp. Classification (NCBI taxonomy): domain Bacteria; kingdom Pseudomonadati; phylum Pseudomonadota; class Alphaproteobacteria; order Hyphomicrobiales; family Rhizobiaceae; genus Shinella; species Shinella sp. The sequence continues at coordinate 114,089 of NZ_JBQVPI010000014.1, read as the reverse complement.
AGAAGGACGGCTGCTGCCTTCTCAACCGCCGAAAGCGGTGTTCCTACCGCTGTGGAGGTGCCGAAATTTTCGAAATCCATCATGGATCATCCTCCTGAAACCTAAACCGGTATCAGACCTTTCGTGTACTCTTCACTTCGATGAGCTTCACCCCGAAGCGGGTGTCGTCGTTTTCAAGAACGGTAATTTCGCCCCGGCCGATCACGCGGCCGTTGACCATGACCTCGACGGGTTCGCCGATGCGGCGGTCGAGTGCAATCGTGGCACCTTCGCTGAGGTTCATGAGGCTGGAGACCTGCATCTTCGATGAGCCCAGAACGATCTGCAGATCGATCGGGATGTTCATGATCAGGTCCATGTTGGACTCAAGCGCGCTGCCCGGCTTCGAGGCTTCGCCAAGGTCCGCGGAGAAATCGTTGCCGCCGCCAAAGTCGGAGCCGCCGAAATCCGAACCGCCGAAGCTGGTGTCGGCGCCGAAATCGGATGCCGCGCCGCCACCGAAGTCGGAACTGCCGAAATCACCGCCGAAGGCGGCGAGCGGGTCGTCGATGGTTGCCGGCAGGCCTGCGTCCATCGCGCCGGAAACAGCATCCTTCTGAAGAACGCCGCGCAGGTCGTCGATCGCCTGCTCCAGTTCCTGGTCGCCCGCATTGAGGGAAGGCGTCATGTCGTCAAGGGGTGTTTTCTTCGGTGCCATATGACCACTATTCCATTCGAAACTTGCCTGAGGCGTTCCGCTCGACAGGCTTCATGCTTAAACTATCCGATGATGTGCTGGAGGATGTCATCCTCCGAGCCGTATGTATCTTTGACGCGAACCGTGTAGCGGGCGCCGGACCGGCCGAATTCGCAAACATAGAGATTGCGGCCGTTCGCATTCACCTCGACGCGCACATCACCCGATTCGTTGAACGGGATGATGTCACCGGCCTGAAGCCGGCTGATCGTGTCGAGCGTCTGCGCTTCGAGGCGGATGCGCGCCTCGAGCGTCACCTTCGAGCGGCGAACCTGCTCGCTAAGCTCTTCGCTCCATTCGACGCGGGTTTTCGGCGCGTTGGCAGGTCTGGGTGCGGTGACGGTCGATTTCAGGAGAACGTTCTGCGGAATGATGACGTGGAAGGTCGACAGCACGGGCCCGATGCCGACGGACATGTTGACCATGGCGACGAAGGCGTCGTCCGAACCGTCTTCCGCAGGCTTGCGCGTCTCGGCGTTGTGCGATGGGCCAAGGAAGGGCTCAAAGCTGTTCGCGCCGGTTACGGCGGTTTTCAAAACGCTGGAAATTCGATCGAACATCATGGCGGCGAGATCGAGCTCGATCTTGGAGAGCGGACGCGCCTCCGGATCCTCGATCGAATCGCTGACGGCGCCGAGCATGTTCTCGACGAGCGTGATGACCATCGGGCTGTCGCAGATCAGGGTGAAGCGATCGCACCAGTTGCGCAGCGACGCATCACAGCAGGCCATGGCGCCGCCGAGGCCCGATATCAGCGGGCCGTATTTACCCGTCTCGAAACCCGCATAGGAAACGGCGACCTCGAAGCCGAGCTCGCTTTCCAGCATGTCCGGCAGGAATTCGGCAAAGACGTCGCCGAGGGTGGCGCAGAGCTTGGAGATCGTTGCCTGGTCGCCGAGCCGGCCGGTGAGGCGGGCGAGAACGATCGGATCCATGGCGGGTGGTGCAGTCACGGTCGCGTCTCTCATCTCTTAGGCCGCCTTCGATCCGCCGCCCGGGTTCATCATTTCCTGCTCCACCGCGTCGATCGACGGGCGTTCATAGGAGGAGATGGTCTTGCGGCCGTATTCCAGCGCCACCTGCGGCACGGAGCCGTTCATGTAGGCGAGCAGCGTCTGCTTCACGATGATGTAGAGGCGGTTCTGCTTCTCGCGCACCACCTTGATGTTGGTGATGATCGGGGTGACGATCGAGTAGGACAGGAACACGCCGAGCAGCGTGCCGACGAGGGCGGCTGCGATCTTGCCACCGAGCACTTCGGGGCTTTCGTTGATGGCGCCCATGGCCTTGATGACGCCGAGAACTGCCGCGACGATGCCGATCGCCGGGAAGGCGTCGCCCATCGTGCTGAGTGCGTGGTAGGGCTTCATCTTGTCGCGCGTGATCGTCTGGATTTCCTCGTCCATCAGCGCCTCGATCTCGTGGGAGCGGGCATTGCCGATGATGATGAGGCGGACGTAGTCGCAGATGAACGCGGTCAGTTCATGGTTGGCGAGAACCGTCGGGGCGGACTGGAAGATCGTGGATTCGGCCGGGTTGTCGATATGCGCTTCGATTTCGTTGCGCGACTTCGTGCGCAGGTCCCGCATCAGGCTGTAGAGCACGCCGAGCGTATCGAGATAGTGGCGCTCCTTGGGAACCTTGTGCTTGAAGGCCTCGACGAGCGCCTTTCCGGTCTCCTTGATCACCTTCATCGTGTTGGCGACAATGAAGCCGCCGATCCCGGCGCCGCCGATGATGAGGAGTTCGAAGGGTTGGTTCAGCACCTCCAGGTGCCCGCCCATGGCCATATAGCCGCCGAGGACGCAGCCGAAGGTAACGATAAGACCGATGATGATGTTCATGAGCGCTGGTGTCCCGACACAATTCTGACCGTTCTGGAAGTACGGCTCCAGCCTTGCGTGAGGCTGTACCTGGCGGCTGGTTCGTGGATCAGGTTCGCGCAAGCAAAAACCCGCAGGATCATGGCTCAAAACGGGCAATCGTGCCCTCTTGCACCTTGATCGGCGGCCAATCGTGACGACCACCTATACAAGCTACAAGCTGATTACCGCCGACCTCCAGACCTCGCTGAACCGCGTGTCGGAGCAGCCGGACGTCAAGCGAGAGACGGAATATTACCTGTCGAAGATCGGCGGCGTGAAATCGGTCGATGACTTCTTCGCCGACAGCCGGCTCTATAACTACGTCATGAAGGCGCACGGCCTGGAGGACATGGCCTATGCCAAGGCCTTCATGCGCAAGGTGCTGACGGAAGGTGTCGACGACAAGGACGCCTTCGCCAATCAACTCACCGATACGCGCTACAAAGCCCTGGCGGAATCGCTCAATTTCGCCAAATACGGTGAATTCGCCACCACCTTCGAGCGCGCCCAGAAGGGCATGGTCGACAAATACACCCGCCAGACGCTGGAGCTCAGCGCCGGCGAGGACAATACCGGCGTTCGGCTCGCGCTCTATTTCGAGCGCATGGCATCCACCGTCACATCGGGCTATTCGATCATCGCCGACGACGCGCTGGCGCAGGTCGTGCGCACGGCCTTCCAGCTTCCGGCGGAATTCGCCGCGACCGATATCGACCGCCAGGCGGCCTACTATGAAGACGTGCTCGATCTCGAGGACTTCAAGGACCCGTTGAAGGTCGGAAAGTTCCTGGAGCGCTTCACCGCGATGTGGGAACTGGAAAATCCGTCCGGCAGCTACGACCCGCTGACGGCCTTCCAGCCGTCGAGCCTCACGGGCATTTCGACTGACCTGCTCCTTTCTATAAACAATCTGAAACTCGGAGGTCGCTGATATGCAGACCGGGCTCTATGTATCGCTTTCGTCCCAGCTTGCGCTCGACCGCCGCCTGACGACTCTCGCCGACAACGTCGCGAACTCGACGACCGTCGGCTTTCGCGCCACGGAAGTGAAATTCAACCAGGTGGTCAGCGACCAGAAGGTCGCTGACGTCGCCTTTGTTTCGCAAGGCAACGAATACATCTCGACGCGCGCTGGCGGCATGACCGAGACCGGCGGCACACTGGACTTCGCCATCAAGGGTGATGCCTGGTTCCAGGTGGAGACGCCGTCTGGCCCGACACTCACCCGCGACGGTCGCTTCACGCTGACCGAAGCAGGCGAACTGGTGACGCTCAACGGCTATGCCGTGCTCGATGCCGGCGGCGGGCCGATCCAGCTTGATGGCGCCAATGGGCCGATCGCGCTCAGCGCCGATGGCCAGCTCAACCAGAACGGCCAGCCGGTCGCAGCACTCGGCCTCTTCTCGGCGGATCTGTCCGGTGGTTTCACGCGAGCCGGCAATAGCGGTCTTATCACCACCATTCCGCCGGAACCGGTGGTCGACCGCCTCGATGCCGGCGTGGTGCAGGGCTATGTCGAGGAATCCAACGTCAACGCCATCGGCGAGATGACGCAACTCATCCAGGTCACCCGCGCGTTCGAAAGCATCGCCTCGCTGTTGCGTGACAGCGAGGAATCGATGAACGAGGCGGTGCGTACCCTGGGTGGAAGCCGGTAAACGATCATGGCGGCGACAGACAACAGGACACCCAACAGACCCGAAGGCGGCCGCATGCTCAATGCGCTCGCCGGCCTTGTGAAGCGCTATTCCTCGCCGGAATTCTCCGTCGTGCACGGCGGCCATGTCCAGACGATCGCCGCCGGAAACTACACGGTGAGCGGCCTGTCGCGCCATGTGCGGCTTGGCGAATTCGTGGCGCATCGCAGCCCCACCGGCATCCATCTCGGCGAGGTGGTGCGTGTCGAGCCGGATTCGGTCGTCGTCTGCCCGATCGAGCCAGGTGAGCCGATCAGCATCCATGACACGGTCATCCGCAAGGGCGCCTTCCGTGTCGCGCCGACAGCCTCCTGGTGCGGTCGCACGATCAATGCGCTTGGCGAGCCGATCGACGGGCTCGGCCCGCTCGTGCAGGGGGACGATCGCCGCTCCATCCACAATTCCGCGCCGCCGTCGATGACGCGCAAGCGCGTCGAAAAGGGTTTCAGCACGGGCGTTCGGGCTATCGATATCTTCGCGCCGCTCTGCCTTGGCCAACGCCTCGGCGTCTTCGCCGGCTCGGGCGTCGGCAAATCGACGCTGCTGTCGATGCTGGCGCGCGCCGATGCCTTCGACAAGGTCGTCATCGCGCTTGTCGGCGAACGCGGCCGTGAAGTGCGCGAATTCATCGAGGATACGCTCGGCGACAACCTTTCCAAATCCGTCGCGGTCGTCGCGACCAGCGACGAAAGCCCGATGCTGCGCAAGATGGCGCCGCTGACCGCCGTCACCATCGCAGAGCATTACCGCGACCAGGGTGACAACGTGCTGCTCATCATCGACAGCGTGACGCGTTTTGCCCATGCGATCCGCGAGGTGGCGACTGCCTCCGGCGAGCCGCCGATCGCGCGCGGCTATCCGGCCTCGGTCTTCACCGAGCTGCCCCGCCTGCTCGAACGTGCCGGTCCCGGCGCGGAAGGATCCGGCTCGATCACCGCGATCATCTCGATCCTCGTCGACGGCGACAACCACAACGACCCGATCGCCGACTCGACGCGCGGCATTCTGGATGGGCACATCGTGATGGAGCGCAGCCTTGCGGAAGAGGGGCGTTACCCGCCGATCAATCCGCTCGCTTCGATCTCGCGTCTCGCCCGCAAGGCCTGGACGCCGGACCAGGAAAAGCTGGTCTCGCGCCTGAAGGCGCTGATCCATCGCTTCGAGGAAACGCGGGACCTGCGCCTCATCGGCGGCTATCGCCCGGGCGGCGATCCCGATCTCGACATGGCGATCAAGCAGGTGCCGATCATCTATGAGGTTCTGAAACAGACGCCGGGTGAACGGCCCGCGGCCGATTCGTTCTCCGATCTTGCCACGGCGCTGAAGAATGCAGCCGGGCAGGGCGGTGCACCGGCACGAGGAAGGGGATGACAGTGACGGATTTCGACGCGGACGAGAGGGTTCAGCCGATCAAGCGGTCGGAAAGCGGGCGCTACACGACCGGTGACAAGGTGCTTGCCGGCGCAGGCGTGCTGCTTGCGGCCGGGGCCGCGTTCTTCCCCTGGTATGTCTTCCTCAACCCGGGGAAGTTCTCCGTGCCGGCGCTGTGGGAGGGCAAGACCCGAGACCTGCCGGAGACGGCGGCCAGGGAGGTGATGAGCGTTTCGCCTGCCGCCATGATCGACAACGACGACACCCCGCCGCTCGAAAGCGTCGACCCGGTCGCGACCGCCACCACGGCTGGCGGCAGCACGGAAAAGACGCTGGGTGCGCCGGTGGACACGGGCCTTGACCAGCCGCTGCCGGCAAATTCCGGTTTCCGTCTCATGCATGTGGCGAACGGCCGGGCGCTGATCGAAGACGCTCGCGGCATGTATATCGTGCGCGTCGGCTCGATCCTGCCGGACAACAGTCGCCTGGCGACCCTCGAACAGCGCGACGGTGCCTGGGTCATCGTCACCTCGAACGGCGAGATCGTCAAACGCAACTGAGGCAAACCGGCCTCAGTTCATCTCCGATTCGGCCGGTCCGTCATGTCGCGACCGGCCGTCCGCTCGCGATCGAAAAGGTCGCTTGAGCACTTTATTTTACCGGGAATTCAGGGACTTGCGCACACCCCGCCACGGGAGCAAGTCCCACGCAAGATTGGCTCCGTAGGTTCATCTCGAACAAGGATGGAGCTTGTCATGCAACCGATACAACTGTTTGAACTGGCATCGAAGCAAGCCGATTGGCTCTCAGTCCGCCAGAGTGTGGTTGCAGGCAACATCGCCAACGCCAACACCCCCGGGTTCAAGGCAAAGGATGTTTCCCCCTTTCAGGCGGTGCTCGAAACCACGGGCATCCGCATGGCGGCAACGCAGCCAGGCCATTTCACCGAAAGCGAAATGGCAAGCCGCGTGATCGAAACCAAACCCACCGAAGAGATCGGCGTGCAGGAGTCCGGCAACACTGTCGGCATTGCCGAGGAACTCATGAAAGAGGGCCAGGTCAAGCGTGATTTCGAGTTGAATGCCGGCCTCGTAAAGGCCTTTCATCGCATGATGCTGATGACAGTCAGAAGGTAAAAAATGGATCCGCTCGTAGCTTCAATGAAAGTCGCGGCCTCGGGACTTGAGGCGCAATCTACCCGTATTCGCATCGTTTCGGAAAACTTGGCAAACGCCCGTTCCACCGGCGACACGCCTGGTGCTGACCCGTTCCGCCGCAAGACCGTGACCTTCGCCTCCGAGCTTGACCGGGCGACCGGCGCCTCGCTGGTTCAGGTCGAGCGTCTCGGCGTCGACGAGGGCGAGTTCTCGACCGAATACGACCCCGGCAACCCGGCGGCAAACGAACAGGGCGTCGTCAAGATGCCGAACGTCAACATGCTGATCGAAATGGCCGACATGCGGGAAGCCAACCGCTCCTATGAAGCCAACCTGCAGAGCATCAAGCAGTCACGCGACCTCATCAGCGCGACCATCGACCTCCTGAGGGCATCGCAATGATCGAGAGCATCAAGGGCGTCAATTCGCTCTTCTCCACCGGCGCCCTTTCGAGCGTCACCAACGATACGTCCAGCACCGTATCCTCTGCCGCTTCGCAGGGCACCGGTACGGGCATGAGCTTCGCCCAGGTGATGGGCGACATGGCGACGGAAGCGACCAATTCGCTCAGACTGAGCGAAACCAAGTCCTTCGAAGCCATCCAGGGCAAGGCGACGACCCGCGAAGTGGTCGACGCCGTCATGAACGCCGAGCAGACGCTGCAGACCGCCATCGCCATCCGCGACAAGGTCGTCACCGCCTATCTCGAAATAGCCAGAATGCAGATCTGAGGACCGGACATGAAAGCCCTTGCCATCGCCGCCACCGGCATGAACGCCCAGCAGACCAACCTTGAAGTCATCGCGAACAACATCGCGAACATCAACACGACCGGCTTCAAGCGCGCCCGCGCCGAGTTTTCCGACCTGCTCTACCAGACGGAGCGCGCCGCAGGCGTGCCGAACCGCGCCAACCAGTCCGTCGTGCCGGAAGGCGCGATCATCGGTCTTGGTGTGAAGACCGCCGCCATTCGCAACCTGCACCTCCAGGGCGGCCTGACGAGCACGGGCAACTCCTTCGATCTCGCACTGGTCGGCCGCGGCTGGTTCCAGATCGAGGCGGCGGACGGCTCCACGCTCTATACCCGCGCCGGCGCCTTCAACACCAATGCCGACGGCCAGCTCGTCACCCTCGACGGCTATACGGTCGTGCCTGGCATCACCGTGCCGCAGGATGCGACGGAAGTGACCGTCAGCAAGTCCGGTCAGGTCTTCGCGACGGTTGGCGGCGATCAGCAGGACCTCGGCCAGATCACGCTGGCGAACTTCGTCAACGAAGCCGGCCTCGAGCCGCTCGGCGAAAACCTGTTCCGCGAAACCGCAGCCTCCGGCACGGCCAATGTCGGCGCTCCGGATGAAGCGGGCTTCGCCTACATCCAGCAGAATTACCTCGAAGCCTCCAACGTCGATCCGGTCAAGGAAATCACCGATCTCATCTCGGCGCAGCGTGCCTATGAGATGAACTCGAAGATCATCCAGGCAGCGGACGAAATGGCGGCCGTGGTCAGCAAGAACCTGAGATAGTAACGGACATACGGGGAACATGATGTTTCGCCTGACAGCAGCTCTTCGCAGAGGAAAGACCGCCTCGGCCCACGGCCGTGCAGCCTTGCTCGCGCTCCTCGGCCTACTCGTGGCCGATGCCGCGCTTGCGGACATGCGCACAGCCGTCGTGCCGAAGCGCATCATCTATCCCGGCGAGGAGATCCAGGCGGGACAGCTTGAGGAGGTCGAGGTCACCAACCCGAACCTCGTCAAGGGTTATGCCGAAAACATCAATGCCGTCAGCGGCTTGATTTCGAAGCGCACGCTGCTGCCGGGGCGGGTCATCCTAACCTCGGCGCTGCGCGAGCCTTTCGCGGTTTCCCGCGGCACCACCGTCCAGCTCGTCTTCGACAACGGTTTGCTGATTCTGCGCGCCTCCGGCACGCCGCTGCAGGATGCGGCGGTCGGTGAGCTCATCAAGGTCCGTAACAAGGATTCCGGCGTGATCGTTTCCGGCACGGTCATGGGCGATGGAACCGTGCATGTGGTGGCGAAATGATGCGTTCCCTCTTCCTCCGCACACTCGCCGTGGTTACCTGCCTCGCCCTTGCGGTCGGTCCGGCACTGTCGGCCGCCCGTATCAAGGACATCGCCTCGCTTCAATCTGGGCGCGAAAACCAGCTTATCGGCTATGGCCTCGTGGTCGGCCTCCAGGGCACGGGCGACAGCATGCGTTCGTCGCCGTTTACCGAACAATCCATGCGGGCGATGTTGCAGAACCTCGGCATCTCCATGGTCGGCACGCAGACCCGCGCCAAGAACATCGCGGCCGTGCTCGTCACCGCCAATCTGCCGCCCTTCTCCAGCCCCGGCAGCCGTATCGACGTGACCGTCGGTTCGCTCGGTGATTCGACGTCGCTGCGCGGCGGCACGCTCGTCATGACGTCGCTGACCGGCGCCGACGGCCAGATTTACGCGGTTGCGCAAGGCTCGATCGTCGTCACCGGCATCAACGCCTCGGGTGACGCCGCGTCCGTCCAGCAGGGCGTGACGACCGCCGGCCGCGTGCCGAATGGTGCAATCATCGAGCGCGAACTGCCCTCGCGCTTCAAGGATTCGTCCGACCTCGTTCTGCAGCTTCGCAATCCGGACTTCTCGACAGCAGTCGGTATGGCGGATGCGATCAATCGGTATGCGGCAGCCCAATACGGCTCGCCGATCGCCGAATCGCGCGATTCGCAGACCGTCCACGTCGCCAAGCCGAAGATGGCTGACCTTGCCCGCCTGATGGCGGATATCGAAAACCTTGTCGTTGAAACGGATGTGCCGGCGCGTGTTGTCATCAACGAGCGGACGGGAACGATCGTCATCGGCCAGGACGTGCGGATTTCGCCGGTTGCCGTCAGCTACGGCACGCTTACCGTGCAGGTCAACGAGATGCCGCAAGTCGTCCAGCCCGAACCCTTTTCCCGCGGCGTGACTGCGGTCGAGCCGAACACCGACATCCTCGTCCAGCAGGATGGCGGCCAGGTCGCCCTGCTCGACGGTTCCAGCCTGCGCTCGCTCGTCTCCGGGCTGAACAGCATCGGCGTCAAACCTGACGGCATCATCTCGATCCTGCAGAGCATCAAGACCGCAGGCGCCCTCCAGGCAGAACTGGTGCTGCAATGAAGACCGAACCCACGCTTTCCGTCGCCGCAAGGACCCTGGCCCGCAAGCTTGCCTTGCCGGTCGCCTGCTTTGTCCTGATGGCCATTCCCGGCGCATTTGCCGAAGAGCGCCCCGTCATCTCCACCACCAGCGCGAGTGCCGACGAAATCCGCGCCTTCTGTACCAACATCGCGGATGCCGCGCGCGACCAGCGCTACCTCATCCAGAAGCAGGAACTCGAAACTCTCCAGAAGGGTGTCGACGAACGCATCAAGGTGCTGGAAACCCGGCGGGCCGAATACGAGGACTGGCTCAAGCGCCGCAACGATTTCCTGAAGATGGCCGAGGGCGGTCTGGTCGAAATCTACCGGAAGATGAAACCGGATGCCGCCGCCGCACAGCTCGCCGAGATCAATCCGGAGATCGCTTCGGCGATCGTGATGAAGCTGCCGCCGCGCCAGTCGAGCACCATTCTCGGTGAGATGCCGGCCGACAAGGCGGCCCTCCTCACCCGCATCATCGCCATTGCCGGCAATGCGAACACGCCAAAGGATCCGTCATGAAGAAGACCGCCTCTGCCCTGGCCGTCGTGCTGGCTTTGACGAGCTGCTCCAGCCAGGCTTTGAACGAGATCGGCAAGGCGCCGTCGATGAGTCCTATCGGCAGCGGCCTCAACTATGCCGAGACGCCCCAATTGGCGGCCTATCCGAAGCAGCCGCGCACGGCCGCCGCCGGTTATTCGATCTGGAGCGACCAGCAGTCGGCGCTCTTCAAGGATTCGCGTGCCTTCAAGGTGGGTGACATCCTGACCGTCAACATCCGCGTCAACGACCGCGCGACCTTCGACAACAAGACCGACCGCTCGCGCACCAACAAGAGCGGCATGAATATTGGCATCGGCGCCAGCGGCGATCTCCCCGATGTCGAGGGGAAGGGCGACCTGACCTACGGCTCGTCGACCAGCACCAAGGGTGACGGCTCGACGGAACGGTCCGAACGGCTGAACCTGCTCGTCGCCGCCGTCGTCACCGGCGTCATCGAGAACGGCAACCTTCTGATCAGCGGCTCGCAGGAAGTGCGCGTCAACCATGAGTTGCGCATCCTCAACGTCGCCGGCATCGTGCGGCCGCAGGATGTCGACGCCGACAACATGATCGCCTACGAGCGCATCGCGGAAGCTCGCATCTCCTACGGCGGCCGCGGCCGCCTGACCGAAGTGCAGCAGCCGCCGTGGGGCCAGCAGGCCATCGACCTGTTCTCGCCGCTCTGACGCGGATAAGCCCAACAACCCGGGAAGAAGCACATGGCGGAACAAGAACAGGGCGACGTCCCGGAGAAGAAGAAGCCGACACTGGTCATCACCATCGCGGCCATCGCCGTGCTGACGCTGCTTGCCGGTGGCGGCGGCTGGCTCGTCGGCAACGTGCTTGCACCACCTCCCGCCGAAAAGCCGACGGAGGAGGTGGCGAAGGCCGAACCCGAGGGCGGCGCTGCGGAAGGCGAGACGGGGCAGGAAGTGCCCCACATCTCCACCGAGGCAAACGGCATCGTGCTGCTCGATCCGATTACCAGCAACCTTGCCTACCCGTCCGACAACCGCGTCCGTCTCGAAGTCGCACTCATGTTCAAGGGCGCGCCGGACGTCGCACTCGCCGAAGAAATCCACCAGGATATCCTGGCCTACATGCGCACGGTCTCCCTCCAGCAGGTTCAGGGACCGCGCGGTTTCCAATATCTCAGGGAAGACCTGCAGGAGCGGGTTGACCTCAGGTCGGAAGGGCGCGTAACCAACGTCATGTTCCGGACCTTTGTGATCGAATGATTCGTGCCCTTCTGACCTTCGTTGCCATGATGGCGATGACCGGTATGGCCTACGCCCAGCAGCAGTTGCAGCTGCCGGACGGGCTTCTCAACGGGCAAATTGACGGTTCGGCCGCCTCCTGGATCATCCGCACCTTCGGGCTTCTGACGATCCTTTCTGTCGCGCCCGGCATCCTCATCATGGTGACGAGCTTTCCGCGCTTCGTCATTGCGTTCTCGATCCTGCGCTCCGGCATGGGGCTTGCCACCACGCCGTCCAACATGATTCTCGTGTCGCTCGCGCTGTTCATGACCTTCTACGTCATGGCGCCGACCTTCGACCGTGCCTGGCAAAATGGCGTCGAGCCGCTGATCGCCAACCAGATCGATGAAACGGAAGCCGCCAAGCGCATTGCCGAGCCGTTCCGCGAATTCATGGTGGCCAATACCCGCGACAAGGACATCGAGCTCTTCATCTCGCTTGCCGAGGAGCGCGGCCAGACGGTCGTGCAAGACAATGTCGCGGACCTGCGCGTCGTCATCCCGGCTTTCATGATTTCGGAAATCCGCCGCGGCTTCGAAATCGGCTTCCTGGTTGTTCTGCCCTTCCTCGTCATCGACATGATCGTTGCTACCATCACCATGGCCATGGGCATGATGATGCTGCCACCGACCTCGATTTCGCTGCCCTTCAAGATCCTGTTCTTCGTGCTCATCGATGGCTGGAATCTGCTCGTCGGCAGCCTCGTGCGATCCTTCAGTTAGACCCTCTTAACCATACAGATTTACCCGTCGTTCACCCTGTTTCCCAGTGGTTTGCGCCCCCTTGCCCGATTTAAGAAGTTGGCAAGGATTGGCTGCGAGGTTTGGGGTCACACGACGGGTTTGGTATCCCTTCAGGTCTCTGGAGAAACCGAGTTGGCATGACGCCGAACCGCCGTAACCGGTAAGTCTTTCAGTCCGGTATGTCCCCCATCAGTATTTAGTTCAAAGGGACAACTAGAATGTCGAGCATTCTCACCAACACCTCTGCCATGTCAGCTCTCCAGACGCTGCGCACGATCAACAACGACATGGAAACGACGCAGGGCCGCATTTCGTCCGGCCAGCGCGTTGGCGCGGCCAAGGACAACGCTGCCTACTGGTCGATCGCGACCACCATGCGTTCCGACAATGCAGCCCTTTCCGCTGTTCAGGACGCTCTCGGCCTCGGCGCTGCCAAGGTTGACGTTGCCTACGGTGGTGTCGAAGCTGCCATCGACGTCGTCAAGACGCTGAAGCAGAAGCTCGTCACCGCGACCGAGCAGGGCGTTGACAAGGTCAAGGTCCAGGAAGAAATCACCCAGCTCCAGGACCAGCTGAAGAGCATCGGCGCTTCCGCCACGTTCAACGGCGAAAACTGGCTGGCCGGCGGCTCCGCCGAAACCACGGTTGTCACCGGCTTCGTGCGCGGCGACGACGGCACGGTCAAGGTCACGACGGCAACCTACGACTCGGCTGCAAATGCCCTGTTCGGCGCCTATGACTCGAGCACCGGCGAAGTCGACGACAGCACGGGCTACCTGGCTGACACGCTCGCTATCGAGCTGACCGACGCCACGACGGACGCTGAAGTTGCAGGCCACCTCGACACGATCGAAACCGCTCTGACCAACCTCACCAAGGCTGGTTCGAACCTCGGCTCGCTCTCCATGCGCATCGGCCTGCAGGAAGACTTCGCTTCGAAGCTGACTTCGGCCCTCGACAAGGGTATCGGCCGCCTGGTCGATGCCGACATGAACGAGGAATCGACCCGCCTGAAGGCTCTGCAGACCCAGCAGCAGCTTGCCATCCAGTCGCTGTCGATCGCGAACTCCAACTCGCAGAACATCCTCTCGCTCTTCCGTTAATAAACGGACGGGAAAACGCGCGGAGGCTGACCCGCGCCAGACCCCAAAAGAAAGGCCGCACCCGGCGACGGGTGCGGCCTTTTTTTATTTTTATTCGGCGAGAAAGAATTCCTTAACTTTATTGCGGTTTTCTGGGGACATCGAAACGGTGGGTTAACCAAAAAACTTAACCGGTTAGCAGGCATGATGCTGACCACCGTTCCCCGGTAATATCCGGAATGCCCTTCCTCAGTCAGCCATTCAAGGGGCACTTTTAACATGACCAGCATTCTGACCAACGTCGCGGCAATGTCCGCGCTCAATACCCTGCGCTCTATCGGCAGCGCCATGGAAACCACGCAGGGCCGCGTATCGTCCGGCATGCGCGTCGGTGAAGCCGCCGACAACGCCGCTTATTGGTCGATCGCTACCACCATGCGCTCCGATAACATGGCGCTTTCCGCCGTTCAGGACGCCCTCGGCCTCGGCGCCGCCAAGGTAGACACCGCCTATGCCGGTATGGAAGCCGCCATCGACGTCGTGAAGGAAATGAAGAAGAAGGTGACTGCGGCGACCGAACAGGGCGTCGACAAGGCCAAGGTTCAGGAAGAAATCACGCAGCTCCAGCAGCAGCTGGTTTCCATCGCCTCCGGCGCAGCCTTCAACGGCCAGAACTGGCTCGTCTTCGACAGCACCGCTGCTGACGTCGTTGCCGACAAGACGATCGTTTCGGGCTTCGTTCGCGACGCTGGCGGCACGGTCAAGGTCAACACCACGGTCTACACGCTGGACGAATTGTCTGCCGATGGCCAGAACGTCCTGTTCGGCACGGTCGACACGGCTGATCACCTCCAGAGCGCCGGCGGTATCCTCGGCACGTCTGGTGACGACATCGACCCGACCGCCAACGCCTACACCATCACCGACACGGTCGTGACGCTCGACATCTCCGACTTCACCGACGCCGAGATGGGCGAAGCCCTCAACCTGACGGAAGCTGCGATCCAGCTGATGACCAAGGCTGCTTCGCAGCTCGGCTCGATCTCCATGCGCATCGACCTGCAGGAAGACTTCGCTTCCAAGCTCATCGACGCCATCGACAGCGGCATCGGTCGCCTCGTCGACGCCGACATGAACGAAGAATCGACCCGCCTCAAGGCCCTGCAGACCCAGCAGCAGCTCGGTATCCAGGCCCTGTCGATCGCCAACTCCTCGGCCGAAGGCATCCTCACGCTCTTCCGTTAATCGGAAGAAGAGGCCTAAACGCTTCGCATTATTCAGGAGGCCCCGGTTTTGCCGGGGCCTTCGTCGTTTGTGGGCAGGCGCCTTAAAGCGGCGCGTGCAGGAAAGTCGACATTGCAGCATTCTCTGCCTTCCGGGCGAGATAGAGCCTGGCCGTATCGAGCGCCTCGCGGATGGTCACGTCCATGTCGAGATAGCGGTATGTGCCCAGTCGCCCGACGAAGGTGACGCCGCTTTCCTCTTCGGCTCGGGCGACATACTCGGTGAGCTGCGCCTTCTCCTCGACCAGCCGGATCGGGTAGTAGGGAATGTCCTGCGGCTCGCAGGCGCGCGAGAACTCGCGGTAGCAGACGGAACCGGCATGTTCTTCCCACGGCGAGAAATGCTTGTGCTCGGTAATCCGGGTATAGGGCACCGAGACGTCGCCATAGTTCATCACCGCACAGCCCTGGTAGTCGCCGTCATGGGTGAAGCGCTCGAAATCGAGCGTGCGATAGCCGAGCCGGCCAAGCTCGTAGTCGAAATAGCCGTCGAGCGGTCCGGAATAGAAGACGTGGGCGAAGCCCTCCGCGTCGTCCCGGTTGAACACGGTGTCCAGCGTGACCTTGATGTTGGGATGATCGAGGATGCGCTCGATCATGTCCGTATAGCCGTTTTCCGGCATGCCCTGGTATTTGTGGAAGAAGTAGTTGTCGTCGTAGTTGAAGCGCACCGGCAGACGCTTGAGGATCGATGCCGGAAGTGCTGTCGGCGAGCAGCCCCATTGCTTCTGGGTATAGCCCTTGAAGAAGGCCTCATAGAGGTCGTTCCCGACGAAGCGCAGCGCCTGCTCCTCGAAGGTCTGCGGATCCGTGATCGTCCTGTCCGCCTGCTCTTCGAGGAAGGTGCGGGCCTCGTCCGGCCGGAAGGTCTTGCCAAAGAACTGGTTGATCGTGTGCAGGTTGACTGGCAGCGAATAGACCTGGCCGCCGCTCGTCGTCTTCACGCGGTTCTTGTAGGGCATGAAGGTCGTAAAGCCGTTCACATAGTCCCAGACCTCGGTGTCATCGGTATGGAAGATGTGCGGGCCGTAGATGTGCACCATCACGCCGGTCGCTTCGTCCCGCTCCGTATGGCAGTTGCCGGCAATGTGGCTGCGCGAATCGATGATCTCGACCTTGTAGCCCTCCTGCGCGAGCTCGCGGCCGATGACGGCGCCGGAAAGCCCGGCGCCCACGATGAGGATTTTCTCTTTCACACCCATGCCAATCTGTCCTGAATTGAACCTGTCGCGTCAGCCTGCAGCCCGCAGCCGTGGTGCATCCGCCGGAAACAGCCGGTCGCGCATCAAAACCTCGTAGCCCTCGATCAGCGCCGTCGGATCCCAGCCGCGCTCCTGCGGGCCAAAGCTCAGATGGCTGACCATGAAATCGGAATAGATCGCGGACGGCCGGTCCAGGAAAGTCGGTACGCCGATGGTGAGGGCGTGCTCGTCGTCGCCCTGCGGCAGCGCCATGTGACGCAGGTCGCGCCCGAGCCAGGCGATGAAGTTGATCGACTGCCGTTCGGTCCAGTCGACAACGGGTTCGGGGAGGGGAAGGGCCGCGCCGCCGGTGCCGAGGAAGAAGGCGTGCAACTGGGTCGCGCGTTCCGCGCTCTCCCAGAGGGTGCCGCCAAAACCGCCCGGTGGGCGTTCGAAATCGCCGACGCTTGCCGGAATGGAGCCTGCCTGCTGCTGGAAGTAGGCGCAGACGCCATTGTTCACGACGTTTGCCGACACGACGAAGTAGTGCGGGTTGGCGCGGCGGAACTGGATGAAGCCGTCCAGCTTGTCGATGTCGAGATAGACGATGTCATCATCGCACTTCAGGAACACTGCGTCGGAGAAGGCGTCGATCCGTGTCGCGTAATATTCGTAGGCCTGGAAGTAGGGCAGCTGCTCCCGCGGATTGCCGATGTAGCGCCGGGTCCGGGCGTTGACGTTGCAAAGTTCCAGATCGGCGCCCCAGCCGCCGCGAATGAGAACCGAAGCGCCGCCGCTGATGTTCAGCTCCGGCCACGTACCGATCGTCGCATCGTTGATTCGCAGCGTCGGCACACCGGCCGAATCGATCATCAGCACGACCTCATTGGGCTGTCCCGGGGAGAGGGCGCCCGGCGTCGGCTTGGTCCAGAGGTTGGCCTGGTTGTCCCGGTCGAAATTCTGGAGTTGGTCGCGGGTGATCTTGCGCAGGGCGGAATGGGTGTTTTTCCAGCCGCCGACCACGATTTCGTAGCACTCCTGAGGCCGATCGTTCGGAACGATCGCGATGTGCAGGTCATGCTTGATTCGTGCGCTCGAGCGGAAGGACGCTTGGGGCGTGACGGTACCGGCCGTCTGATACGGTACCTTCGAGCCCATGTAGCGGGCGGGGCCGAACTCCCGCGCTACCCAGGCCTGATCCTCGTCCGCGCGGGTAAAATCCCAGACGTGCCACTCGTCGATGATCCCGAGGCCCAACGCCCGCCGGACGTACTGGGTCAGGATTTCCATCCGTTTCTGCCGTCCGGCAAAGGTCACCAGGATAACTGGGGTCATGCTGTCCTCGTCATTCAGAATTGTCGATCGCTGCAAGGCTGTCGTCTGCCGGTTGGTTATCCAGCGGAGGTCCAGAGGCGGGCATCGGGTGAAAGCGGTGCGAAGTCGTTCAGGGTGGAAAGCTGCGCGCGGTAGCGCTGCCGGTAGGCCTGGTCGTCTTCGAAATCGATATTCGCGGCTGCAAGCTCGGCGCCCACTTCGTAGTAGAGGTCGAGGTTGCGCAGATCCGGAACGGGCGTCTCGCCGCGTTCTGCCTCGCCCTGCATCTGCCAGAACAACTCTTCGAGCCGGCGGGCGAGTGCGGGCATGTCGCGCAGTGCGCAGGTTTCTCGTTGTTGCTGGAGGGTTTCCTTGACCGCGGCAAGACGGGCCGGGTCCTTCGCGAAAACGACGGCCTGGCGGACATAATCGTCCGGGCTCTTGCAGACGAGTTCGGGAATGCCCGCCGCCACGACGATGCTGGCGCAGAAGCGCGACGCAAAGCTCTTGCCGGCGACAGTCAGCACCGGCAGGCCCTGCGTGATGGCATCGGCGGCGGTGGAATGTGCGCCGTAGGGGAACGTGTCGAGGAACAGGTCGGCAAGGCCGATGCGGGCGAGGTGATCCGGGTTCTGGGTTTTTCCCGCGAAGATCAGTCGCTCCGGCGCGACGCCGGCCTGTTCGGCCATCTGCTTGACACGCTCGTTGACGCTGTCATCGCCAACCAGCAGCCACAGCACGCTGCCTGGCGTCGCGGTGAGGATGGCCATCCAGCGGGCAAAGCAGTTGGCGGTGATCTTCTGCATGCCGTTGAAGCTTGCAAAGACGAAGGCGTCTTCCGGCAGGCCGACCGACGCCCGGGTCGGACGCGGATTGACGGTGCGCTTGCGGTCCACCGGCTGGTTGCAGGGAATGCGAAGCACCTTCTCGGTATAATACAGCTCGTTTTCCGGCGGCACGATCTGTTCGTCGGCGATCATGTACTGGTGATACGGGCTCGCCATCGTTCCGGGATAACCGCAGAAGTTCACGATGACCGGGGCCGGGCGATAAGCGAAAATTTTCGTGCGGGCGTGCTTGGTGTAACCGTTGACGTCGATCAGCACGTCGATCTCGTCGGCGACGATCTGGCGGGCCGCGTCGACATCGCTCAACTTGGTGATGTCGCACCAATGGTCGACCGCCAGCTTGATTCGCGCCTGCGTCTGGTCGATGAGAACCGGCTCGCCGCAATAGTAGGCGAAGATCTCGACATTGGACTTGTCGTGCAGTTCGAGCAGCTCACTCAGCGCAAAGCCGACGGCATGCTGGCGCAGGTCCGAGGAAACGTACCCGACGCGCAGGCGCTGGCCGGTTCCGCTCTTGTGGCGCACCGGCTTGCGCACGAAGCCCTTGAAATCGGCAGGTCGGCCGACGGTCGCCTGGCAATAGCGGTGGGCCTTGGCCATGTGGAAAAGGGGATCGTCCGTGTAGCAGGCGATCGTCATGGACGACATCGCGTCCATGAACTGGCGCGACGTGATATGGGTGGACGGTGCGACGACCGGCCACTTGCACTGGCGCATGCGGAGCGAAATCCAGTGCTGGGCGGCCTCGGTGCGCGTGGGTTGCAGCTCCATCGCCTGCCAGAGGGCGGCTTCCGCCTCTTCGAGCTTGCCGGTGGCTTCCAGAACGCGGCCGATATGCTGGAGGCTCAGCAGGCGGTTGTTGATCTTGTCGGGTGTTACGTCCGCTGTCGCGTCCGCAAAGGTGCGCCATTGCTGGACGGCCTGTCCCGTCAGGCCGCAATCCTCCAGCGTCCGCCCGAGATTGATATGGGCCTGGCCGAATTGCGGGCTGATCCGGATCGCTGCGCGCAAGGCGTGGATCGTGGCTGCCGTATCCCCTGCCTTCGAAAGCGAAACCGCGAAGTTGAAGTAGGCGAGGTGCAGCAGCGGATTGGTGTCGTTGAAGGCGATCCAGGTCTTGTAGAGCTCGATCGCCGGCAGGGTGGCGCCGCCAGCTGCAAGCGCTTCCGCAGTCTGGAACAGCTCGGCAAGCGAGAGCTGCTGGTTGCGGGCGCGTCCGAGCAGGTTGAGGAGCGGCGCGTTCGGATCAGGAACGATGGGGGTGCTGACAGTCATGGACATCCTGCGGCAAGAGGCCTGCTGGCCGGGCTGTTGAACGACTCGAAAAGGAGCTCGTTTGCCTTGCTATCGGAGTTGTCTTGCGTCGGGCTGATCGTTTTTCGCGCGCCGGTTCCAAAAAGAAAAAGCGGCGCGGTGTGAACCGCGCCGCCTGTTTTCGGGATCGACCGTCTGGATCAGACGTCGTTGTAGGCTGCGATGATCGCTTCGACCTGCGAGCTGTTCAGGGCACCGATCTGAGTGGAGGTAAAGGCCCGAGCCTGTTCCGAGCTCAGGGCACCGATGTCGTCGGTGGAGAGGCCCGGAAGTGCCTTGACGTTGATCGCGGCGATCTCGTCCGACGTGAAGGTCGCGATCTCGTCGGAGTCCATCGCATCGAGTGCGGCGGAGCTGAGGGCTGCGATCTGCGTGCTCGTCAGAGCCGTGATCTGATCGGATGTCAGGGTCGCGATCTGAACCGTGCTGAGCGCCGAGATCTGGGTGCTCGTCAGGGCTGCGATCTGATCGCTGTCGAGCGACGAGATTGCGTCGGTCGTGAGCGCTTCGATCTGCTTGGCCGTCAGGGCGACGATGTTGTCGCTCGACAGACCGTCAACCTGGTCGGAGGAGAGAACGCCGATCTGTGCCGTTGTCAGTGAGGCAAGCTGAGCGGTGTTCAGGGCGCCGATCTGGTCGCTGCTGAGGAAGGACACGATGTCGGTCGACAGGCCGGCCAGAACCTTGGCGCTGATGGCGGCGACTTCGTCGGACGAGAAGGTACCGATCTCGTCAGAGCTCATCGTGCCGAGCGCTGCGGCGCTGAGGGCTGCGATCTGCGTGCTCGTCAGGGCGTCGACCTGGTCCGAAGTCAGGGTTGCGACCTGTGCGGTGGTCAGGGCGGCAACCTGCTTGGAGGTCAGGGCTGCGACCTGGTCACTTTCCAGCGATGCGATCGCATCGGTGGTCAGAACTGCGACCTGGGTGGCCGTGAGGGCCTTGACCTGGTCGGAGCTGAGGCCGTCGAGCTGATCGGAGGTCAGGGTTGCGACCTGTGCGGTGGTGAGCGCGGCTACCTGGGCAGAGCTCAGGGCTGCGATCTGATCGCTTGCGAAGTTCCCGATTGCCGCGGTGGACAGGGCAGCCAGGACCTTGGTGCTGATGGCGGCGATTTCATCCGAGGTGAACTTACCCAGTTCTTCGGAGGTCATCGTGCCGAGTGCCGAGGCGCTGAGGGCGGCGATCTGTACGCTGTCGAGGGCTTCGACCTGGTCGGAAGTCAGCGAGTCGATCTGGGCAGAAGTGAAGGATGCGACCTGCTTTGCCGTGAGGGCGGCGATCTGGACACTGTCGAGCGATGAGATGGCATCGGTCGTGAGCGCTTCGATCTGCTTGGCCGTCAGGGCGACGATGTTGGCGCTGGTCAGACCATCGACCTGATCGGACGTCAGGACGCCGACCTGGGCTGCGGTCAGGGCTGCGACCTGCTTGCTGCTGAGAGCGGCAATCTTGTCGCTGTCGAGGTTGGCGATGGCATCGGTCGAGAGAGCAGACAGAACCTTGGTGGAGATGGCTGCGACTTCATCGGACGTGAAGGTCGCGATCTCGTCGGAGGACATCGTGTTCAGTGCTGCGGCACTGAGGGCTGCGATCTGCGTGCTGCTCAGAGCCTGGACCTGGTCGGAGGTCAGGGCGTCGACCTGGGCAGAGGAGAGGGCAGCGACCTGCTTGGCCGTCAGGGCGGCAACCTGGTCGCTTTCGAGCGATGCGACAGCATCGGTCGTGAGCGCCGTGATCTGCTTGGCGGTCAGGGCAACGATGTTGTCGGACGACAGGCCGTCGAGCTGATCGGAGGTCAGAACACCGATCTGGGCGTTGGTGAGGGCAGCAACCTGCTTGGAGGTCAGGGCTGCGATCTTGTCGCTGTCGAAGTTGGCGATCGTGTCGGTGGAGAGGCTCGACAGGACCTTGGTGGAGATGGCGGCGACTTCGTCAGACGAGAAGGTCGCGATCTCGTCGGAGGACATCGTGTCGAGCGCCACGGCACCGAGGGCCGCGATCTGCGTGCTGGTCAGGGCCTGGACCTGATCCGAGGTCAGGGCGTCGACCTGGCCGGTCGTCATTGCGGCAACCTGCTTGGCCGTCAGGGCAGCAACCTGGTCGCTTTCGAGCGATGCGACGGCATCGGTCGTGAGCGCCGTGATCTGCTTGGCGGTCAGGGCAGTAATGTTGGTGGAGGACAGACCATCGAGCTGATCGGACGTGAGAACACCGATCTGGGCGTTGGTGAGCGCTGCGAGCTGCTTGCTGTTCAGGGCACCGATCTGTGCGCTGTCGAAGTTTGCGATCGTAGCGGTGGACAGGCTCGACAGAACCTTGGTGGAGATCGCGGCGACTTCGTCAGACGTGAAGGTTGCGATCTCGTCGGAGGACATCGTGCCGAGTGCTGCGGCGCTGAGGGCCGCGATCTGGACGCTGTCGAAGGCTTCGATCTGGTCGGACGTCAGGACGTCGACCTGGGCAGAGGAGAGAGCTGCGACCTGCTTGGCCGTCAGAGCAGCGATCTGGTCGCTGTCGAACGATGTCAGCGCCTCGGTCGTCAGCGCCGTGATCTGCTTGGCGGTCAGGGCGGCGACGTTGCCGGAGGACAGGCCGTCGATCTGGTCGGAGGAGAGCACGCCGATCTGGGCGTTGGTGAGAGCAGCAACCTGCTTGGAGGTCAGGGCGGCAATCTTGTCGCTGTCGAGGTTTGCGATGGTCGCCGTCGAGAGGCTCGAAAGAACCTTGGTGGAGATGGCTGCAATTTCATCCGAGGAGAAGGTTGCGATCTCTTCCGAGGTCATCGTGCCGAGTGCTTCGGCGCTCAGCGCTGCGATCTGGGTGCTGCTCAGAGCGGCAACCTGGTCGGAGTCGAGGATGGCGACCTGGGCGGTCGAGAAGGCAGCGATCTGCTTGGCGTTCAGGGCGCCGATCTGGTCGCTGTCGAGCGATGCGATGGCATCGGTCGTGAGCGCCGTGATCTGCTTGGCGGTGAGAGCGCCAACCTGGCTGCTCGTCAGGCCGTCTACCTGTTCGGAGGTCAGAACGGCGACCTGGGCGTTGGTCAGCGAAGCAACCTGCTTGGCGCTGAGGGCGCCGATCTGGTCGCTGTTGAAGTTTGCGATGGCGGCGGTGGAGAGGCTTGCCAGAACCTTGGTAGAGATGGCGGCGACTTCATCCGAGGTGAAGGTCCCGATTTCGTCCGAGGTCATCGTGCCGAGCGCGGCAGCGCTGAGGGCTGCGATCTGCGAGCTCGACAGAGCATCGACCTGATCGGAATTCAGCTGGCTGATCTGCGCCGTGCTGAGCGCGTTCATCTGCGAAGAGGTGAGACCGGCGATGTTGCTGGAGCCCAGCGCATCCATCTGCGAAAGGGTGAGACCGGTGATGGCGGCCGCCGTGACGGCGCTGATCTGGGTCGAGGAGAAGGCCGCGAGGTCTTCGGTCTCGAAAGCCGAGATCTGCGTCGAGTTCAGCGCCTTGATCTGCGTGCTCGTGAGAGCTGCGACGTCGGTTGTGGTGAGGTTTGCAATCGCGGTCGACGAGAGCGACCGGATCTGGTTGATAGAAAGAGATGTGACGATTGAAGTCATGAACGCGCCCTTGATGGTTGGCTGACCACAAACGTCATTGCCCTGCGAGTCGCAGCGCAGAAGGCCTGTTCGGCGCCTCTACGGCATACTCAGCATGTCCTGCGCTTGCTGCAGCGTTGGACGTCCCCCCGGACCCCTCATTGACTTCGCAATTCGGGTGTCCTTGCGGACGATAACTTGTTTTCATGGAACATGACTCGAACGAGCCAGCGTATCGGAAGGGCATCATGCTTACAGAGCCAGAAGGCGGCTCCGATCCCCACGCCAGTGGTTGCAAGCCCTACACGGGTAGAATTCTTACAACTAAGCAAAGTTCTAAGCAGGAACTTCTAATAATGAGTTAATGAGATGCAACACATCCTTGCAATTGCAAATTCGGCCTGCCCTGAAACGGAACGCTCGGTTGCCAAAATCGCACGGTATCGTGCCACTTGCAGGCAGGGCTCGTCGTGTTTTTGGCGCGGAAAGGTTGAAATCCGTAAAATCTGGCCATCGTCCGTTTACGCTTTTTTCATTTTCCTTTCCAAATCCTTAACGGCGTTAACCATTTGTTAACCATTGGCCGTTAACCAATCATTAAGAACGATGGACTGACGCCCAGGGCAAACGAGCGGCGTCGGTTGCATGAAGCCTCCCATCGTTACCGGTCCCCCGCCTTTACTCCGGCATGTCCCCGACAATCACTTATTCAGGGCAAATGCCAATGACCAGCATCTTGACCAACTCCGCCGCTATGGCCGCGTTGCAGACACTCCGTTCGATCGATAGCAGCCTCCAGACGACGCAGGCGCGCGTCTCCTCCGGCATGCGCGTCGAAACCGCCGCCGACAACGCCGCCTACTGGTCGATCGCGACCACCATGCGCTCAGACAACCGCGCCATCTCCACCGTCGCAGATGCGCTCGGCCTCGGTGCCGCGAAGGTCGATACCGCCTATACCGCCTTGGAAAGCGTCATCGAAGTGATGAGCGAGATCAAGGCGAAGCTTGTCGCCGCGCGCGAGCCGGGCGTCGACAAGACCAAGATCAACGACGAAATCAAGGAGCTGAAGAACCAGCTCATCTCGGCTGCCCAGTCGGCCTCGTTCTCCGGCGAGAACTGGCTTTACAATACGGGCGACGATGCACTCGGCATAAAATCCGTCGTCGCCTCCTTCGTGCGCAGCGCTGACGGCAACGTCAAGGTCACCACGCTCGACTTCGATACAGCGAACTCTGTGCTGATCGACATCGAGACGCCGGAGCAGGGTTACCTCACCAAGCCTATCGACCTTGCCGACGTCATGCCGGATCCGCCGGCCTTTGGTCCGTACTCCATCATCGACATGGACGATCCCGAAGCCGATGGCGTCGTCCAACTCAAGACCGATACGAGCTACGAAGAAATCGACGGCATGATCAGCGTCACGGATTTCGTCCTCAAGGACCTGACGAACGCCGCCTCCACGCTCGGCGCCATCACGAGGCGCATCGATATGCAGGAGAGCTTCGTCGCCTCGCTTGGCGATGTGATCGACAAGGGCATCGGGCGTCTCGTCGATGCCGATATGAACGAGGAATCGACGCGGTTGAAGGCGCTGCAGACCCAGCAGCAACTGGGCATCCAGTCGCTCTCGATCGCCAATTCGAGCGCAGAAAACATCCTCCAGCTCTTCCGTCAGTAAGGGCATGGAGATCTCGCTTCCGCCCGGCCGTGGTCATCGGCCGAGGCGGGCGGTTGGGCCGCGCGATTTGCCCTGGCGCGGCCCAACACCTTTCATCTTCATCCTCGCACAAGTTTGAACCCCTAGGCTCAATGGCACGATCAGGAAGATTGTGTGCCTTTCGCCTTCCGGAAGGCTCGATGTCGAGGAGACAGGTCAGCGGTGTTGTCAGCTTCCAGTGTTTACGAGTGCGAGCGTCGAAACGGTCCGCGGGGTTCCCGTCGGATCCTGTTTGCGTTCACCCGGCACGTGGCAGGGCTGGAGGGCACGGCATGAGCGTGCAACTCGCCCGCTACCTCAAGGATTTCGGCGCACCGCCGCGCGCGAAGACGCCGACCTTCTCATCTCCGTCGTTCACGCAGAATGACGGCGGCGCCAAGGCCGAACCTTTCGCGATGCCGTTCGCAGAGCCGCAAGTCGATGTAGCGGCGGAGCGTGCCGAGGCATTTGCCGAAGGCCAGGCGGAAGCCGAAGCGGAGCTTGGCGCAAAACACGAGGCGGACATGACCGCCTTGAAGAATGCGCATCAGGCCGAGCTTGACGGGCTCAAGGCGCGATACGAACAGGATTACGCGGACGCACTGGCCGAAAGGTTCTCCGGACTGACCGCCGAGGTCGCCGATCTTGTCGCAGCCCAGGCCGCGCAGGTCCTGGCGCCGATCATGAGCCTTGTGCTTACCAAGGGTGCGGTTGCCGATCTCGCGCGCATGATCACGGAAGGTCTTGCGGGTGGTGAAGGTATTACGGTTACGGTGAAGGGGCCGGCAAACCTCTTCGAACAGTTGAAATCGCATTTCGAGGATACCATGCCGGTCTTCAAGCATGTCGAAATGCAGGATGTCGATCTGACGGTGGAGTTTAGCGAAACCGTCCTGGTAACGCGGATGGCGGCCTGGGCTGACACCGTACGCAAGGTGCTGGCATGAGCGACGGCGAAAATCATCACCACGGCAAGAACGAGATCATCATCGTCAAGCGACATGCCGAACATGAGGGTGACCATCATTCGGCCGCCTGGAAGATCGCCTATGCCGACTTCATGACGGCCATGATGGCGTTCTTCCTCGTGATGTGGCTCGTCAATGCCGCCAACGAGAAGACGCAGGCTTCCGTCGCTTCCTATTTCAACCCGATCAAGCTGACCGACGACAAGCCGGCCGACAAATCGGTGAAGAAGCCGGCCAACAGTGCCGAAGGCGAGGCGACGCAGGACAAGTCCAAGGAACAGGGCCAGCAGCAGGCGAGCGGCAACGGCGCGGAAAGCGGCAAGGACGAGAAGACCACCGCCGGCGAGGAAACCCAGTATTCCGAAGCCAATTTCTTCGAGAACCCCTATTCCGTGCTTTCCGAAATCGCACAGGAAGTCGGCCAGCAGGCGAATGTGAGCGCCAAGGGTGAGGGCGGTGCGGCCAATTCCGGCCCGTCCACCGGCGCTAGCGGCGGCGAAGCCTATCGCGATCCGTTCGACCCCGACTTCTGGACGCAGCAGGTCGATATCTCGCAGGCGACGAGCGCCGGCAGCGAAGGCAAGACCGTTCAGGAGGCGCTTGCCAAGGACGAGGCGGAAAAGGCCGAAGCCGCAAAGGTCGAGGCGGAACAGGCTGCGACCGAAGACGCCAAAGCCAAGGAGGGCAAGGAAGCGGACGAGCTGAAAAAGCAGATCAACAAGGAGATCGGCACGCTCGGCAAGCTCGCGGAAGGCCTGACGGTCACGCCGGCCGAAGGCGGTCTGCTCGTCAGCCTTACCGATCAGCTCGATACGCCCATGTTCAACATCGGTTCGGCCGTCCCCCAGCGCGACATGGTGCTGGCGATGGAGAAGATCGGCAAGATCCTAGGAAGCCGTCCGGGCGCCATCGCGATCCGTGGTCATACGGACGCCCGTCCATTCGCGGGTGGCAAGAACGACAACTGGCGGCTCTCGATGGACCGTGCGCAGAGCGCCTATTACATGCTGGTGCGCGGCGGCCTTGAAGAGAAGCGCGTGAGCCAGGTGACAGGCTTTGCTGATCGGCGCCTCAAGGTGCAGGACGATCCGATGGCGGACGCCAACCGCCGTATCGAAATCCTCATTCAGACGGAAGGTGGCTGACGCCATGGGTCTGTTGCGGCGCCTGCTTATGATGGGTACGGTCCTTTGCGGCATCGCTTCTGCCGTCGTACCCGCCTGCGCGGAGAATCTCGACGATCTCGCGCCCTACAAGATGATCCGTTCGCTGCAATATGTGCAGGACACGGTGGCGCTCGGCGACCATTCCGCAATGGAGATGCAGCGCTTTCTGCTGTCGACCATCGACGAGCGGTTTCGTACGGCGGACGCCGCGATTTTCGATGACCCGCGCAATGTGGATGCAGCGCTCATCTATGCCATGAGCGGCGGCAATCCGGAGACGCTGGAACTCCTCATAAAAAGGGATGTCGGCGGCCATTTCGATTCCCGCATCACCGATGCCCTGCGCAGTTATCTCGGCGGTCGCGGCAGCCAGAGTGTGAACTCGCTGGCCGAAATCTTTCCGGAATACAAGCGCGCGCGGGTCGGGCCCTACCTGGCGCTCGTTTCCGCCAACTCGGTCATCCGCAAGGATCCCGCCCTGGCGCTGACCTATTTCGACTGGGCGCGGCTTGTCGCACCCGGCACGATCGTCGAAGAGGCGGCGCTGCGCCGCTCCGTCTATGTGACGAGCGAGGCCGGCTGGATCGACAAGAGCATGGTCTATGCCAACCGCTACGCGCGGCGCTACCTGCGCTCGCCCTATGCCAGCCAGTTCGCCGACCTCTTCGTCAAGCTCGCCGTCGATCATTTCGAGGCGCTCAAGGAAGAGGATATTCTGGAGGTCCTGTCCTTCATGGATGTGCCGCGGCAGCGGGAAGTCTATCTGCGCATGGCGCGGCTCGCCGCGATCTCGGGCAAGAACAAACTCGCCTCGCTTGCCGCCGAACGCGCCCAGATGCTGTCCGAGGACGGGGAAAACGTGCCGAGGGTGCTGGCCGATCTCTATTCCGGTTTGGCCTCGGTTCCTTCCGGCGATGTCTCGTCTGCGATGGAATCCATCATCGCCATTCCGGATGACAAGCTTTCCGAAAAGGACCGCGCCTTGAAGGCTGCGGCCAAGGCGGTGGCCGAAGAGGTCCTGCGCGCACCACAGGCGTTGCTGGCTGAGACGGAGGCTGTCGCCGTGCCGGAACAGCCCGAAGACGCGTCCTATGCTGGCCTGAATGAGGCGGAAACGGCGGAACGGTCCATGGATCCGCAGGCAGGCGCGGAGGAGATCCCGGTCGCCACCGCTGCCGAGCCGGACAAGAAGAAGAAAGAGCAGACGGCAGAAGCGGGCATTGATCCGGCGTTCGATACATTCGTATCGAGTGGCCGGTCCAAACTCGACGAGATTGACGCGCTCTTGAAAGGAGAAGGCAGTTGAGCAACACCGCGAACGGAATTTTGGGCGCCGCGCCGCATCTGACGTCGGCAAAGAACAAGGCAGGACACGCGAAGACCGCGGAGACCGCTCCCAAAAATGGCGATTTCGCCAGCACCGTGGCAAACATTGCCGGACGTGGAGGCGAGGGCGGCCGCAAGGGCGCAAACCTCTCGGTCCCCGCCAGTGGCGCTGCGGCGCGCTCCATATCGGCCGAGCAGACCGGCGACACGCGGATCAGGACGTCGAATTCGAGCCTGCCCGCTATTGCTGAAGTGCTGCGCAGGGCTGGCGCCGAAAAGGCTGCCGATAAGGCCGCTGCCACGTCCGATGAGCTGGCCGGCTTAAAGGCCGCGCCCGGTGAGACCGTGCGTGGTGATGCCGTGCCCGGCGATGCTGTACCCGGTGAAAAGGCTGCGGCCGAAACCGGTGGGAAAGCTATCGGTGGGAAAGCGGATGCAGACAGCGGCACGAAGACCGCCGCGCAGGCTGCCGCGAGCCCTGATGCCGACCCAATCGCGAAAACAGACAGGGTCCTTGACGAGAAGCCCCTCGCATTCCGTGACCTTGCGGATAAGCCGGGTGAGAAACCGCGTGCCGAAACACAAGGCAGGATCAAGTCCGAGTCCGCTGACCTCAAATCCGACAACGCCGCGGATGCCGAAGCCAGCGCCGTACCGGATACCGGCAGCACGGTGGATGTCGGCAATCTGCTGGCGCTTCTAACCGCTCCGAATGCCGCCGCGCAGGTTGTGACCAATGGCCAGGCGGCCGCGGCTGCGATTGCGGCAGGTGGGCAGAATGGCGACGAGCAGCCGGATGGCGAGGTGAAGGGCCGGATCGATGCCCACGCCGACGTCTCCTCGGCATTGGCGGATGGAACGCATGCCGACGCTGCTGCCGTCGAGATGGCTGCAGCCAAGTCTGAATCGGATGCCGATCAGCTCTTTCGGCTTATCCGGGCCGACGGCAAGGGCCGCGACGTCGACATGAGCATTTCCGCCGATGGTGAACGCACGGCCGTTCGTGATGCCAATCCGACAGGCGCGAAGGGCGAGACGGTGACGGTGGTTGATGCACGGCGGTATATCGGCCTTGCCTCGACGGGTAACTCGGCCGCCGTGACGACGGCGCTCACGCAGGACCCGTCCTGGGCGGCGGCGCTCAGTTCGACCGGCAGCCTCCTCCAACCGCATGAGGCCATGACCGGCAAGGTCGTCAACACGCTGAAGATCCAGATGCACCCGATCGAACTCGGCCTCGTCACGGCGACGCTGAGGCTGCATGGCGACGAACTGACCGTCTCGCTGCAGGTGCAGACGGTCGAGGCCTACCGCCAGCTCAGCGACGACCAGGATGCCATGGTCAAGGCGCTGCGCGACCAGGGTTTCGCCGTCGATCAGGTCAGCGTCCAGTTTACCCCGGCCGACAGAAACTCGGGCACGCAGCAGGGCGACGGGCAGAGCCAGCAACAGCAGCCGCAGTTCTCCAGCCAGCCGCAGGCCCGCGAGGGTGGCAATGGCCGCCAGAGTGGCGAGGGGCAGGCAGCACGCAATTTCGCACGCGAGGAAGCATCCCATGAAGGCACCACGTCGGACAACGCTGCTGGCCTCGCTGGCAGCCAGTCTCTGCGTTCTGGCGGCGTCTACCTCTGACGCGAAAGCCGCCATCGGTAGCTGCGAGCGGGAAATTCTCGCTGCCGCGGCAAAATACGATATTCCTGCCGGGATCCTCTATTCGGTCGGCCTCACCGAGACCGGCCGCAAGGGCTCGTTGCAGCCCTATGCCATGAACATCGAAGGCAAGGCCTTCTTCGGCCAGGACCGACAGGATGCCCTGCAGGCCTTCGAGGCCGCGCGTGCCCGCGGTGCCAAGCTGATCGATCTTGGATGCATGCAGATCAACCACCACTTCCACGGCGACCAGTTCGCATCGCCGGCGGAGATGTTCGACCCACGCAAGAACGTCGAGTATGCGGCGGCGTTCCTGGCGCGTCTTCATGCCCGGCACGAAACCTGGACGATGGCTGTTGCACGGTATCATGCCGGGCCGAACAACGATCCAGCGCAAAAGCGGTATGTCTGCCGCGTGATCGCCAATTTGGTTGCAACCGGCTACGGAAGCTGGACTCAGAACGCGAAACAGTTCTGTCAATAATTCGACTAAAGGTTGAATTTTCTCCCTCAATGATCTGTGCCGCAATGTGGCAAGAATGCGCCATGATTTGGAGCAGCAAGGCAGGTCGTTAACCTTTGTTAACTTTTCCACCATAAAATTGTGGCAAGAGGCGATTAGTCCTACTATATGTAGATCAAATCGGCACGCAAATCTTAATCAATTGTTAAATTCCCCCAGTCACTTCCTCTAGTTGCCCGTGAATCGCCCGATTCGTACCACTGCCCGAACGAAACACCACACTGATTCGGAGGCGGACGAATGATCGTAGTGGTTGATGAGCGCGAGCTCGTAAAAGACGGCTATACTTCTCTATTTGGTCGCGAGGGCGTGCCCTCGACTGGGTTCGATCCCCGTGAATTCGGCGAGTGGGTCAACACCGCTGCCGATTCGGACATCGATGCGGTCGAGGCGTTCCTGATCGGTCAGGGCCAGCTCGGTATGGAGCTGCCCCGGGCCATCCGGGATCGCTCCCAGGCCCCGGTGATCGCGGTCAGCGATACACATTCTCTCGAAAACACCCTCGCGCTGTTTGACAGCGGCGTCGATGACGTCGTGCGCAAGCCGGTGCATCCCCGGGAAATTCTGGCCCGTGCGGCGGCCATCCGGCGTCGTCTGAAGGCGCTCACCAATTTCACCGAAATCGGCCCGATCCGTGTCTTCTCGGATGGTCGCGATCCGGAAATCAACGACGACGTCTTCCCGCTGCCGCGCCGCGAGCGCCGCATCCTGGAATACTTGGTCGCCAATCGCGGCCGCCGGCTTTCCAAGACCCAGATTTTCAATGCGATCTACGGGATCTTCGACGAGGACGTCGAGGAAAACGTCGTTGAAAGCCACATCAGCAAGCTGCGCAAGAAACTGCGCAAGAAGCTCGGTTTCGATCCGATCGATTCCAAGCGTTTCCTTGGCTACTGCATCGACTGGCAGAACTGAGATCAGGATTGCCGGCTGGCGGGGAATGCGGACCCCGGCAGCCAGCTTCACGCAAGGCCCGTCCCATAGGGTCGAAGTACGAGACGAACGGGGATATGAGATGAGTCTTTACGGCACGATGAGAACGGGTGTTTCCGGCATGAACGCACAGGCGAATCGCCTGAGCACCGTTGCCGACAACATCGCCAACGCGAATACGACGGGCTACAAGAAGGCCTCGACCCAGTTCTCCTCCCTGATTCTGCCTTCGACGGGCGGCGCCTACAATTCTGGCGGCGTAACCACGGATGTGCGTTATTCCATCTCGGCGCAGGGCACCTTCACCTACACGACCTCATCGACGGATCTTGCCATCAACGGCAAGGGCTTCTTCATTGTCGAAGGCACGGACGGCCAGGAATACATGACCCGCGCCGGCGCCTTCACCATGATGGATGACGGCTCGCTGCAGAATTCCGCCGGCTACACGCTGATGGGCTACGAATATTCCTCGACCGAGGACCCGACGATCGTCGTCAACGGCTTCGACGGTTTGCAGCAGATCAACCTGTCGTCCAGTGCGCTGAACGCCAAGGGTTCGACCGCTGGTGCGCTCGACGTCAACCTGCCGTCCAACGAGCCGGATGGCTACGAGAAGAAGACTTCGCTCGTCGCCTATGACAGCCAGGGCAACAAGCGCCTTATCGAATTCACCTACACGAAAACCGGCGACAATGCCTGGTCGGTCGACGCGACCTATGATGGCGCTTCGGTGTTGGCAGGTGGCACCCCCATTGCAATGACCTTCGATTCGGAGGGCAAGCTTCTGACGCCGTCGCCGGCGACGATCACCACGACGGCGGAAGTCATCGACGGGGCAAACCTCAACGCACTCGCCATCAGCATTGGTGGTTCGAGCCAGCTCGCCTCCGCCTTCGACGTGTCCAACGGCAAGATCGACGGCAACGGCGCCAGCAAGGTAACCGGCTACGAAATCAGCGACGACGGCGTCGTCTCGCTGAAATACAGCAACGGCGAACTGACGCCGAAGTATCGCATCGCCATGGCTTCGGTACAGAGCCCCGACAACCTGAAGCCACTGCCGGGCAACGTCTATTCGCAGAGCAACGAATCGGGCGTCGTCGTCATGGGGTATGCCGGCACCAACGGCTACGGCAGCATCATCTCCGGCGCGCTGGAAGACTCCAATGTCGACATTGCCGAAGAGCTGACAAGCATGATCGAGTCGCAGCGTAACTACACGGCGAACTCGAAGGTCTTCCAGACCGGCTCGGAACTCATGGAAGTCCTCGTCAACCTCAAGAGATAAGGCGGTTTAAACCCGCGCGCATTCCAGAGTTAGGTAGCAACGATGTCGCTTTCAGCAGCAATGAAGACTGCTCAGTCCAGTTTCTCCAACGTCGGCTTGCAATCCGCCGTCGCGTCGAAGAACATTGCCAATGCAAGCGACACGGCCTACGCCCGCCGCTCGGCGATCCTCGCCACGGCGGCGACCGGCGCGTCGGTGGTCGAAACGCAACGTGCCCAGAACGAGGC
Source organism: Shinella sp. (assembly GCF_052438155.1). Taxonomy (NCBI): domain Bacteria; kingdom Pseudomonadati; phylum Pseudomonadota; class Alphaproteobacteria; order Hyphomicrobiales; family Rhizobiaceae; genus Shinella; species Shinella sp. Next base: position 81,184 of record NZ_JBQVPI010000014.1, on the reverse strand, counting down.
GTTGCTGAAGCAGAACCTGCTCAGCATCTCCAAGTCCTCCGGGCAGGATACGCTGCTTTCCGGCCTGACGCGGATGAAGACCATGCTCGGCGGGGAGGATTACGAACTCGCCCCGTCGACCTATCTCGCCAAGCTGCGCGACAACCTCCAGACGTTTGCCGACAAGCCGAACGAAGTCTCGCTCGCCGAGACCGTCGTGGCGGACGCAATCGACGTCGCGAACGCGTTGAACACCACCTCGCAGGCGCTGCAGAAGCTGCGCGCCGAAGCGGATGCGGACATCGCGACTTCGGTCACGGAACTCAACCGCCTGCTCGGGGAATTCAAGACCTACAACGACCAGGTCAAGCAGGGCACCGCTGCCGGTACGGACGTCAACGATGCGCTCGACCAGCGTGACAAGCTGCTGACCCAGATCTCGTCGATCGTCGGCGTCAGCACCATGCGGCGGGCGAACAACGATCTCGCGCTCTACACGAGCGACGGAACGGTGCTCTTCGAAACCGCTGCACGCACGGTGACCTTCGCACCGACGCCGACCTATACGGCGGCCGTGACGGGCAACCAGATCTATATCGACGGCGTCGCCGTCCAGGCGGGCACCGGCGGCAACACAAGCGCTCAAGGCTCGATTGCCGCGCTCCTGCAGATTCGCGACAACGCAGCGCCGACCTTCCAGAAGCAGCTCGACGAAATCGCCCGCGGCGTCATCACGATGTTCTCCGAGGCCGGAGACGAAGGTCTGTTCATCAGCAACGGCCTGCCGGCGCTGACGGATCCGGGCCTCTCGACCGTCATCCGGGTGAACCCCGATGTCATATCGAACGAGGGCGGCAATCCGATGCTGCTCCGCGACGGCATCAACACCAACTATAACGTCGACAACAATGCGAGCTTTTCGGAGCTGCTGAACGGGTATGCCGCTGCCTTCGAGGCACCGATGACCTTCGATCCGGCGGCCGCGATCGACACGTCGGCGACCATCCTCGCCTTCGGCACGTCGTCGGTTGGCTGGCTGGAGCAGCTTCGCAGTGCTGCGACGACGGCGGGCGACGACAAGTCGGCGCTCCTCGGCCGCACCCAGGAAGCCCTCCTCAATGTGACCGCCGTCAGCCTCGACGAGGAGCTCGCGCTGCTTCTCGACCTCGAGCAGTCCTACAAAGCGTCGGCGAAACTCGTAGCAGCGGTCGATGAGATGATCGCGGCGCTTCTTCAAGCGGCGGGCTAAGTTATGAAGGCTTCTTTCGTTTCGAACATGTCCCTTCAGAATGCGATGCGGCTCACCGTGGCCACGGCGCAGAAGGAGATGCTGAAAGTCCAGGAGGAAAGCGTTACCGGGCGTCATTCGGACGTCGGTGCTGTCCTCGGCGCCAAGACCGCACGCACGCTCAACCTGCACCGCGATCTCCAGCGCATGGAATCGCTGAAAAGCACGAACGCGCTCACCACGCAGCGCCTCTCCGCCTCGCAGGAATCCCTGGGCACGATGTCGACGGCGGCGAACGACGCCATGGGCGTGTTGATCGCGCTCTCCGGCATCACCTCCGCCGATCAGCTGCAACTGGCGCAGAAGAACCTCGGCAGCGCCCTCCAGACGTTCACGGCCGCTGCAAACACCTCCTTCAGCGGCGAATATCTCTTCGCCGGCATCAATTCCGACGTGATGCCGCTCAACGACTATTTCCAGGAATCGCCCGTTTCCGACGCCAAGACTGAATTCGACGCGGCCTTCCTCGCGCATTTCGGCTTCGATCAGGATGACAACGCCGTCGCCACCATCGATCCGGCGGACATGCAGTCCTTCATCGACACCCTCGAAGCGAGCTTCACGAGCGTGGATTGGCAGAACGACTGGTCGAACGCTTCCAGCGAGAACATGGAAAGCCGCGTCAGCACATCGGAGACCGTGCAGAGTTCGACCAACACCAATGCGGACGGCATGCGCTACATGGCGCTCGGCCTCGTGCTGGGGCAGGAACTGCTGGCGCTCAACATCAGCGAAGGCGCGCGCAAGGTCGTCAGCGACTCGTCGATCGATTACATGGGCAGGGCGATTTCCGGCATTGACGGCGAGCGCAGCAAGCTCGGCATCTCCGAAGCGCGTGTTGCGCAGGCCAACACCTCACTTGGCGCCCAGATCACCATTCTGAGCAACAGCATCAAGGACATGGAAGGTATCGATACCTACGAGGCGGCCACGCGTGTCACCACGCTCGAATCGCAGCTTTCGCTCGCCTACACGCTGACCTCGAGGATCCAGAACCTGAGCCTGCTGAATTACCTCTGATGAACCAGAGGGTACGGACACACATGAAGGATGTCTGAATGTACCAGTTTTCATATGCCGAGATCATGGAGGAGGGCGTCGCCGTCTCGAAAGATCGGGAACGACAGGTTCTCGACCGTTCGATCGCGCTCCTCAAGACGGCAATGGCGTCCGATGGCGGCAACTACGGCAAAGAGGCGGTGGAGGCTATATACTTCACACGCCGCGTCTGGATCCGCTTCATCGAAGACCTCGGAAACCCGGAGAACCAGCTCCAAGACGAGCTGAGGGCCAATCTTATCTCGATCGCAATCTGGATTCTCAAGGAAATCGAAAAGATCCGCAAACGCGAATCTTCGAACTTCCAGGGCATCATCGACATCACCACCATCATCAAGGATGGCATCAAATGAAAAGTACCCTGCGTATATCGCTGAAGTCCGGTGAGCGCATTTTCGTCAACGGCGCCGTTTTGAGGGTCGACCGCAAGGTGGCGGTCGAGTTCCTGAACGACGTCACATTCCTCCTGGAGAACCACGTTCTCCAGCCGGAACAGGCGACAACGCCGCTTCGCCAGCTCTACTTCATCGCGCAGATGGCATTGATCAACCCGGAAGGCGCCGAACAGTCGATCGCCATGTTCCGCAAGTCGGTCATCATGCTGCTCTCCTGCTTCAAGAACGAGGAAGTGCTGGCCGAGCTGAAGCGCGTCGATGGGCTCGTTACCCAGGACCGCGTCTTCGAAGCGCTGAAGGCAATCCGTGGGCTTTACCCGCTCGAGGATCGTATCCTCAACAATCACGAAATGGCGCCGGCCACGATCGAACAGATCCGCAGGGAGATTGCACCATGGTAACGCCCGTCGGCGCCGCATCGGGCGCCAACACCCCCTATACGCCCGGCGTCACCGGTGCCGATTCCGGCACCGACGAGAAGACCGCGACGCTGAACTACGAGAGCTTCCTGAAGCTGCTCGTCGCGCAGATGAAGAACCAGGATCCGACCGAGCCGATGGACGCGACCCAGCAGATGGCGCAGCTTGCGACCTTCTCGCAGGTCGAACAGACCATCAAGACGAACAAGAACCTGGAAAGCCTGCTCCAGCGCACGTCGCTGCAGGAAGCCAACTCCGTGATCGGCCGCACCGTGACCAGCGAAGACGGCAAGATCACTGGTGTGGTGAAGGAAGTGACACTATACAATGACGGCATTGTCGCGAAGCTTGATTCGGGCAAGACGCTCGTCATCGGGCCGGGCGTGAAGATCAGCGACGGAAAAAGCGATACCAAGACGTGAATGAGGCAGACGCCCTCGATATAGCGCAGGCAGCCATCTGGACGGTCATCGCGGCCTCCGGCCCGGCCGTGCTTGCCGCCATGATCGTGGGCGTCGCCATTGCCTTTGTGCAGGCACTGACCCAGGTGCAGGAAATGACCCTCACCTTCGTGCCGAAAATCCTCGCGATCTTCGTGACGATCGCCATCTCGGCCCCCTTTATCGGCGCCCAGATTTCCATTTTTACCGATCTCGTCTTTTCCCGCATAGAAAGCGGCTTCTAGAGCGCTAGCGCTTTTACGCGGCGCCGGACGCAATGCTTCTTCCCAACCTTCGCGCAAGCTTCGGCCTGTAGGTCATGGGGTGAAATGGGCGGTGCGTGTGACGCGCCGCAGCCTCTCATGACGAGACGGGAAGCATTTAAATGGCGCAAGTACCGGCAATCAATATTCCGAAGGTCAGCCCGAATGGCCGCGATATCGCGTTCGCCATCGGCATCCTGACGATCCTGTCGATCCTCTTCCTGCCGATCCCGCCCTTCATGATCGATATCGGTCTGGCGTTTTCCATCGCCTTTTCGGTGCTGATCCTGATGGTTTCGCTGTGGATCCAGCGACCGCTGGAATTCTCGTCCTTCCCGACCGTGTTGCTGATCGCGACCATGATACGCCTCGCGCTCAACATCGCGACGACGCGCGTCATCCTCTCGCACGGCAATGAAGGGCATGATGCGGCGGGCGGTGTGATCGCCGGTTTTGCCAGCCTCGTCATGTCCGGTGACTTCGTCATCGGTATTATCGTCTTCATGATCCTCATCGTGGTGAACTTCATCGTCATCACCAAGGGTGCGACGCGTATCGCGGAAGTCGGCGCGCGCTTCACCCTCGATGCCATCCCCGGCAAGCAGATGTCGATCGACGCCGACCTGTCCGCCGGCCTCATCGACGAGAAGCAGGCGCAGCTGCGCCGCCGCGAGCTGGAGGAGGAAAGCTCCTTCTTCGGTTCCATGGACGGTGCGTCGAAGTTCGTGCGCGGCGACGCCATCGCCGGCCTGCTCATCACCGCCATCAACGTTTTCGGCGGCATCATCATCGGCTATTTCCGCCACGGCATGGAACTGGGCGAGGCGGCTGACGTCTTCGTCAAGCTGTCCGTCGGCGACGGTCTCGTTTCGCAGATCCCCGCCCTCATCGTTTCGCTTGCCGCCGGCCTTATCGTCTCGCGCGGCGGCACCGCGGGCTCCACCGACCAGGCCGTCGTCAACCAGCTCTCCGGCTATCCGCGCGCACTCTTCGTTGCGTCCGGCCTGATGATTCTCCTTGCGCTCATTCCGGGCCTGCCGTTCTTTCCCTTCATGTCGCTTGGCGGTCTCATGGCCTTCGGCGCCTGGGTCATCCCGCGCCGCATCGAGGCGGAAAACCGCATCAAGCGCGATCAGGAGGCCCAGCAGGTCCAGCAGACGCGCGATCAGGAGAAGGATTCGGTCAAGTCGGTACTGAAGACCGCCGAAATCGAGCTTCTGCTCGGCAAGCAGGTTTCCACGCGCCTGCTCGGTGCTCACCAGGAACTCGCCTTCCGCGTCGGCAAGATGCGCAAGAAGTTCGCCGGGCAATACGGCTTCGTCGTGCCAGAAATCAAGGTGTCCGACGACATCTCGATCCCGGACAAGTCCTACCAGATCCGCATTCACGGCACGACGATCGCATCGAACATCGTGCGTGTCGGCGAAGTGCTCGTCGTGACCGGCGGCGGCCGCAAGCCGAGCGTGCCGGGCGACGATATCCGTGAACCCGCTTTCGGCATGCCGGCCGTCTCGATCCTCGAAACCTTTGCCGACGACCTGCGCCGCGAAGGCTTCCACCCGATCGACAACGTTTCGGTGGTGCTGACGCACCTGTCCGAAGTCATCCGCAACAACCTGCCGCAGCTTCTGTCCTACAAGGACGTGAAGGTGCTGATCGAGCGCCTCGATCCGGAATACCGCAAGCTCGCCGACGAGATCTGCTCGTCGCACATGTCCTATTCCGGCCTGCAGGCCGTGCTGAAGCTGCTGCTCGCCGAGCGCGTCTCCATCCGCAACCTGCATCTCATTCTGGAAGCGGTTGCCGAACTCGCGCCGCATGTCCGCAAGACCGAGCAGATCGTCGAACATGTCCGCATCCGCATGGCGCAGCAGATCTGCGGCGACCTCACGGACAATGGCGTGTTGCCGGTGCTGCGCCTCGGCAACAAATGGGACATGGTCTTCCACCAGGCGCTGAAGCGCGATTCGAAGGGCGAAATCGTCGAGTTCGACATCGATCCGCGCCAGCTCGAAGAGTTTTCCGAGCAGGCGACCCGAGTTATCCGCGAGTTTCTCGACCGCGGCACCCCGTTTGTACTGGTCACGTCGCCCGAATCCCGCTCTTATGTGCGCATGATCGTCGAACGCCTGTTTGCCACATTGCCGGTTCTCTCGCATGTCGAGCTCGCCAAGGGCATCGAGATCAAGATCCTCGGCTCCATTTCATGATAACGGACCCGCAGGGCACGGTGCTGGCGCTGTTCGCCGCCTTTTGCCGTGTCGGCGGGTGTTTCATGCTGCTGCCGGGCTTTTCCTCGGCACGCCTCTCCATGCAGATCCGGCTTCTCCTGGCGGTGGCGATCTCCATGGGCGTACTGCCGATCCTGTGGGACACGATCTATCCGCGGACTTCATCGGGCTCGATCGCCAGCTACCTGACGCTGATCGTCTTCGAGACGCTGACCGGCGCGGTCATCGGCCTCATCGCCCGCTACTACGTGCTCGGCCTGCAATTTGCCGGCACGGTGCTGACCATGATGATGGGCTTCAATGCGCCGCCGACGCCGGATGTCCTGGAAGACACCGCCGAAAACCAGCTGACGAACCTGCTGTCCTTTGCCGGCCTGCTGGTGCTCTTCATGCTGGATTTCCACCACGTCGTTCTCAGGGCGCTGATCGAGTCCTATAATGTCATGCCGCTCGGGGCGGGCTTCAATCCTCAGAGCGCGCTGATCACGCTCACCGATACGCTGAGCCAGACCTTCATGATCATGCTCAGGCTGGCGAGCCCCTTCATTCTCTACGGTCTGGTGTTCAACGTCTCGGTCGGCCTCGTCAACAAGCTGGCGCCGCAGATCCCGATCTACTTCGTCTCGCTGCCCTTCATCATCATGGGTGGCCTGTTCCTGCTCTATTTCGGCCTCTCCTCGCTGCTCGAGATTTTCGCGGCAGGCTTTGTTCCGGTCTTCAGGGGAGAGTGACGATGGCGCAGAGCCGTTCCGAAAAGCTCAAGCGCCTCGTCAACGTGCAGCGTCATCTCGAAAAGATGGCGGAGATCGATCTCGCCACCACCACCCGCCAGCGTGAGGAGGTGGCCCAGACCATGGAAGCCGTGGCGGAGGCGATCAACTCGCTCAATCCGGTACACAGAGGCTTTTCCAAGCACTATTCCAGCCAGCACAGCAAACTCCAGCAACAGGACCAGATGCTGGCCAACGTGCAGCAGATGCACGAGATGCGCGTGGTGCGTGAACGCACCAAGGGCGACCGCATGGACGAGCACAGGAAGGAAGCCCGCAGCGCCGAAGATCGCGAGGCTGCGGACGATGCGATCTACGACCTCATCGACCAGCACATTGCCTACAAGCGCGGTGATGAATAGGGCTTTCTGCAAGTCCCTGTAAGACAAGGCGATTTACCGCGGCCTTATCAAGCTTGCGTCAAAATGGATTTCACTGCTGCCCTCGTCACGGCTTCGTCATTTGCCACCAGCCTCCCGTAAGGTTGAGCAGCGATAGTCGCATCCGGACGATGACGAGGTTTGCCGAAGCTGCCGCTTGTGTGGCGCGGGTAAACCGGATGTCCAAACGGTCAGAAGCCGGCGAACCGCCATGAGGACGGGTCCGGCGCGCAGGATTCACCTGAAAGGCTCTAGACGTGGCAATTTCTCCCCCCAGTGATCTGGTGCTCGATGTCGTGCGCGCTGCCGATCCGACGCTAGTTCAGGAAGCGCAAGCCAAGCTGAAATCGAACAAGGCCGCCTTCGAAGCGACGAGCCTTGCCGAAGCGGGTGCCGGTTTCCAGGCCGCCGTCGGCATTCTCAACCGGGATTCGGCGAGCACGCACGCATCCGCCGGCGTTTCCGCCGTGGGCGGCAAGGTCGTGCCGGAACATATGCGCAAGTTCGAAACCATGGTTTTGCAGAATTTCGTGAAGTCCATGATGCCGGCTGAAAGCGAAGAGATTTACGGCAAGGGCACAGCCGGCGAGATGTGGCGCGGCATGATGGCCGACCAGCTCGGCGAAGCGCTTTCCAAGGGCGGCGGCATCGGCATTGCCGCGAGCCTTGCAAAGAGCAGCGGCATAGGTGCCGCTTCCCCCGAAAAGGACAAGAATACCGACCGTGTCGCCACCGGCATGGTTGATGCTCTGCAGCGCAAGGTCTTCGCCGACCTGACGCCGGGCATCAAAGAACAAGACACCAAAGCGTAAGCGGAGAACAACAAAATGGAACAGGCTAGCAACGAAATCCGAATCCGCACCGTCCTTGGCCGGCTTGAGACGATCATCGACAACGAGAACGACAATATCGGCAGCGATCCCGAGTTCGATCTGCCGACCTCGAACGCCCACAAGAGCCGCTGCCTCTACGAACTCTCCATGCTGACGCGCGACGTGCGCCCCGACGAGGTTCCGGCCAGCTTCTCGCCCCAGCTAGGCCGTGTGCGTGAAAAGCTCGCCACCAACGCGCAGCGCGTTTCCGCCCATCTGGACGCTGTGCGCGAAGTGGTCACCATCCTGAAGAATGCGGTGCAGGACCTCGAGGCTGACGGCACCTATTCGCAGGAACAGTTCCGCGTGAGCTACGGCACATGATCAAGCTCATCGGCACCGGCGTCTGGATCCTCGTCATCACGCTTGCCTCGGTCTACTTCTCGCTGAAGATGGCCTCGGCGCCCAAGGTGGATACGGAAGCTGCCGAGCGCGAGGCGGCGATGGAATTCGTGACAGGCTATACGACGACCGTACCGGTGATCGGTGAGGGTGGCGTCCATGGCTACCTGCTGACCAAGCTCGCCTACAAGGCGAACAAGGTGCTTGCCGCAAAGCAGGTCGTGCCCGTGCCGCAGATGATCACCGACGAGCTTTACACGCTGCTCGTCGGCAAGAAGATGATCGACGTGGCGAATACCGGAAGCTTCGATATCGATGCTTTCCGGGGCGTCGTGAAGGAAGGGCTGAACCGTCGTTTTGGCGCCGAGGTTATTGCCGAGGTCTATGTCGAGCAGATCGACTACATTACGACCGCTTCGGTGCAGGATCCCGCGCCCAAGAAAGGCGTGACCCTCCTCAAGGGTGAGGTTCCGGCCGGCCAGCAGACGGAAAAAAGCAGTGGGCACTGAAGCCAGCCGCTCTTATGATGCATGACTATTCTCGTGAAAGCCGGCTGCTTCAGAGCAGGCCGGCTTTTGCCGTATCGTCCCGGCGACGCTTCACCACCATGCCAGAAAGCTTGTAGCGCATGACGTGGTACAGGAAGACCGGGTTGCCGAGAATGTAGCGCCGCCACAGGCGGGTCGGTTCCTGAAGGAGCCGGTAGAGCCATTCGAGCCGGAGGCGACGAATACCGAGAGGTGCCCGCCGCACATCACCCGCAACGAAATCAAAAAGCGCGCCAACGCTGAGAACCAGCCGCGCATGGCCGGGGCCGACATGCCGGTCGATCCACTTCTCCTGCGCCGGACTGCCCATGGCAACCAACAGGATGTCCACCTTGGCGTCCCGCACCTGCTCCATGACTTCGTCGGACTTTTCGCGGTCGAAGTAGCCATCGGAAATCGGGATGAATTCGTGCCACGGCGCGTGATGGCGGAAGTTTTCCGCTGCCCGCATCAATGTTGCCTTGCGGGTACCGATCAGGGCGACGCGCATCGGGCGGGTGATATAGGTTAGCAATGCCGGCACGAAGTCCGTGCCGTTGAGGTTCGCCGGAAATTTGCGACCGTGAAACACCATGGAGGCGATATCGACGCCATGGCCGTCCGGGAGGACGACCTGCCGTTCGAGTACAGCGCGATAGTCAGGGTCGCGCATCATCAGGTTGGCATTGTTGGCGTTGATGAAGGCGATGACGGTCTGGCCGAAGGGCATGGTCGCGACCTCTTCGGCAAAGGCGAAGGCATCGGCCCAGTCCAGCTCGCAGACCGGCAGGCCCAGAATGTCACGCTGCGAAGCCACGATGTTACCCGATGCGAGGTTCATAACAGGATTCCTTGTACCGCGACCGCAAGCGTGGGAAGGCCAGCTCCAACGACCGTCATGGTCTGCCGGGCGGCGCATTCGATGAATAGAGTGGGAAAGGGCTTCATGCTGCTCCCGCAATGCTTGTGCTGCTGTCACCGGATTTAGCAATTCCCCCTGAAAGGGCTTTTAAGGAATTCTTTAAAAGGTCGGCGACCCCATTCACGGTTGGCTAACCATGCTGGTTTTCAGATGTATAAGTCATTGATATATATTGAAATTATAACGCAGCCATGGGCGTTGATCACCTACCTTGACGCGAAAATATTTGCACGCCGTGCTTCAAAAAAGGACTCTTTCGCCGCCTTGAGAGGTTCCTTCACGCCACCGGAATGCCCTGTCATGGCTGACAGGAAAGCGTGCGTTAATAAATTGGGCAGGTTGTTTCCGGCGGGAGGTGCTTGAAATTATCTGTTTTGGACAGCATAGGGCGTTAAAAGGCCATTCCGTCGCGCGGCCGCTCCGGTAGAGTGGGCGCACGTCATTCAGGGAGAGAAATGTGACCACCATTATCGATGGGAAGCAGGTTGCCGCTTCCGTGATTGACACTGTGAAGTCCGCGTCCGCCACTCTGGAGAAGGATACAGGCGTCAAGCCCGGCCTCGCCGTCGTCATCGTCGGCAACGACCCAGCCAGCCACGCCTATGTCTCCTCCAAGAGCCGCATGGCCAAGGAATGCGGCTTCACCTCCATCCAGCACACGCTGCCGGAGGAGACAACACAGGACGAACTCGCCCGTCTCGTCGAGACTCTGAATGCCGACGAAAACATCCACGGCATCCTCGTCCAGCTGCCGCTGCCGAAACATCTCAATTCCGATCCGATCATCCAGTCGATCAAGCCTGAGAAGGACGTCGATGGCCTGCATGTCGTCAATGCCGGCAAGCTGGCGACCGGCGATCTCGATGGCGGCCTCGTTTCCTGCACGCCGGCCGGTGCCATGGTTTTCGTGCGCCGCACATATGGCAACGATCTTTCCGGCCTGAATGCCGTGGTGGTCGGCCGTTCCAACCTCTTCGGCAAGCCGATGTCCGCGCTGCTGCTCGCGGCCAACGCGACGGTGACGACCGCGCATTCACGCACGAAGGACCTCGCTGCCGTCTGCCGCAATGCCGATATTCTGGTCGCTGCTGTCGGTCGCCCGGAAATGGTGAAGGCCGACTGGGTGAAGCCCGGCGCCACCGTCATCGACGTCGGCATCAACCGCATTCCGGCACCGGAAAAGGGCGAGGGCAAGTCGCGCATGGTGGGCGACGTCGCCTTCGAGGAGTGCGCCAAGGTGGCTGGTGTCATAACCCCGGTCCCCGGTGGTGTCGGCCCGATGACCATTGCCATGCTGATGGCCAACACCCTCATCGCCGCCTATCGCAAGGCTGGCAAAACGCCGCCGAAGTTCTGAAGAAAAAAGAGTTGCGCCGCTGAGGCGCATTCCCACCTTCCCCGTGAGGGGAGGGTAGAGCGCTGTCGCGCTGCTACCTCTCCATTGGCGCCGGCCCGGTCGAGGCGCGAACGATGAGATCTGTCTTCCAGAGTTCCTGTTGGGGAAGTGTCTCGATCTGGAGAATGTCGGCGATGAGGCGGCGGGCGATGCGCTGGCCGGCTGCGCGCAACGACGAGCGGGTCGTCGTCAGCGGTACCATGAAGTTCTCCGGTTTCAGCATGGGCAGCACGTCGTCATGGGCGATCAGCGAAATGTCCACGCCGAGCTTCAGTCCTGCCTGGTTGATTGCCCGCACGGCCCCGAGTGCCAGAACCGTACTGGAACAGAGCACGGCCGTTGGCGGTGTTTCGAGCCGGAGAAAGCGCTCCATGGCGTGAAAGCCGTGTTCGTCCGTCATCTGCGAATGCTGTACGCACTCCTCACGCAGCACGAGGCCCTGCTCGGCAAGCGCACGCGCGGTGCCTTTCTTGCGACGGATCGAGAAGGCGAGATAGTCCGGGCCGTTGAGCAGCGCAAAATGCCGGTGGCCGAGTTGCACGAGCAGGCGCGCGGCATCGTAGAAGGCGCCGGTATTGTCGATGTCGAGGAACGGATAGTCGTTCGGCACGCCGATCGAGCGGCCATGCACGACGAAGGGTGTCTTCAGCGTCTTCATCATCGCGATGCGCGGATCCTTCTCGCGCATATAGGCGAGGAAGAGCGCATCCACATTGCCGCTTGCGACCAGCCGCCGGCAGGTCGCCACCTCTTCGTCAGGATGGCTCGGATTGATGACGAAATGGAAGTCGTGCTTGACTGCCTCGTCGCCGAGGCCAGCCAGGAATTCACCGAAATGCACGTCTGACTCGATGCCATCCGCCGTCGGCATGACGAGGCCGATCGAGCCGGCACGGCCCGTTGCAAGGCGCTGGGCGGCGCGGTTCGGCCGGTATCCGGTCTCCCGGACGGCATCGAGCACACGCTGGCGCGTCTCCGCGTTGACTTCCGGATAACCGTTCAGCGCCCTGCTCACGGTTGTCTGAGACAGGCCCAGCAACTGCGATAATTGCTTGAGATTCACATGCTTAGCTTTCTTGAAACAGTCGAAGCGCTTTGAATGTCTGGCTTTATTTTCGTCCAAAGCGTTTTGGCATCTAGCATCAGCAAATCATGGAGGAAAAGCGGATTTGCCCATTTTGCGCCGCAAAACTACGCTGCACCGCGTCATAAGCGGCAAATTCACACCGAATCGATTCGGGGGACTTGACGAGAGCGCGGGGGAAATGGGATGAAAGGAAATCCAAAGCGCTTTGAATTTTGGGGTATTTTAGAGAATGCCTGCCCCGGGAGGGGCGGGTTTGCTATGGGAGGCAAATCAGGTGAAAAAGACGTTTTTGATGACGGCTGCCCTCGCGCTTTTGATGGCGGGTGGCGCTGCTGCGGCTGATCTGAAGTTCAAGCCCGGCGAAGATTCCAAGTTCAACTGGCAGAGTTTTGAAGATTTCAAGAAGGGCCATGACCTCAAGGGTCAGACGCTGACCATTTTCGGCCCCTGGCGCGGTGAGGACGAAGCGCTCTTCAAGATCGTCTACGCCTATTTCACCGAGGCGACGGGCGTCGAAATCAAGTATTCCTCCTCGGAAAACTACGAACAGCAGATCGTCATCGACACGCAGGCCGGCAGCCCGCCGGATGTCGCCATCCTCCCACAGCCCGGCCTGATCGCCGACCTCGCCTCCAAGGGTTATCTCTCGCCGCTCGGCGACGAGACTCAAAAATGGCTGCTCGACAATTATGCCGCCGGCCAGTCCTGGGTCGATCTTTCGACCTACAAGGGCAAGGACGGCAACGCAGCGCTTTTCGCCTTCCCCTACAAGATCGACGTGAAGTCGCTCGTCTGGTACGTGCCGGAAAACTTTGAAGACGCCGGTTACGAAGTGCCGAAGACCATGGAAGACCTGAAGGCGCTGACCGAGCAGATCGTCGCCGATGGCGGCACGCCCTGGTGCATCGGCCTCGGTTCGGGCGGCGCCACCGGCTGGCCGGCGACCGACTGGGTCGAAGACCTGATGCTGCGCACGGCGACACCGGAAACCTATGACAAGTGGGTCACCAACCTGATCCCGTTCACCGATGCCGCCGTGACCGGCGCACTCGATGAATTCGGCTGGTTCGCCAAAAACGACAAGTTCGTCGATGGCGGGGCGGCAGCCGTTGCCTCCACAGACTTCCGCGACAGCCCGAAGGGTCTCTTCGCCTCTCCGCCGAAGTGCTACCTGCACCACCAGGCGTCGTTCATCCCGTCCTTCTTCCCGGAAGGCACGGTCGTCGGCGAGGATGCGGACTTCTTCTACATGCCGCCCTATGCCAGCAAGCCGGAACTCGGCAACCCGGTTCTCGGTGCTGGCACGCTCGCCATGATCACCAAGGACACGCCGGCCGCCCGTGCCTTCATCGAGTTCCTCAAGACGCCGATCGCGCATGAGGTCTGGATGGCGCAGACGAGCTTCCTGACGCCCTACAAGAGCGCCAACCCGGAAGCCTATGCCAACGCGCCGATGAAGAAGCAGGGCGAAATCCTGCTCAATTCGACGACGTTCCGCTTCGACGGTTCGGACCTGATGCCGGGCAAGATCGGTGCGGGCGCATTCTGGACCGGCATGATCGACTTCGTCGGCGGCAAGTCCGCAGCCGATGTCGCAGCCGGTGTCCAGAAGTCCTGGGACGCAATCAAGTAAAATCTGGCGAACCGGTCGGTATTAGTCGGCCGGTTTTCCCAAGCATGCCGAAGTGCAGCCGGACCACGCGGTGCAACGCCGCGTGAATGATCGACTGACCCCTGAAGGTCCATCGGGGGAAGCATTCCTGGGGAGGAACTTGCTATGCAGCAATTGTTATTCGCCATCTTCACGATGGTCGGCGGCGTTCTCGCCTGCGTCTTCTATTTCTTCGGAACGAACTGGCTGCTCGACAAAATTTTCCCTTCCAAGGGGCTGACGGGTGCCAAGGCATCGAAGAACCTGCGCATCACCAATGCGATCCGGCCCTGGCTGTTCATGGCGCCTGCGCTTTTCGCTCTGACGATCTATCTCGTCTACCCCGTCTTCGAATCCGTGCGGCTCGCCTTCCATGACCGCACCGGCCAGCAATTCGTCGGTTTCAGCAACTTTGCCTGGATGATCAACGACGGTGAATTCCGCCAGTCGATCTTCAACAATTTCCTCTGGCTGCTCGTCGTGCCGGCGCTCGCCACCTTCTTCGGCCTGGTCATCGCCGCACTGACCGATCGCATCTGGTGGGGCAACATCGCCAAGACGCTGATCTTCATGCCGATGGCGATCTCCTTCGTCGGCGCCGCCGTCATTTGGAAGTTCGTCTATGATTACCGCGCGGAGGGTTCGGAACAGATCGGCATCCTCAACGCCATCGTCGTCGCCTTCGGCGGTGCGCCGGAAGCCTGGATGACCATTCCGTTCTGGAACAATTTCTTCCTCATGGTCATCCTGATCTGGATCCAGACCGGTTTCGCCATGGTGATCCTCTCGGCCGCACTGCGCGGCATTCCGGAGGAGACGATCGAGGCGGCGGTCATCGATGGCGCCAACGGTTTCCAGATCTTCTTCAAGATCATGGTGCCGCAGATCTGGGGCACGATCGCCGTCGTCTGGACGACGATCACCATCCTGGTGCTCAAGGTCTTCGACATCGTGCTCGCCATGACGAACGGCCAGTGGCAGACGCAGGTTCTGGCGAACCTGATGTTCGACTGGATGTTCCGCGGTGGCGGCGATTTCGGGCGCGGTGCGGCCATCGCCGTGGTCATCATGATCCTCGTCATTCCGATCATGATCTGGAACATCCGCAACGCCACCAAGGAAATGGAGGGCCATTGAGATGATTGCTTCGTCCCGTTCACCGCTCATCTTCGTCGTCCACCTCTCCGTTCTCCTCCTGGTGGCGCTCTGGACGCTGCCGACCGCCGGCCTGCTGATCTCGTCGCTGCGCGACAAGGACCAGCTCGCCGTCTCCGGCTGGTGGACGGCGCTCTCCACCTCGTCGCAGAACCTCACCGGCCGCGCCGCCGCACCGGAGGCGCAGGTCGAGCGTGACGGCAAGTTCGTCATATCGGGCAAGCTGCTGGATGGTGGCGACGCCAAGATCTCCGCCTTCGGCTTCCGTCCGTTACAGCCAACGGCCTTCGCGGCTGGCGCGCCCGCCGATATCGGCGACGGCCAGACTTTGACCGTCAACGAAGATGGCAGCTACGAAATCGTCTCGCCGACGAAGATGGAAGGCACGCGCGGCCAGCGCATCTTTTATACGGCCTCGGTTCCGCCGCGCTTCACGCTCGACAACTACCGCGAAGTGCTGAATGCCGAAGGCATCGGCGCGTCCTTCATCAATTCGCTGACGGTGGCGATCCCCGCCACGATCATCCCGATCCTCGTCGCGGCCTTCTGCGCCTATGCGCTCGCCTGGATGCCGTTCCCCGGCCGGGCGATCCTGATTGCGGTCATCGTCGGCCTGCTCGTCGTGCCGCTGCAGATGTCGCTGATCCCGCTGCTCCGGCTCTATAACGGTGTCGGCGCGTTCTTCGGCGTGCCTGCAAAAACCTATGTCGGCATCTGGCTCGCCCATATGGGCTTCGGCCTGCCGCTCGCCGTCTACCTGCTGCGCAACTACATGGCCGGCCTGCCGCGCGAGATCATGGAATCGGCCCGCGTGGATGGCGCCAGCGATTTCGACATCTTCGTGAAGATCATCCTGCCGCTCTCCTTCCCGGCACTCGCCTCGTTTGCCATCTTCCAGTTCCTGTGGACCTGGAACGACCTGCTCGTTGCCATGGTTTTCCTTGGTGCCGGCAATGAGGAACTGGTGCTGACCGGGCGCCTCGTGAACCTGCTGGGCTCGCGCGGCGGCAACTGGGAAATCCTCACGGCCTCCGCCTTCATCACCATCATCGTTCCCCTCCTCGTCTTCTTCAGCCTGCAGCGCTATCTCGTGCGCGGCCTGCTGGCGGGGTCGGTCAAGGGCGGCTGATAAACTTCACGACAGGAAATCGAGAATGACGACGTTGGATTCCACACTTCTCCAGCCGGACAAGGACTGGTGGCGCGGCGCGGTGATCTACCAGATCTACCCGCGCTCCTTCCAGGACACCAACGGCGACGGGATCGGCGATCTGCGGGGCATCACCGAACGCCTCGC
The DNA here is from genome assembly GCF_052438155.1 of Shinella sp. Lineage (NCBI taxonomy): Bacteria > Pseudomonadati > Pseudomonadota > Alphaproteobacteria > Hyphomicrobiales > Rhizobiaceae > Shinella > Shinella sp. The sequence goes on along the minus strand of NZ_JBQVPI010000014.1, from coordinate 64,711 downwards.
CCATGTCGCGTCCCTCGGGGCGGATGCGATCTGGATCTCGCCGTTCTTCACCTCGCCGATGAAGGATTTCGGCTACGACGTCTCGGATTACCAGGACGTCGATCCGATCTTCGGCGTGCTGGCCGATTTCGACGCGCTGATCGCCGAGGCACACCGCCTCAACATCCGCGTGATGATCGATCTCGTCTTGTCGCACACGTCAGACAAACATCCCTGGTTCGTCGAAAGCCGCTCCCGGCGCACGAACCCGCGGGCGGACTGGTACGTCTGGGCGGATTCCAAGCCGGATGGCACGCCGCCGAACAACTGGTTGTCGATCTTCGGCGGCTCCGCCTGGCAGTGGGATCCGACCCGCCTGCAATATTACATGCACAATTTTTTGACCTCGCAGCCTGATCTCAACCTGCACAATCCGGAGGTCCAGGATGCGTTGCTGTCGGTCGCCCGTTTCTGGCTGGAGCGTGGCGTCGATGGTTTCCGCCTCGACACGATCAACTTCTACTTCCACGACAAGGAGCTGCGCGACAACCCGTCGCTCGCCCCCGAGCGCCGCAATGCCCAGACCGCACCGGCCGTGAACCCCTACAACTACCAGGAACATCTCTACGACAAGAACCAGCCGGAGAACCTGGACTTCCTCAAGCGCTTTCGCGCGGTGATGGAGGAGTTCCCGGCGATTGCCGCCGTCGGCGAAGTCGGCGACAGCCAGCGTGGTCTCGAAATCGCCGGCGAATACACGTCCGGCGGCGACAAGATGCACATGTGCTACGCCTTCGAATTCCTGGCGCCCGATCCGCTGACGCCGGCCTTCGTCGCCGAAACGCAGCACGCGCTGGAAAAGGCCGCACCCGAGGGCTGGGTCTGCTGGGCCTTTTCCAACCACGACGTGATGCGCCATATCAGCCGGTGGGGTAACGCCGTTACCGACCATGAGGCCCATGCCAAGCTGCTCGCCAGCTTGCTCATGTCACTGCGCGGCTCGGTCTGCATCTATCAGGGCGAGGAACTTGCCCTGCCGGAAGCTGAACTCGTCTACGAAGACCTTCAGGATCCCTACGGCATCCAGTTCTGGCCGGATTTCAAGGGCCGCGACGGGTGCCGCACGCCGATGGTCTGGGATGGCCGCCAGCAGTCCGGCGGCTTCAGCCTTGGTAAGCCGTGGCTTCCGGTTTCGCCCGCCCATCTGGAGCGCGCCGTCAACGTGCAGGACGGCGACGAAGCCTCGGTGCTGGCGCATTACCGGCGTTTCCTGGCGTTCCGCAAGGAGCACGTGGCGCTCGTCAAGGGCGAGATCCAGTTCCATTCAGCGGAGGGCGCGATCCTGTCCTTCGTGCGCACGCACGGCAATGAAAAGGTGTTCTGCGCCTTCAACATGAGCCCGGTGGCGCGTCTCGCCGATCTTCCGGCCGGCACGCTGGAAGCTTTGGAGGGCCACGGGTTCGACAGCATCATGCATGAGGAAAACATAGAACTTCCGGCCTGGAGCGGGTTTTTCGCCCGCTTCGCATAACCGGACTTTGGGGAGGTAAACATGACAGGACTGACGCTCAGGGATATCCGCAAATCCTACGGCGCGGTGGATGTGATCCACGGCATCGATCTCGATATCAAGCAAGGTGAGTTCATCGTTTTCGTCGGCCCGTCCGGCTGTGGGAAGTCGACTCTCCTGCGCATGATCGCCGGTCTGGAGGAGATCAGCGGCGGCGACATGATGATCGATGGCGAGCGCGTCAACGATGTGCCGCCCTCCAAGCGCGGGATCGCCATGGTGTTCCAGTCCTACGCGCTCTACCCGCACATGACCGTCTACGACAACATGGCCTTCGGCATGCGCATTGCGGGTGAGACCAAGGAGGAGATCGACCGCCGGGTGCGCTCGGCCGCGGATATCCTCCAGCTCACCAAATATCTCGACCGACTGCCCAAGGCATTGTCGGGTGGCCAGCGCCAGCGCGTGGCGATCGGCCGCGCCATCTGCCGCAATCCCAAGGTCTTCCTGTTTGACGAGCCGCTGTCGAACCTCGACGCCGCGCTGCGCGTCGCGACCCGCATCGAGATTGCCAGGCTCAACGAGCAGATGGCCGATACGACGATGATCTACGTGACGCATGACCAGGTGGAGGCGATGACGCTCGCCGACCGCATCGTCGTGCTGTCGGCCGGCCATATCGAACAGGTCGGCCCACCGCTCGAACTCTATGAGCGCCCGGCAAACCTCTTCGTCGCACAGTTTATCGGCTCGCCAGCCATGAACATCATTCCGGCGAAGATCACCGCGGCTGGAGCCACGACCGTGCTGGAGCTGACGGGCGGGCGCACCTCCGGCGTCGATATCGCAACGAGCGCCTCCGAAATCGGCAAGACGGCGAGTTTTGGCGTGCGCCCGGAAGATCTGCGGATTTCGACCGGCGACGACTTCCTTTTCGAGGGCACGGTGGCGATCGTCGAGGCGCTTGGCGAGGTGACGCTGCTCTATATCGAGGGCCTCGTGCAGGGCCAGCCGATCATCGCCAAGATCCCCGGTATCCTCGACGTCAAGCGTGGCGCCAAGGTCCGCTTCACGGCGGACAAGGCGAAGCTGCATCTCTTCGACGCCGCCGGCCAGAGTTATCGCGCATCCTGATGCAAAATGTGCGGGCGGCAGGATTTAGCCCTGCCGCTCAACTTGTTGTTAAGCGTTGCTCGCCTAGGTTTTCCCAGAAAGAGACAGCGCCGGGGACAGCAGGCAGATGGGCATTCAGGGATCCGAACCGCGTAACAATTACCTGAGCAAGGAAGAGTCCTTCATGTACGATCGGGAGAAGAGTTTCCCGATGGAGGACACCTGCAACGAGGCGCGCATCGAGTTCACCGAGAATGGCGGTCTCGTCAATCTCGTCTCCCGCCGCGGCCTGATCATCAAGCTGTCGAGAAGCGGCGCCGTCATCACCATGACGACAAAGTTCCAGCTGCCGCGCAACTTCTATCTCGACATCGTCAGCGCCCGCCTGCCGATGATCGGCTGCCTGACGCAGCGCGTCTATCCCAACGACGTCGTCGAAGCCCGCTTCCTGCGCATGCTGTCCGACAAGGACCTGCAGCGCATCTTCGTCTACTCGACGCACCGCAACCATCAGGGCCGGACGCTGGATATCTATAGCTGAGATGAAAAGAGGGGCTAAACGCCCCTCTTTCCTTATGCGAACAACACGCTCGCCCCATGATCAGCCGGCCCCGCAATCGCGCGGAACGGCGCGAAGAGCTCGCGGCCCATGCCGAATTCGTTGCCGGAGAGATCGGCCGTCGCCTGCGGGCGGGCGGCGAACTCGGCGGCATTCACCAGAACCTCGATCGTGCCATGCGTGGCATCGAGCCGGATGATGTCGCCGTTGCGGATGCGGCCGATCGGGCCGTTGTCGACCGCCTCCGGCGTGATGTGGATTGCTGCCGGAACCTTGCCGGACGCGCCGGACATGCGGCCGTCGGTGAGCAGTGCCACGCGCTGGCCACGGTCCTGAAGGATGCCGAGCACGGTCGTCAGCTTGTGCAGTTCCGGCATGCCGTTCGCCTTCGGCCCCTGGAAGCGCACCACGGCGATGAAATCGCCCGTCAGTTCGCCAGCCTTGAAGGCAACGTTGAGTTCCTGCTGGTCGTGGAAGACTTTTGCTGGCGCCTCGATGACGTGGCGATCGGGCTTCACGGCGGAGATTTTGATGACAGCATTGCCGATATTGCCGGTCAGCATCTTCAACCCGCCGCTTGCCTGGAAAGGCATCTCTATATTGGCAAGCACTTTCGGATCATGGCTGACCTTCGGCGACGGTTCGCGCACGACCGTACCCCGATCGCCAAGCTTCGGATCGATCGCATAGGCGCTGAGGCCCCGGCCGAAGATGGTGCGCACGTCGTCGTGCAGCATGCCCTGCTTCAGCAATTCCTGGATGAGGAAGCCCATGCCGCCGGCTGCATGGAAATGGTTCACGTCGGCAAGGCCGTTCGGGTAGACGCGGGCGAGCAGCGGCACGGTGTCGGAAAGGTCGGAAATGTCCTTCCAGGTCAGCAGGATGCCGGCCGCGCGCGCCATGGCGATGAGGTGCAGCGTGTGGTTCGTCGAGCCACCGGTGGCGTGTAGGCCGACGACGCCGTTGACGATCGAGCGTTCGTCGATCATCTCGCCGGCTGGCGTGAACTCGTTGCCTTGCGCGGTGATGGCGAGTGCGCGCTTGGTGGCTTCCTTGGTCAAGGCGTCGCGCAGCGGCGTGCCCGGATTGATGAAGGAGGCGCCGGGCATATGGAAACCCATGATCTCCATCAGCATCTGGTTGGAGTTGGCGGTGCCGTAGAAGGTGCAGGTGCCGGGGCCGTGATAGGATTTGGACTCGGCTTCGAGCAACTCCGCACGGCCGGCCTTGCCCTCGGCGAAGAGCTGGCGCACGCGCGCCTTCTCGTCGTTCGGCAGGCCCGTGGTCATCGGGCCGGCGGGAATGAAGACGGCGGGCAGGTGGCCAAAGGTCAGCGCGGCGATGGTCAGGCCCGGCACGATCTTGTCGCAGACGCCGAGATAGACGACCGAATCGAACATGTTGTGCGACAGGCCGATGCCGGCCGCCATGGCGATCAGGTCGCGCGAAAACAGCGACAGTTCCATGCCCGGCTGGCCCTGCGTGACGCCGTCGCACATGGCCGGCACGCCGCCGGCAACCTGCGCCACGCCGCCGGCTTCCCTGGCCGCCTGCCGGATGAGATTCGGATAGGTCTCGAACGGCTGGTGGGCCGAGAGCATATCGTTATAGGAGGTGATGATGCCGAGGTTCTGGACGCGGTCGCCGGCGAGCGCATCCTTCTCGGCGGGGGAACAGACGGCAAAGCCGTGCGCGAGGTTACCGCAGGAGAGCACGCCGCGGTGCACACCCTTGGACACGGCCGCGCGCACGCGGTCGAGATAGGGTCCGCGATGCGGCTTCGAGCGTTCGACGATGCGGGCTGTAATGGCTTCGATGCGTTTGTCGGCGGACATGGGAGCTATCCTGACTTCTCTCGATTGCATTTTCGCGCGGACCAAAGCGGGCGGGAACGCGACGCTGTCCGCTGTTCGTTGGCGCCGTGCGCCGGGCATGTTCGGCTTCAGCCGGCTGAGCGCGCTATGGCGCCCAGTAGATATCGACCGGCGTTGCCGCGCGCCGGAGAACGGCACGGATCGGCATGTCGGTCTCCGGGCCGTCGCTTTCCGCGGCGGCCAGAACGTCCTTCTTGCCCTGGCCCTCGATATGCAGCACCAGCAGGCGTGCATCCTGAAGGCTGGTGAAGGTGAAGGTGAGGCGGGTCTCGCCGGCACCTTCTGCCTCCATGGTGATCACGCCGCGCGGCGTGTCGGGCGAAATCGCCTCGGCAAGCTTGCTGCCGCCCGGGAAGAACGAGGCCGTGTGACCATCCGTTCCCATGCCGAGAATGGCGACGTCAAAGGGGTTTCCGAGCGCTGCGGCGTCGGCCGTCACGATCGTTGCGGCTTCTTCCGCGCTGTCGGCGTCCCGATAGAGCGGCAGGAAGTTCGCCGCTTTCGCCTTGCCCTGAAGCAGGTTTTCCGCAACGAGCAGATGGTTCGAGCGCGGATTGTCCGCCGCCACGAAACGCTCGTCGATGAGCGTGACCGTCACCTTTGCCCAGTCGATGTCGCGGCTCGACAGCGCCTTGAAGAAAGCCTTCGGGGTGGAGCCGCCGGAGACCGCGATGGTCGCCTTGCCACGGGCTAGAATGGCGTCCGCAAGCGCGGCGGACACCCGGTCCGCCAAGCCTTCGGCCAGCGCCGCACCGTCCTTGAATTCATGCAGTCTCGCGCTCATCGATCTTCCTTACGTCTCATGCCAGGTGCGGCCGTCGCGCTCGATGAGAGCGATGGCCTGGCTTGGGCCCCAGGTGCCGGCGGTGTAGCCCTGGACCTGCTGGCCGGTCGCTTCCCAGGCCTTGAGGATCGGATCGACCCAGTGCCATGCGGCCTCGACCTCGTCGCGGCGCATGAAGAGCGTCTGGTTGTTGCGCACGACGTCAAGCAGCAGGCGCTCGTAGGCGTCCGCATTGCGCGCGTCAAAAGCTTCGGCGAAGCTCATGTCGAGCGAGACGTTGCGCAGCCGCATGCCGCCCGGACCCGGGTCCTTGATCATCAGCGACTGCTTGACGCCTTCGTCCGGCTGGAGACGGATGATCAACTGGTTGGCTTCGATGCGGCCTGCGGAGGGGTCGAAGATCGAGTGCGGGATCGGCTTGAAGGTGATGACGATTTCCGACATGCGTGCGGCAAGACGTTTGCCGGTGCGGATGTAGAAGGGCACGCCCGCCCAACGCCAGTTGCCGATCTCGGCCTTGATGCCGACAAAGGTTTCCGTGTTGGAAACGCCGCCTTCCAGCTCCTCGAGGTAGCCCTTGACCGGACCACCGGCGGAAGCGCCGGCGCGGTACTGGCCGCGCACGGTGAGGCGTTCGACATTGTACTGGTCGATCGGCTTCAGGGCGCGCAGCACCTTGAGCTTTTCGTCGCGCACGGCCTCGGCGTCCATGGAGGAGGGCACTTCCATTGCGACGAGGCAGAGCAGCTGGAGAATGTGGTTCTGCACCATGTCGCGCAGCGCACCGGCCTTGTCGTAGTAGCCGGCGCGGCTTTCGAGGCCGACGGATTCGGCCACCGAGATCTGCACATGGTCGATATGCGCGGAGTTCCACAGCGGCTCGTAGAGCGCATTGGCGAAGCGCAGCGCCATCAGGTTCTGCACCGTCTCCTTGCCGAGGTAGTGGTCGATGCGGAAGATCTGCTCTTCGCGGAAAACCTTGCCGATCGTGTTGTTGAGCTCGTTGGCGGACGCGAGGTCCCGGCCGATCGGCTTTTCCACGACGATGCGGGTGTGCTTGGTGATCAGCTTGTGATCGCGGATTTTCTCCGAAATGTCGCCGAAGATGCCCGGCGCCACGGCGAGGTAGAAGGCGCGCACGCGGTCCTTGCCCTCGTCGAGCAGGTCCTTCAGCTTGTCCCAGCCCAGATCGGACTTGGCGTCGACGGCGATGTAGAACAGCCGGTCGCAGAAGGTCTTGATCTGCGCGTCGTCGAATTCGCCCGGCTTCAGGTGCTCCTTCAGCGCATCGACGGCGAACTTTCGGTATTCCGCATCCGTAAGGGCGGTACGCGACGCGCCGATGATGCGCGTCGGGTCGGAGAGCTGGCCGGCGAGCTGCCGGTGGTAGAGGGCCGGAAGGAGCTTGCGTTCCGCAAGATCTCCGGTTCCGCCGAACACGACATAGTCGAAAGGCTCAACGGGAATGATCTGGCTGCTCATCGGATATCTCGATCTCGTTCTGTTGACGGATGTTATAATCTAATCGATTTAAAAACACCAGCGTGCAACGCAACAAAATCGGTGTTTCCGACTCGATCAGAGCTTGTCGCGTAGCGCGTACCACGTCATGGCGAGGAACAGAAGCGGTGAGCGGAACCGCGGGCCGCCGGGAAAGGCCGGGATTTTCAGGGCCTTCAGGTGGTCGAGTTCAGCACTGCCGCCGGTCACGTCCTCAGCATAGAGCTTGCCACAATAGTTTGACAGCATGACGCCATGGCCGGAATAACCGCCGATCGTCGTGATGCCCGGCATGACCTCGCGCACATAGGGCTTGCGCGGCATGGTAATGCCGACCGAGCCGCCCCAGGCATGGGTGATCTCGATGCCCTTCAGCTGCGGATAGACTTCTTCGATCTGTCGGCGGATCGGGGGGGTAATGTCATCAGGATTGTCGGACGTATAGGCTTCGCGCCCGCCAAAAAGCAGCCGCCCGTCGCGGGTCTTGCGGAAGTAGCGCACGACGAAGCGTGTGTCGGCGATCGCCTCGCCGCCGGGAATGACCGACGGAAATTTGTCGAGTGGCGGCGTCGCGCCGATGAAGGAGCGGATCGGCATGACATGCGCCGCCGTCTTCGGCTCCAGATTGCCGATATAGGCATTGCAGGCGATCAGCGCCTTGTCCGCGCGGATGGTGCCTCTCGCGGTGGTGATGACAGCCTTGCCGCCGGTCCGCTCGATCTTGAGGGCAGGGGTCTTTTCATGCAGGCTTGCACCCGCCGCTTGTGCTGCCCGGGCGATGCCGACCAAAAGCTTCATGGGGTGGATATGGCCGGTGCCGGTGTCGCGCAGGCCGAAGAAGAAGCGCTTGGAACCGACGCGTTCTTCCGTCTCCGCCCGGTCCATATAGCTCATATGCTTGTAGCCGAAACGGGTCGCGGCGATCTCGATGTGATCGCGAAACTCCTTCTCGTAGCTCGCCTTGTGGCTCACATTGAGCTGGCCCGGCATATATTCGATGTCGAGGTTCTGGGCGCTCGCAAAATCGTGGATATGCTGTTTGGCGTTTTCGGCAAGGTCGAACAGCGCCTTGGCGCGCTCGAAGCCGAGTTCCGCCTCGAGGCTTTCCGCCTCGGCGCGCTGGCCGGTGCCGAGTTGGCCGCCGTTGCGGCCGGAGGCGCCGTCGCCGAAGCGGTGTGCTTCGATGAGCACGACGCGAACACCTTTTTGAGCAAGATTGTAGGCGGCCTGCAGGCCGGTGAAGCCGCCGCCGACAATGGCGACGTCGGCCTCGACGGATCCGTCGAGGGGGGCATATTCGGGACGGTCTCCGACGGTCGCCTCATACCAGGAGATGCCGGGAGAAATCGGGCTTTGCCAGGGCATTGCACACACTCATAGGTCAGGAGGGTGCGGCGGCGCTCCGGGGCGCCGGCCGCTCTGGTTTGACCCGAAGGGGTCTGATCTTTTCAGGCGGCCCGGACCGCCGGGCCACTCAGACGTTGAGCAGCAGGAACTCGCGTTCCCAGGGGCTGATCACCTGCATGAAGGTCTCGAACTCGCCGCGCTTGACGCCGGCATAGAGCCCGATGAACTCCGCGCTCAACACCTCGGCAAGGGCGGGATCCGATTCAAGCAGCGACACTGCTTCGAGAAGCCCGCGCGGCAGGTCGATCGACCCTTCGTTGGCGGTGTCTTCCGTCGGCGCACTCGGCTCGACCTGGTTCCTTATGCCGAGCAGGCCGCAGCCGAGCGAGGCCGCAAGCGCCAGATACGGATTGGCGTCCGAGCCGGGCAGGCGGTTTTCGATACGCCGCGCATTGGCGTCCGACACCGGTACACGGAAGGCGGTGGTGCGGTTGTCGTAGCCCCAGGCATTGTTCACCGGCGCCGACATTTCTGGCATCAGGCGGCGATAGGAATTTACATAGGGCGCCATCATTACCAGCGTCTTCGGCACATAGGTCTGCATGCCGCCGATGAAGTGGAAGAACTCCTTCGACGCCGATCCATCGGGATTGGAGAAGACGTTCCTGCCGGTGTCGATCTCCACGACCGACTGGTGGATATGCATGGCCGATCCCGCCTGGCCCTGCATGGGCTTTGCCATGAAGGTGGCATAGATGCCGTGTTTCAGCGCTGCCTCGCGGATCGTGCGCTTGAACATGAACACCTGGTCGGCAAGCTCGACCGGATCGCCATGGCGCAGATTGATTTCGAGCTGCGCCGGACCATCCTCGTGGATCAGGGTGTCGATCTCGAGACCCTGCTTTTCGGAGAAGTGATAGATGTCGTCGATCAGTTCGTCGAATTCGTTGATGCCGGCGATGGAGTAGCCCTGGCCACCCTGGATGGAGCGACCGGAACGGCCCTTCGGGGGATGCAGCGGATAGTCCGGATCTTCGTTCATCGCGACGAGATAGAACTCGATTTCCGGTGCGACGACCGGTTTCCAGCCGCGCTCGTTATACATCCTGACGACGTTCTTGAGAACGTTGCGCGGCGTATAGGGCACGTTCTCGCCGGTCGAGCCGACGATGTCGCAGATCACCTGCGCGGTCGGATCGCTCTCCCACGGCACGACGGAGAGTGTGGAGAGATCCGGAACCAGCTTCAGGTCGCTGTCGCGCGGCTCGTAGCGGAAGTTGCCGGTTTCCTCCGGGTATTCACCGGAAATCGTGTGGCGGTAGAGCGCGGAGGGCAAGGCCAGCGAGGTGTTCGAGGTGAACTTCGACGACGGCATCATCTTCCCGCGCGGCACCCCTGCGAGGTCCGGCGTGATGCATTCGATATCCTCGATACCGCGGGCCCGAAGCCAGTCTGCGGCGTCCTTCCAGGTCTTTACCCCACGTGGCACGCTGATGGAGGGAGGTACTTTTCCAGAGCGTACGGCTTTCTCGATTGTAGGGGTAACGACTTTCTTTTTGGACGGCATGACACACCGGGGTTGTTGACGATGGCGCCATCATAGCCGGAGTTAAACCCTTTACTAGCTCCCCCCCGGGGGTAGAAATGCCGAATTCTTCAGGAAAATCTGTTTTTCTTGCCCGATTGACTTTCCGCTCCTTTGGCCGAAAGGAGAACGCGAACAAGGATCGAAGACGTGGCAGAGCGGCGGGACGTCGTTATCATCGGGGCAGGCGCAGCGGGCATGATGTGCGCCATCGAGGCGGGCAAGCGTGGTCGCAGGGTGCTCCTGCTCGACCATGCGCGCGCGCCGGGCGAAAAAATCCGCATCTCCGGCGGCGGTCGTTGCAACTTCACCAACATCCATGCCGGGCCGAAGAATTTCCTCTCCGCCAACCCGCATTTCGCGAAGTCGGCGCTTGCCCGCTACACGCCGCGCGATTTTCTCGATCTCGTCGAACGCCATCGCATTGCCTGGCACGAGAAGACGCTGGGCCAGCTGTTTTGCGACAATTCGGCGAAGGACATCATCGCCATGCTGCTCGCGGAAATGAAGGCGGCCGGTGCGGAGCTTCGCCTGTCCACGGCGATCAGTGCCGTCGAACATGACGGCCACTCCTTCCGCATCGTGACGGAGAACGGCACCGTGGAGGCCGCGTCGCTGGTCATCGCCACCGGTGGCAAGTCGATCCCAAAGATGGGCGCAACCGGCTTCGCCTACCGCATCGCGGAGCAGTTCAGCCTGCCGCTCGTCGAGACGCGCGCCGGTCTCGTGCCGCTAATGCTCGATCCCGCGACGCTTGCTGCGCATGAAGGCCTCCCCGGCGTCGCGGTGGATGTCATCGCCCGCCACGGCAAGACGGAGTTCCGCGAAGCGGCGCTCTTTACGCATCGGGGCTTGAGCGGCCCCGCCATCCTGCAAATCTCCTCCTACTGGCGCGAAGGCGAAGAGATCGGCTTGCACATCTGCCCCGATGTGGATTTTACCGCCGTGATCGCTGCCGCCCGGCGCCAGAATGGCCGGCAGGCGGTGCAGACCGTGCTTGCGGAGCACATGCCGAAAAAGCTCGCCCAGCTTCTCGTTACTGATCTCGGCATCGATGGCTCGCTGGCCGAACAGTCGGGCCGCAGCATCGAGGCGCTCATCCAGAAGCTGCGCGACTGGCGTATGCGCCCACCGGGCTCCGAGGGCTATCGCACGGCGGAAGTCACGCTTGGCGGCGTCGATACGGCGGCGCTCGATTCCCGCAATATGGCGGCGAAGGCGGTGCCGGGTCTCTATTTCATCGGCGAGGCGGTGGACGTGACCGGTTGGCTCGGTGGCTATAACTTCCAATGGGCCTGGGCCTCCGGCCATGCGGCAGGCCAGGACGCCTGATCGCGAAGTCTGCAGGCCGCTGTTTACCGTCCATTAAGACCTCGGGGCGGATGCTCTCAAAATGTCGGCATGTCCCCATTCTGTCGCGTGGCGAGCGTTTGGGGACAACATGATGTGGGCCGGCTGGCCGGATCATCCGGGTTGCCCGTAGTATCTCGTAACGGAGTATCGCCGCATGCCTGCAAAACGCCGTCCCGCCCGCGCCATTGCCATCGCAGCCGCCGAGCAAAGCCGTCGCCGGCTCATCGCCATCGGCATCAATTGTGCGCTTGCCGCCGTGCTCGTCGCGGGGCTTGCCATCGCTGTCCTTTAAGGCTTTGAACCGTCATAAATCGGTTTAAAAAGTGATGGAATTTTAAAGATTGCCGCTGATTATCGCCGGATAGGGTTCCGGAAGTCGCGTCCCGTGACGGATGCATGCGGCTGGCAATGACTGCTCCCCCGGATGCGCGGTATTGCTGCCGCATGAAAGTCGGTAATCCGGCGTCCGAATCCTGGGGAGGCTCTCAAAAGGGCAGGGGTGGAGCACGCCGACAACGGATGTTCCGCCATGTTTATTGATAAGATTCTCGCCCGCTTCAAGATCCAGACGAAGGTTCTGGTCTTCATTTTACCCTTCGTGCTCTCGATCTGCGCCGTAGGCTTCACCGGGCTCTATGCTTCCGGTCTGTTGCAGGGCCGCATGGAGATTTCCAACAACGTTCTCCAGTCGCTGAGCGGCTTCAAGGATGTCTATGCCGGCATGAACCGCTTCCTCCAGAACACCAGTGAGGAAAGCCGAAACACCGTGCAGGAGCGCCTGACGGCACAGAGTGCTGTCCTTCAGGACACGATGGACGGTCTGGCACCCGATGCCGACAGGTCCAAGCTGATGGATGCCCAGGCGCAAACCAAGGACATCGAGGCGCGCATGGAGGGGCTCTGGTCGCTCTACGTGAACGAACTTGCCCTGCACGACACGATGACCAAGAACCTCAACACGCTTTCCAGCGAGCAGATGAAGATCCTCGACGAGGCGACGAAGCTCCAGCGCCAGGTGCGGCAGAACGAGAACGCCGCAAAGAGCATGCTGCGCGAGGCCGAGCGCCTGACCGCAGCCAGCAAGTTTTTTGGCGATCTGCTCTCCGAATTCAGCCGCGGGGCGACGCCCGACGACCAGCTGAAGCTCGTCAAGGAACGCTACCCGTTCATTTCCAAGACAGAACGCTCGATCGCGATGATCCTGCCGAAGAACCAGACGGTCGTCTCGATCACCATCCGCAACACGATCGACGAACTCGCCGGTTTCCTTTCGTCGTCGGATCCGGCGAGTGTCACGGTGCCGGAGATCGCAAGACGGGTGAACCGCTTCCGTCAGGTGACGATCCAGCTTCAGGGCGCCGCTTCCGCAAAGATGCGTGAGGCTACCCGCATCTTCAGCGAACTCGACGCGCCGATCATCAAGTCCGAAGCGGTGCTCGGCTCGACGCGCAAACTGGTATCCTCCATCGACGATATCGAAGTTGCCGCCGCACGCTTCCTCGGCCAGACGTCGCAGGAAAATCGCGTCAAACTGCTCGGCAACATTTCCATCCTGCGCATCGACATGAACAGCCTGCGCGGCAGTGCAAGCGGCCTGCCTTTCTTCGACAAGGTCGATGAAACGCTGAAGCCGGTTCTCGAGCGGATCGAGGCGGACAGCGCCGCGCTCGTCAAGATCAGCACCGAGCGCGTTGCTGATTTCGAAGCCGCCGGCCAGTCGATCGACACGATCTGGAATCTGTTGAGCCAGTTCGCCGAAGAGCAGAAGGTCAGCGCGGGCACGGAACGCGAAAAGGCCAACCAGGTCTCGGTTCTCGCGACCGTCGGCGGTGCCGCCATCGCCATCCTCGCCGGCATTGCGCTGGTGCTGACGCTGAAGGGGCCGATCGGCCAGATCACCGGCGCCATGCGCCGCCTGGCGGATGGTTTCCTCGACACCGGCATTTCCGGCGAAGGTCGTCGCGACGAGATCGGCGACATGGCCCGTGCACTCGGCGTCTTCAAGGAAAATGCCCTGTCGAAGATCCGCGTGGAAGCCGAAAGCGAACAGCAGCGCGCCGCGGCGGAAGCCGACCGTGCCCGCAACGACGCGGAAAAACAGGCCTTCGACCGGCAGATAGACTTTGCCGTCAACGCACTCGCCGCCGGCCTCGGCCGTCTGGCGCAGGGCGACCTGTCGCGCCAGATCGACACGCCCTTCACCGGCCGTCTCGAACAGCTTCGCCAGGACTTCAACGTCTCGCTCGAGCGCCTGCAGGACACGCTCGGCCAGATCCGCGGCAACGCGCTGTCTATCCAGCGCAGCGGCGCGGAAATGCTGCAATCCGGCGATGCGCTTGCCAAGCGCACGGAATCCCAGGCCTCGTCGCTGGAGGAAACCGCTGCCGCCGTCGAGCAGATCACCGCGACGGTGCGCTCCTCCGCCGAGCGGGCGCATGAGGCGAACATCGTCGTCGGCACGACAAAGCGCAGCGCCGACAGTTCTGCCGCCGTGGTCAGCAATGCGATCGACGCGATGGGCCGTATCGAAGGGGCCTCACGCCAGATCGAGCAGATTATCGAGGTCATCGACGACATCGCCTTCCAGACCAACCTGCTCGCCCTCAATGCCGGCATCGAGGCTGCCCGCGCCGGCGAGGCAGGCAAGGGCTTTGCAGTCGTGGCGCAAGAGGTCCGTGAACTTGCCCAGCGCTCGGCCAGTGCCGCCCGCGAGATCAAGGGCCTTATCGAAAAGTCGACGAAAGAGGTCAAAGCCGGTTCGCACCTCGTGCAGGAGACCGGCTCGGTGCTCGCCTCGATCAGCCAGCAGATCGTCACCGTCAGCCAGCATGTCGACATGATGGCAACCGCCAGCCGCGACCAGGCGGCAGCACTCGCCGAGGTCAACGGCTCCGTCAACCAGATGGACCAGATGACCCAGCAGAACGCCTCGATGGTGGACCTGACGACGGCCGCCAGCCGCAAGCTTGCAGGCGATGCCGACACGCTGATGATGCTGGTCGAGCAGTTCCGCCTGGAGGCGGACGAGCCGGCGGTCTATCGCGCGGCCTGACAGACCGTATCGTATTTCGGGCGCGGCAGCTCTGGCAGCCGCGCCCGAAATGCGTAATCTGACCTGCCGCGACTTCGATGTTGCGACAGATCAAGACAGCCGGGAGGAGTGCAGGTGCTACGGCGTGGTAAATATGTCGCCTTTCCAGAGGCTCATCCGACCGCGATCGAAACGATCGAGAGGATCGATGTTCCGTTGGGGCAGCCGGTAGAGGTGACGGGCCGGATCAAGGCCGCGGACACCGTAAACTATCTCTTCCAGGCGCAATCCTATGATATATTGGCCGTTTCGCTCTCGGCCAGCAGCAAGTGCTGCGCCTTCAATGTCTATAGCCCGAATGAGCGCGATCCCATCTATGATGGCTGGGCGGACGGGCCGGATTGGGGCGACACCCTTCATCGCGACGGCGAATTTCGCATTGAGCTCTATATGGGGTTCAAGGCTGAGCGCGGAGAAGAAGCATCGTTCACCTTGCGGATCGAACGGCCGATTGATTGAGCGGATGCCGGGTTTGGTCATGCAAAACCGCGCTATGCCGGCCCGGTGGTTGAAATGACGCACAACACGATATTGGCCACGCTGCGACATTGTGCGAGCCGGCACAGCCGCGTCGATCACGAGGCAGATGATCTGGTGCAGGACGTGCTGTTACAGGCGGTCGCAGGCGGGCGGAGGATCACGGATCCGGGTTTCGTGGCCTGGGCGAAGGGTGCCATCCGTAACCATGCGCGTTTCGTCGCGCGAACTGCGGTGCGGAGGCGGGCGCGCGAAACCGCCTGGGACACCCCGAACGTGGTGCCGAATGCGCCGCCCCGGCTCTCTCAAGAGTTCATGTCGTCGCTGCCGCCTGCACAGCGTGTCGTGGCACTTCTGGTGAACCTTGGCCTCGACCGGGCGGAAATCACGCACCTGATCGGCCTAAGCGACGTGGCGTTTCGCCAGCGTCTCAGCGGATTGCGCAAGGCCTTCGATGCCTTTGGTGGGGAGGCTGCTCTTTTTGAGGAGTTTCTGCCGGCGGCGGGAGATGGTCCTGCGCGCCGTTCCCTGAGATCGGTGCTTCATCCCCACGCGTCGCGTGCCTTTGCCATTCGCGATCCGGACGGCATTCCGATTTTCTTTTCAAAGCGCGATCACGTTTTGCCCGGCGACGGCAACTAGCCTGTGCAACAGAAGGAGAATTCCATGAACCTGAACTTCAACGGCGTAACGATCATCTTCAACGTCGCCGATATCGAGCGCACACGCGCATTCTACCGCGACCATCTCGGCATCCAGTTCGAACGCTACGATGAGGAGGACGGCAGCGCCTATCTCATGACCAAGATCGGCCAGGAGGTCGACCTGATGGTCTTCAAGGGCGACCCGAAACCCGGCAACACGCCCAACGTGGTCTTCGGCCTGGCCGATGGCGGCATCGACACGCTGATCGAGCGGCTGGCTTCCGCCGGCGTCGAAATCGTCACGCCAGTCTCGGAGGCGCCGGGCGGCTGGTTCGCCGACTTTCGCGATCCCGACGGTCAGATCGTCTCATTCTACCAGGCCGGGGAAATGCCGAGAGCGTTGAAATAGGCTGCCGGCGACCCTGAATGCTTGTCAAGGGCCCGGTCACTCCGGGCCCTTGACTGTTTTCGATAGGCGAAAAGCCCGCAGAAACCGGAAGAAACGTGTCCGCAGCGGCGGCGTTTCGCGCAGATGATCGAATTCGTGTTTGTGGCGGCCGTCTTTTTGAGAAAGCTCGAAAAGGATGGCAAGGCCGTACATATCCTGCATCTCTGTCCTCCTTTGATTAGGCAACAGCAAACCGTGGCGCCGGGAGGGCGCTTCATGGCTGCTGTCTGGGTTTGACGGCGTCGTTGGCGCCGTGGTGGACGCGGTGAAGTTACCCTTCAAACTCGCATTCACGAACAGCAAAAACCGGGCTATGTTTTTCATTGATGAAAGACATGTCCTGGGATTCCTATCGTATCTTCCTGGAGGTTGCCCGTCATGGCGGGCTGACCGGTGCCGCGCAGGTTTCGGGCCTCAGCCCCGCGACGGTGGGCCGGCGTGTGCTGCAATTGGAAGAGGCGATGGGGCGGCCGCTCTTTTTGCGCAGCCAGACCGGCTATCGGCTGACAGGCGAAGGGCAGGCGTTGTTCGAGAAATTGCAAGCGATGGAGTCCATCGCCCGTGGCGTGGAAAGCTGGCGGCAGGAGGGGCAGGGCGCGAGCACCGTGCGGCTGATGGCCGGCACCTGGGTGACCTGGCTTATCTGCGAGAACATCTCGGCGATCTGCACCGAGCGTGATCCCTTCCGCCTCGACCTGTCGGTTTCCGAGCGCCGGGCGACGCTCGCGCACCGCGAGGTGGATGTCGGCATCCGGGCCGTCGAGCCGACGGAGCCGAGCCTGATCAGTCGGCCCGCCGGCGATGTGGCCTATGCGGCCTATCGGCGGAAGAATTCAGACGAAACCCTTGCCGGCCGCTGGCTCGCGGTGTCGGAAGACGATGCGGTCTCCGCCTATCTGCGCTGGCCGCATGACCGCATGGGCGGCGCGATCGCCGTGCTCGTCAGCCGCCCGCGCTCGCTGCTCGATCTCGTGCGTGCCGGGGCAGGGCAGGCGGTGCTACCGTGTTTCGTCGGTGATCTGGATCCAGGCCTGGAAAGGGCCGGGGAGGAAATCCGGGAGCTGCGCCACCAGCAATGGATCGTCGCCAACAATGAGGATAGGCATCGGCGCGATATCCGTACGGTCTCCGACCGGCTGTTTCGGCTCTTGAAAAGCCACGCCGATCTTTTCGCCGGTAAGCGGCCGAGCCGCACATAAAGGAAATCTCCAGTATCGAAGGAGGTCTTCGTGTTGGTCGGATTTGCCTGTGCCAACCGCGGCCGGGCCTATTTCAAGTCACGAATATGACATTTGCTAACCCCTCCGCCGAGTGCAATAAAATTGGCTTGGGATGGTGCGACGATCACTCGGTGGAATGCCGCGCGTCTCGGAGAAAAATGCAATCGAGACAGCAATTTAGGAGGTCTCAGCAATGAGTGCTAAACCAACGGTCGTTCTCGTTCATGGATTCTGGGGCGGGGCAGCGCATTGGAGCAAGGTGATCATCGAGCTTTCCCGCAAGGGATATGACAAGGTTCGTGCGGTCGAGATGCCGCTGACCTCGCTCAAGGACGATGCCGAGCGCACGCGCAAGATGGTCAAACAGCAGGAGGGGCCTGTTCTCCTGGTCGGCCATTCCTACGGTGGCGCGGTCATCACCGAGGCCGGCGATCTGCCGAATGTCGTGGGCCTCGTCTATATTGCGGCTTTCGCACCCGATGCAGGCGAAAGCCCCGGCGCGATCAGCCAGGTGTTTCCACCGGCCGCGATCGCCAACCTCGCGCCGGACAGCGACGGTTACCTCTGGATCAAATACGACAAGTTTCACGAGAGCTTCTGCCAGGATTTGACGGCAGATGAGAGCCTGGTGATGGCGGCGTCCCAAAAGGCGCCGATCGCCAACACTTTCGGTGACACCGTGACGGATCCTGCCTGGAAAAAGAAGCCGGTCTGGTACCAGCTTTCCAGCGAGGACCGCATGATCAATCCCGAGAACCAGAAGCGCATGGCCGAGCGGATGAACCCGCGCAAGATTATCACATTGCAGGCCAGCCACGCCTCGCTTGCCTCGCATCCGGCCGAAGTCGCAGCCCTGATCGACGAAGCGGCGGCGGCTGCCGTATAACGCCGAAAGACACGCCTCCTTGCGGCTCACCGCACGGAGGGCTTGGACACGAAAAATCCCCGGCGCAGGGAACGCCGGGGATTTTCTTTGACTGGATATGCCTTGTCAGCCGCGACCCTGCGTCACGATGACCGGGATCAGCAGGTCGCCCCAGTTGCCTTCGCCACCATGGTGGCGGGCGGAGCGGACGAGCTCCACCGAAACACCGGCCTCGACCGCCTTCATGACGGACTGGTTGAGGCGGTGCAGGTCGTTGGCAACCATGCGGATCATGGCCTGCTGGTCGGAGGTCATGGCGGAAGCCTGCTCTTCGGCTCGTTCCTTGACGCGGGTCTGGACTGTCATGGCATTTCTCCTCTTTTAATCGGGGTTCTTGAAGGTTGACGGGTCGGGTTACTCGGCGGCCGGGCGGAACTGTTCGTGCTCGGTCGATTCATGCATGGCGGTGGTCGAGGACTGGCCGCCGGTGATGGCCATGGAGACGGCATCGAAATAACCGGTGCCGACTTCGCGCTGGTGCTTGGTCGCGGTGTAGCCGTTGACCTCGGCGGCGAATTCCGCCTCCTGCAGCTCCGAATAGGCCGCCATCTGACGGTCCTTGTAGCCGCGTGCTAGTTCGAACATGCCGAAATTCAGCTGGTGGAAGCCGGCGAGCGTGATGAACTGGAACTTGTAGCCCATCGCGCCCAGCTCGCGCTGGAACTTGGCGATCGTCGCGTCGTCCAGGTTCTTTTTCCAGTTGAACGAGGGCGAGCAATTGTAGGCGAGCAGCTTGCCGGGATGGACCTTGTGCACCGCTTCGGCGAACTTGCGGGCCTGTTCGAGGTCGGGCTTGCCGGTTTCCATCCAGATCAGGTCGCAATGCGGTGCATAGGCGATGGCGCGGGCAATGCACGGCTCGATGCCGTTCTTGACCTGGTAGAAACCCTCGACCGTGCGGCCCTTGTCCCTGTCGACGAAGGGCTGGTCGCGCTCGTCGATATCGGAGGTGAGCAGTTTTGCGGCCTCGGCATCGGTGCGGGCGACGACCAGCGTCGAGGTGCCCATGACGTCGGCGGCAAGGCGCGCGGCATCAAGGTTGCGGATATGCGCCGCGGTCGGGATCAGAACCTTGCCGCCGAGATGGCCGCACTTCTTTTCCGATGCGAGCTGGTCTTCGAAGTGAACACCGGCAACGCCTGCCTCGATGAAGGCCTTCATGATCTCGAAGGCGTTGAGCGGGCCACCGAAGCCGGCTTCCGCATCGGCAACGATCGGCGCGAACCAGGTGTCGACCGAAAGGCCGTTGCCTTCCGCCGTTTCGATCTGGTCGGCACGCTGGAGCGTGCGGTTGATGCGCTTGGCAAGCTCCGGTGCGGCATTGGCCGGATAGAGCGACTGGTCGGGATACATGGCGGACGCCGTGTTGGCGTCGGCAGCAACCTGCCAGCCGGAGAGGTAGATCGCCTTCAGACCGGCGCGAACCATCTGCATGGCCTGGTTGCCGGAGAGCGCGCCGAGCGCGTTGACGAAGTCTTCCTCGTGGATGAGTTTCCACAACCGGTTCGCGCCGTTTTCGGCCAGCGTGTGCCGGATCTGGACAGAGCCGCGCAGCTTTTCGACCGTCTCGGCCGTATAGGGGCGCTCGATGCCATCGAACCGGCCTTTTGGCGCGCTCGGAACGAGATTGTAAAAATCAGTCATAATGTCCTCCGGTACTGTGTCTCAGGATCGGGTGTCCGTTTCTTTCCGCCCGATTTCATGTGACAGTATTTACATCGCACCGCACAATTCGGCGAGAGAAAACCGGAAAATCAAGGCGATAATCGAGTAACGATGTCTTGTCTTTGACAAGGAGGATCTGTAAAAAAGTAAATCTTGTAAATTCTCTCGGTGGTTCGCCGGTGTAAAGGATTTGACATATGGCGGAGAACAAGATTTTTGCCGGCCCGAAAGTCCGGCGCATCCGCAACACGCTCGGCCTGACCCAGACGGCCATGGCCGAGGGCCTGTCGATCTCGCCGTCCTACCTGAACCTCATCGAACGCAACCAGCGACCGCTGACGGTGCAGCTGCTGCTGCGGCTTGCCTCCGTCTACAAGGTGGACCTCGACGAGCTTCAGGGCGAAAGCGCCGGCAATGCCCGCCAGCTGCGCGAGGTCTTTGCCGACCCGCTGCTCGCTGGCGAGCTGCCGGGTGATCATGAGCTGGTGGAAATCGCCGATGCCGCGCCGAATGTCGCGAGCGGCATTTTAAAACTCTACCGCGCCTATCGCGAGCAGGCCGCGCGCCTCACCGACCTCGCCGACCTGCTTGCCCGCGAAGGCCATGCGACGACGCTGTCCGGCACGTTGCTGCCGATGGACGAGGTGCGTGACAAGCTGGAGGGGCGCCCCAACTATTTCGGCGCGATCGACGAGGCGGCCGAGCGGTTTCATGCAGCCCTTGCGCCGGGCGACGACCTCGCATCGGCGCTGAAGGGGTGGCTGCGCAAGGAGCACGGCGTCGTGGTGCGCCTGCTTCCCGTCCACACCATGCCGAACCTGCGCCGCCGCTTCGACCGGCACTCGATGCGCCTCTTCCTGTCCGAGCGCCTGTCGCCCTTCGACCAGATGCGCGAGATCGCCATGGAGACCGTGCAGCTCGCCCTGCAGGACGAGATTTTCGCCGAGCTGAACCTGCTCGCCTTCTCGACGGCGGAGGCCAAGCGCATCGCCCGCTTCGAGCTGGCGCGCTACGCCGCGCATGCTCTGATGATGCCCTACGAGGCCTTTCATACGGCGGCGCAGCGTGCCCGTTATGATGTCGACGTGCTGCGGTCGCGCTTCGGCGTCTCCTATGAGCAGGCGGCGAACCGGCTCACCATGCTGCAGCGGCCCGGCAAGGTGGGCGTACCCTTTTTCATGTTGGAAATCGACAATGCCGGCCATCGTTTTCGCCGCGCAGGCGCGCAAGGGTTTCCGCAGGCCCGCTTCGGCGGCGGCTGTCCGAAGCTCGGCGTGCATTCCGCCTTTTCCCAGCCGGGGCAGATCCTCGTCGATCGTGTCGAGATGCCGGACGGCGGCGCCTTCCTGACGGTGTCGCGGACGCTGGAAGGGCCGCAGGGCGCCTTTGCCGAGCGGGTGCGCCGTACCGCACTTCTTCTCGGCTGCGACGCGGCTCATGCGGAGGAGACGGTCTATGCCGAAGCGGTGCGGCGGGACGGTGCCGTCGCGGTCGGCACGGCCTGTCGGCTGTGCGAGCGCCAGGGCTGTCTTGCTCGCGCCGAACCACCCGTCACGCGGCCGGTGGGGCTTGATGAAATGGTCGCGGGCTTGAGCCTTTTCGACTTCCAGTAAATTTCTACTTGCTTTCCTTCGCCGATAGGGCTTCAAATATGATAGGAATGGGAACAATGTGATATCAAAATTCAGCCTTTGTTTGAGTAGAATGCAGCTTGTCGCCTCTCGAAAAACAACCATAATCGGCGACTGTTCTTCATACGAACTTATAGGCCCGCGAAAAAACTGGGAGATAAATCAATGGTAAGGCGTACTCTTTTAGCGACTGCCGCTGCTGTGGCACTATTTGGTGCCGGCGGTGCGCTGGCGCAGGAAAAAGTCGTTAACGTCTACAACTGGTCGGATTATATCGACTCCTCGATTATTGACGATTTCACCAAGGAAACCGGCATCAAGGTCGTCTACGACGTCTATGATTCGAACGAGATCCTTGAGACGAAGCTTCTCGCCGGCGGTACGGGCTACGATGTCGTCGTGCCGACCAACACGTTCCTGCAGCGCCAGATTTCGGCCGGCGTCTACCAGAAGCTCGACAAGTCGAAGCTGCCGAACCTCAAGAACATGTGGGACATGGTTGCAACCCGTATGCAGCCGTTCGACCCGGGCAACGAATACTCGATCAACTACATGTGGGGCACGATCGGCATCGGCTATAACAAGGCCAAGATCAAGGAAGCCCTCGGCACGGATACGATCGACAGCTGGAACGTGATCTTCGATCCGGCAAACGCTGAAAAGCTCAAGGATTGCGGCATCAACCTGCTCGATTCGCCCACCGACATCATTCCGGTGACGCTCGCCTATCTGGGAGTCAACCCGGACAGCCATGACCCGGCCGATCTCGCCAAGGCCGAGGAAGCGCTCCAGAAGATCCGCCCCTTCGTGCGCAAGTTCCATTCGTCGGAGTTCATCAACGGCCTCGCGAACGGCGACATCTGCATCGCCGTCGGCTGGTCGGGTGATATCTTCCAGGGCCGCGACCGTGCCGAAGAAGCCAAGAACGGCGTCGAAGTCGGTTACGTGATTCCGAAGGAAGGCACGCAGATGTGGTTCGACCAGATGGCGATCCCGTCCGATGCACCGCATGTCGAGGAAGCCCACGCCTTCCTCGACTACATGATGCGCCCGGAAGTTATCGCCAAGGCATCGACCTACATCCACTATGCCAATGGCAACAAGGCCGCGCAGGCGGTCATGCCGGAAGAGATCATCAAGGACACGACGATCTATCCGGATGAAGCGACAATGGCGAAACTCTTCACCAACACCACGCTGGACGCCAAAACGCAGCGCCTGTTCACACGGGCGTGGACCAAAATCGTGACCGGCCAATAACCGGTCTAGGATGAATTGCCCGGAAGATGCTTCCGGGCAATTTCATTTTGACTGCCAATAAAAGAGATGGGGACAGGCAATGAAATCTCTCGGCAATATCCGTCGTTCCTTCGCGCCGTGGACGGATCCGGACGCAAAACCATACATCACGTTCCGCAATGTCACGAAGAAGTTCGGCGATTTCACTGCCGTCGATGATCTCACCCTCAACATCTATCACCGCGAGTTCTTTGCGCTCCTCGGTGCCTCCGGCTGCGGGAAGTCCACGCTTTTGCGCATGCTCGCCGGCTTCGAGCGGCCGACCTCCGGCGAAATCATCCTCGACGGCCAGGACATTGCCGGCATCCCGCCCTACAAGCGGCCGGTCAACATGATGTTCCAGTCCTATGCGCTCTTCCCGCACATGACGGTGGAGAGCAATATCGGCTTCGGCCTGCGTCAGGACGGCATGCCGAAGAACGAGATCGCCGAGCGCGTCACGCAGATGCTGAAGCTCGTGAAACTCGAACAGTTCGCCAAGCGCAAGCCGCACCAGCTCTCCGGGGGCCAGCGCCAGCGCGTGGCGCTGGCCCGCTCGCTCGCCAAGCGCCCGAAAGTGCTGCTGCTCGACGAACCGCTCGGCGCACTCGACAAGAAGCTGCGCGAGGAAACCCAGTTCGAGCTGATGGACCTGCAGCAGGAACTCGGCCTCACCTTCGTCGTCGTGACGCACGACCAGGAGGAGGCGATGACCATGGCGGACCGCATCGCGGTGATGAGCCACGGCAAGGTCGTTCAGGTGGCGACGCCGGCGGAAATCTACGAGGCGCCGAACTCCCGGTTCGTGGCGGACTTCATCGGCGACGTGAACATCCTCGACGGCAAGGTTTCGGCCAACGGCAACGGCAAGATCGAGCTTGCCGTCAACGAGGGCTTTACCGTTCGCACCGCAACGGCGAACGGTCCGACGACGGGCAGTGCCGCAGGCTTCGCCATCCGGCCGGAAAAGATGAGGGTCACGCGGGCAGCCCCGACCGACGCTTCCGTCAACGCGGCCCAGGGTGAGATCTGGGACATCGGCTATCTCGGCGACATGACGGTCTTCTACGTCAAGCTCGGCAGCGGCAAGGTGGTGAAGGCCTCCATGCTGAATGCCCAGCGTGAGGTCGAGGATCCGATCGCCTATGACGAGAAGGTCTGGGTCTCCTTCGGCGAAACCGCCGGCGTCGTCTTGAAGGATTGACCGATGAACAAGCTCGGCTCCGCCATCTTCAGCCGCCTTGTCATTATCCTTCCCTATGCGTGGCTGCTGTTCTTCTTCCTCATTCCCTTCTTCATCGTCTTCCGCATCTCTCTCTCGACCACCGCCATCGCCCAGCCGCCCTATGAGCCGGTCTTCGCGCTGGCGGACGGTCTTTCCGGCTTCTTCGCGAACATCGGGCAGTTCAGTTTCGCAAACTACGTCTGGCTGACCGAAGATGCGCTCTATATGAACGCCTATCTGTCGAGCCTGTGGATCGCGGGTGTTTCGACCCTCATAACGCTGCTCATCGGCTACCCCATCGCCTATGGCATGGCACAGGCGCCGCGCACCTTGCGCCCGACGCTCCTCATGCTCGTCATCCTGCCGTTCTGGACGAGCTTCCTGATCCGCGTCTATGCCTGGATTGCGATCCTGAAACCGGAAGGCCTGCTCAACCAGTTCCTGCTGAGCATCGGCGTCATCGACCAGCCGCTGATCATTCTCGGGACCAACTGGGCGATCTATATCGGCATCGTCTATTCCTACCTGCCCTTCATGGTGTTGCCGCTCTATTCCGCGCTGGAAAAGATGGACAACACGCTGATCGAGGCCGCGCAGGATCTCGGCTGCCCGCAGATCTCGGCGTTCTGGAAGATAACCTTCCCGCTCTCCATTCCCGGTGTCGTTGCGGGCTGCATGCTCGTCTTCATCCCGGCCGTCGGCGAGTTCGTCATCCCCGACCTGCTCGGTGGATCGCAGACGCTGATGATCGGCAAGACGCTGTGGAACGAATTCAACGCAAACCGCGACTGGCCGGTCTCGGCCGCCGTCGCCACCATCCTGCTTCTCATTCTGGTCGTGCCCATCGTGTTCTTCCAGAATGCGCAGGCCAAGGCCGAAGAGCAGGGGAGGTAGAACCATGAACAGCTGGTCCCGTTTCAACATCGTTTCCGTCGTTCTCGGTTTCGCCTTTCTCTACCTGCCGATCGTGCTGCTGGTCGTCTTCTCGTTCAACGAGTCGAAGCTCGTGACGGTCTGGGGCGGTTTCTCGACGAAGTGGTATGTCTCGCTGTTCAACAACCAGGGCCTCATGGATGCGGCCTGGGTGACGGTGCGCGTGGCGCTGCTCTCCGCCACCATCGCGACGGCCCTTGGCACCATGGCGGCGCTGGCGCTCACCCGCTACACGCGCTTTCGCGGTCGTCTGCTGTTCTCCGGCATGGTCTATGCGCCGCTCGTCATGCCGGAAGTCATCACCGGCCTGTCACTGTTGCTGCTCTTCGTCGCCATCGGCTTCGATCGTGGCTTCGTGACGGTGACGCTCGCGCATATCACCTTCAGCATGTGCTTTGTGACGGTGGTGGTTCAGTCGCGCCTGCTGTCCTTCGATCGCTCGGTCGAGGAGGCGGCGATGGATCTCGGCGCTACCCCGGTGAAAACCTTCCTCGAGGTGACGCTGCCGATCATCGCGCCGGCCGTGCTGTCGGGCTGGATGCTGGCGTTGACGCTGTCGCTCGACGACCTCGTCATCTCGAGCTTCACCTCCGGCCCCGGTGCAACGACGCTGCCCATGAAGATCTACAGCCAGGTGCGCCTCGGCGTGACGCCGGAGATCAACGCGGCCTGCACGCTGCTCATCGGCTTCGTCGCCATCGGTGTCATCATTGCTTCGATCATGACGAAGCGGCGCGAGGTGCAGCGCGTCAGGGATGAGCAGGCGGCCTTCGCCGGTCGCTGATATCTGTCAGAGAACTACTGGCGGGGCTGCTGCCCCGTCAGGATGGA
Source organism: Shinella sp. (assembly GCF_052438155.1). Lineage (NCBI taxonomy): Bacteria > Pseudomonadati > Pseudomonadota > Alphaproteobacteria > Hyphomicrobiales > Rhizobiaceae > Shinella > Shinella sp. The sequence continues at coordinate 38,739 of NZ_JBQVPI010000014.1, read as the reverse complement.
AATCGGCGAGATCACCGGTTCCGGCCAGGAGCCGCCGACGAAGAAGCTGACCGACGGATTGACGACGGCGGACGCATCCGCCTGTGGCCGATCGGCGAGCGAGCCGGCGAGCGCCACGCTGCCGCTGCGGTAGGGAATCATGCCCGAAAGCGTCAAGAGCTTCTCGTTGCCCTCGATTTCCGCTTTGGTCAGTTCCGCAAGACCGCGGTCGAGCTTGGCTTCCACATCGGCCCGCACGAAATCGAACGATCCGTCCGCTGCTTCGGAGAAGTTGAAGAAGGCATTTTGCGCGGCGCGTTCCTCGAAGGCCTGCCGGTTGAAATGGGTGAGCGTCCCCGGCCCCATGCGCAGGCGGAACTGGCCAGACACATCCGACGGCGTCGTTGCCCAGAGCGGCCGCTCCGTCGAAAGCTCGAAATCCGCAGAACCGCGTCCTGACGGCAACGGCCCCGGCAAGGCAAGTGTGCTGACGATCGCGCCGATATCCACGTCGCTGAGCGACATCTGCAAGCGGCCGCCGCCGCGGAAGCCCTGTTCGGAAAGCGAGATCCGCCCGGTCGCCCGCCCGCCCAGCAACGTGCTGTCGCCGACGTCGAAGGAGGCGCGGCCGTTCTCGATGCGCATGCCGGCTGCAAGGTCCTGCAGGGAGAAGGGCGCAAAATCCGCCGTCTTGGCCGATAGCCTGAGGTCCATGCCGAATTGGTGAACGAAGGCGGTATCGATGTTTGCTGTACTCTGCTCGGCGCCTGGTGCGAAGGCGGTCAGGAAGGCACGCAGGTCGATGTGATCGAAGGCGAGCGTGCCGCCCATTTGCGGCACGCCGTCCGGCGGCATGTTGACGTCCAGCACGCCGGTCGCTTGTGCATTGGCGAGCGTCAGCTTGAGCTGTTCGAGCTTTGCCGAATAACCGGCCGTCGCCACCTTCGCCTCCACCGTCACCTGGCCCATATTGCCGACCGAGGGGATCTCCTTGCCCTGCCAGGCCAGCAGGTGACCCAGCGATGGCGTGGAGAGCAACAGGTTGCCGGAGACGAAGGCGTTCCTGGAAAGGTTGGCGAGGCCTTCGAAATTCAATGTTGTCGGATCGGCGGACAGATTTGTGCGCACCGTGGCATTGCGCCCGGCGAGAAGCGCCAGCGGCTGGTCGCAATAGAAGGTCCAGCGCGTCATCTCGCCATTGACGATGCCGGACAGTGTCAGGTCGAGCGGCCGCCGGAGGGATGCCCAGCCGATATCGCCGTTGATGTCGGAGATCCGGAACGGCGCGCCGCCGTTCTCGCGCTTCACTTCAATGGTCCCGTCGACCACGTTGATCGCGCCGATGCGTTCAGCGGGCAGCTCGGGTGTCGCCTGCCCCTCAGCCGCGGAGGCGGTGGCATCGATCGCCTGTATCAGCCATCCGCTGTGGCGCCAGTTGAACGTGCCGTCGGCGTTCCAGCCAATGTGGATCGTCGGCCGCACAAGATCGAAATCGCTGAAGAGCGGCTTGCCGCGCACCGCGCCGAAGAGGTCGAAGCTTGCCGAAAGGCTCTCGATGGAGGCGAGCTCCCTGTTGCCTGCTTGCGCCTGCGGATCGACGATGTGCACGCTGCCGATCGTCACGCGTGGATAGGGCCAGAAGGAAAACTCCGCCTCACGCCCGATCTTGACGTCAGCACCCGTCCAGGCCTCCAGCGTTTCCCCGATTTCCCGGCGGACCGTATCCGTCTGGACGAGGAACGGAAAACCGACGCGTACCGCCACAAAGAGGGCCACGATCGCAAGGAAACCCAGCACCAGATGCCGCGATTGGAAAAAACGGGAAAGGATCATTCGGATGCAGGTCCTTGGCCGGCAGCAGTCACATTTATACAGGCGAACGGGGATAGGCGCTTGGGGCCAAGAAATCAAATGGCGCCATGGCGGAATTGCGTTCGGCAACGGCGCGAACCGGCGTTCGCCGCTTTATACTGCGGCGCAACATGCTATACGAAGTGCGATGGAGTGGAGGACAGCATGACGTCAGAAAAGCCCCTGTGGGAACCTTCGGCCGAAATCCTGACAAAAAGCCCGATGGCCCGATTCATGAAGACCGCCGGCCAGGCCGCGGGACGCGACTTCAGAACCTTTGATGATCTTCACGCCTGGTCGGTGGAAGATCGCGCTGCCTTCTGGACTGCCGTCTGGGACGAGTGTGGCGTCATCGGCGCGAAGGGGAACGTGGCGCTCGAAAACGGTGAAGGCATGCTGGAAGCGCGCTTCTTCCCCGAGGGTCAGCTGAATTTTGCAGAAAACCTCCTGAAAACAACCGGTTCTGGCGATGCGATCGTCTTCCGCGGTGAAGACAAGGTCTCCTATCGCTGGTCCTGGGATGAGCTCAGCGCTCGCGTCTCGAAGCTGCAGCAGGCCTTCGCAGCACTCGGCATAGGTGAGGGCGATCGTGTTGCCGCGATGATGCCGAACATGCCGGAAACGATTGCCTGCATGCTCGCTGCCGCCTCGCTGGGGGCTATCTGGTCCTCCTGTTCGCCCGATTTCGGCGAGCAGGGCGTCCTTGATCGCTTCGGCCAGATCGAACCCAAACTCTTTATCACGTGCGATGCCTACTGGTATGCCGGCAAGCTCCAGGATGTGTCCGCCAAGGTGCAGGCGGTGGCCGGCAAGCTCGGCGTGCCGGTCCTCGTGGTGCATTATGCCGGCGATGCCGAAGCGCTTGCCGCGTCGCTTGCCGATGGCCGCTCGCTCGAAGCGTTGACGGCGCCGTACGAGGCGAAGCCACTGACCTTCGCGCAGCTCCCTTTCCGTCATCCGCTCTATATCCTGTTCTCCTCCGGCACGACCGGCGTGCCAAAATGCATCGTGCATTCGGCCGGCGGCACGCTGCTGCAGCACCTGAAGGAGCATCGCCTGCATTGCGGGCTCGTCGAGGGCGACCGGCTGTTCTATTTCACGACCTGCGGCTGGATGATGTGGAACTGGCTGGTCTCCGGTCTCGCGGTCGGCGCCACGCTCTGCCTGTTCGATGGGTCTCCGTTCCATCCCGACGGCAATGTGCTGTTCGACTATGCGCAGGCCGAAAAGTTCGCGGTCTTCGGCACGTCGGCCAAATATATCGACGCCGTGCGCAAGGGCGGCTTCACGCCGCACACGACGCACGACCTCTCCAGCCTGCGCCTGCTCACCTCGACAGGTTCGCCGCTTTCGCCTGAGGGCTTCACCTTCGTCTACGAGGGCATCAAGCCGGACGTGCAGCTCGCTTCCATCTCCGGCGGCACGGACATCGTCTCCTGCTTCGTGCTTGGCATTCCGCTCCGGCCGGTCTGGCGCGGCGAGATCCAGGGGCCTGGCCTCGGCCTGGCCATGGATGTCTGGAACGAGGACGGTCACCCGGTGCGTGGCGAAAAGGGGGAACTCGTCTGCACCAGGGCCTTCCCTTCCATGCCGGTCATGTTCTGGAACGACCCGGAGGGCGAAAAATATCGCGCCGCCTATTTCGAGCGCTTCGACAATACCTGGTGCCATGGCGATTTCGCCGAATGGACGAGCCATGACGGCATCATCATCCATGGCCGCTCGGATGCAACGCTGAACCCCGGCGGCGTGCGCATCGGCACCGCGGAAATCTACAACCAGGTCGAACAACTGGACGAGGTCCTCGAGGCCCTCTGCATCGGCCAGGACTGGGACGACGACGTGCGCGTCGTGCTCTTCGTGCGCCTCGCGCCCGGCACGGTGCTGGACGCGGCGCTGGAAAAGACGATCAAGACCAAAATCCGCACGGGTGCCTCGCCGCGTCATGTGCCGGCAAAGATCATTCAGGTCGCGGATATACCCCGTACCAAATCCGGAAAGATCGTCGAGCTTGCGGTGCGCGAGGTCGTGCACGGCCGACCGGTAAAGAACAAGGAGGCGCTCGCCAATCCCGAGGCGCTGGACTTCTTCGCCGATCTGGAGGCTCTGAAATCGTGAACGCCACCGGCGTTAACGTCTCCCTAACCGACTGCATTAACCAGGCTCGCGAAGTTGTGAACAAAAGGTTTGTGCCGAAACCGGTCGGGTAAGGATTTGTTAAGCCGGAACGACGCAAAGTCGTGTCAACTTGAGCGCGCCCGATGGAGGGTGTTCTGGTCGCACCCGACCCCGATGGCATGAAGCCGTTCACCTTCGCTTTCGTTGGGCAGCATTAACCTATCGGGGCGGCTTTTGCCGCCCTCTTTTTTTAACCGTTTTTCCGCTCGAGGGAGCGCGAGACGAGGAAGACGGGAATGAGCCCGACCGCCACGATGATGATGGCGGGCACGCCCGCATCCTCCACTTTCGCCCGCGAAGCGTCCTCGTAGACGAGGGTGGCGAGCGTATTGAAATTGAACGGCCGCAGCATGATCGTCGCCGACAGTTCCTTCATCGTCTCGATGAAGACGAGGAGAGCGGCCGTCAGCGTCGCCGGCCGCATCATCGGCAGCAGCACGCTCCAGAGCGTTTGTCCGCTGGTGCGCCCAAGGGTGCGGGCGGCCATGTCGAGATGGGGCGAGAGCTTGTGGAAGCCCGCATCGATCGTGCCCTCCGCCATCGTCAGGAAACGGACCGTGCAGGCATAGATGATGGCGAAGCCTGTGCCGGAAAGCAGCAGGCCAGTCGAGATGCCGACATGTGCGCGCAAAAAGCCATCGAACGCATTGTCGAACGTGGCGAGGGGAATGAGCACCCCCATGGCCAGCACCGTGCCCGGAACGCCGTAGCCGAAGGATGCGAAGCGCCCGGCGGCAGCGATCAGCCGGGAGCGCGTCGAGCGGGCGGCATAGGCAAGCAGGAAGGCGAGCAGCACCGCGGCGAGGGCCGTCGAGCCCGAGACGAGCAGGCTTTGCCAGAGCGCGGAAAGCAGCCGCGTCGAGGCGAACTGGTCCAGCCGGCGCACCGCATAGCCGCCGAGCACGAAGACAGGAATGGCAAAGCCGATGACGGGCGGCAGCAGGCAGGCGCCACTTGCGGCCCATTTCTTCCAACCGTGAAGTCTGAGGCGTATGGAATCGTGCACCGCCGCCGTCGTCTTCTGGCTGGTGAAACGCTGCCGGCGGCGGGCGGCGCGCTCGACCATCATCAGGCAGATGACGAAAAGCAGCATGACGCAGGCGATCTGCGCCGCGCCGGCCAGACTGCCGCGGTTGAGCCAGGTATCGAAAATCGAGAAGGTGAGCGTCTGCACGCCGAGATATTCGACCGCGCCGATATCGTTCAGCGTTTCCATGGCGACGAGCGTCAATCCCACCATGATCGCCGGCCGCGCCATGGGGATCTGGATTCTTGCGAAGACTTTCAGCGGCCCGGCACCCAGCGTGCGCGCCACATCCGCCGCCGTCCGGCCCTGCATCAGGAACATCGAGCGGGCGGCGAGGTAGATATAGGGATAGAGCACGCTGGACAGGACCAGCATGGCGCCGCCGGTGGTGCGCACCTCCGGAAACCAGTAGTCGCGGCTCGTCTGGAAACCGAAAAGCGCGCGGTAGGCCGTCTGCACCGGCCCGGTGAAGGAGAAGAATTCCGCAAAGGCATAGGCGCCGAGATAGGCGGGAATGGCGAGTGGCAGCACGAGCAGGCCGGAGAGCAGCCGGCGGCCTGGAAAGTCGCAGCTCGCCACCAGCCAGGCCGTCACGACGCCGACGATCGCCGTGATCGTGCCGACGCCGGCCAGTAGAATGAGTGTGCGCAGCGTGGCGCGCGGTATGACGTTGCTGAGGAGATGAGGCCAGGTATCGGTGCCTCCCGTCGCCGCGATCACGACGATGGCGATTGCCGGCATCAGCACGATGACAGCCGCCAGCACGGCGGCGGCAGACAGGAGCGGATGGCGGGCTGCGCCAAAACGGCGCTGGGCGCGCGCCGGCGCGCTTTCGGACGGGACCTGCAAGGCACTACCTCGGCGGTGCGGCATTCCCACGCAAGGCGGGAGCGCCGTAAGGCGTTTCAGCCGGTTTAGAGCAATTTCAGCAAAAGTGCGAAGCGGTTTTGCGTGCCGCGAATTGCGCTAAAACGAACAGGTGAAGCATTCTCGCGTTTCGGAGAAAGGCCAGAATGCTCTAGACCAATCGGCTCAATCTGCCAACACGCGCGGTGAGGGGAAAATCACTTCCACCAGCGTGCCCTCGTTTGGCGTCGAGCTGATTGCGAAATTTGCCCGATTGGCATCGACCATTGCCTTGGTGAGCGGCAGGCCGAGGCCGGTGCCGTCGCCACGCTTGCGCGAACCCGTCGTAACCTGCCGGAAGGGCTTCATCGCCTGATCCAGCTCGCTGCGCGTCATGCCGACGCCGGTATCGCGGATGCGCAGCACGACGCTGCCGTTTGCCTCATAGGCGGTGGACACCACGATCTGCCCGCCGGCCGGCGTGAAGCGAATGGCATTCGACAGGATATTGAGCGCGATCTGCTTGATCGAGCGCAGGTCGGCAACGATCTGCGGCACGTTGTTCGACAGCGAGGTGCGGATGATGACGCGCTGCCCGTTCGCCTGCGGCTGGACCAGCGAGACGGCTTCCGCAATCGTCTCGTTCAGGCCGACGGCTGTGAACTCCAGATCCATCTCGCCCGCCTCGATCTTGGAAATGTCGAGCAGGTCGTTGACGATATCGAGAACATGGCGGCCGGAGCGGCCGATGTCATTGGCATATTCGATGTAGCGCGGATGGCCGATCGGCCCGAAGCGCTCCGTCGCCATCATGTCGGAAAACCCGATGATGGCATTGAGCGGCGTGCGGATTTCGTGGCTGACGCGCGCAAGAAAATCGCTCTTGTGGGCGTTTGCCGTCTCGGCGGCCCGCTTGGCGTTGCGCAATTCCTCTTCGGTGCGCTTCCACTGGGTAATATCACGGATGACCGCGCAATAGCCGGAGGAGGAGGAGAGGCTGCCCATGGTCATGAAGAGCGGGATGAAGCCGCCGGCGGCCTCGCGGCCGATGACCTCACGCCCGTCATTCAGCACGCTTGCAACGCCGTGGCCGGCGAGGCCGGCAAGATAATCGAGCACCGCCTTCTGGCTCTCGTGGGCAAACAGCATGGCAAACGGCCGGCCACGCGTCTCGTCTTCGTCATAGTTGAAGAGGGCGCTCGCCGAGCGGTTCATCGAACGGATGTCGCCGTCGTGGCCGACGACCACGACGCCGTCCGTTGCAGTCTCGAGGATGGAGCGCAATTCGCTGACCTCGACGCGAAGCGCGGAGGCCGCCGCCTGATCGGCCGAGCGCTCGTCGCTTTGAGCCGGTACAGGCGTCGTCTCGACGAGGGAAAGGGCAGGTTTTTCATGCGCCGGCGTCAGTGCCAGCATCAGCGCCGTGCCATCCTCCCAGCGGATCGACTGGAGGCGGGCGCGCACCGCGCTCGTGCTCTCGCCGTCGGCGTGGCGCAGCGCCATCATGCCGTCGCCGTCTTCTGCGTCCGGGCCGGCCAGAAGGATGTCGAGGCCGCCAGAGGCTTCGAGGTCCTCGATATTCCTGTAGCCCGTCAGGCGGAGGAACTCCGGATTGGCATGGATGAGCCGGTCGCCGACATGCACGAGCAACGCGACCGGCAGTACATCGACCACGGCGGCGGTGAGACCATAGTCCATCTGCCGGCGCGATGGTGCAAATCCCGTGCGCTCGACAGCATGGTCGTCAGGCAGAAGGTCGTCGGCATGCGGACCGACTTCGAGGCCCGGCATTTCCGTCTCGGAATCGCCAGACGTGAGTGCGGCGACCGGCTCTTCAGCGTCCCGGCTTGGCTCTTCGGCGCTGTCCGTCACAGCGTCCGTCTGGTCGTCGGCAGGTGTCTCCGGCATATCGCCGGGTGGGTGGTCCTCCGCCTTGCGCTTGCCGAAGGTCTCACCAAGCTGGCGAGCGATTTCGCGAAATGCCGCTTGTTCCCCGGTCGAAAGGCCATCGAAAAGGCCGCCGCGATTGCGCCGGGTTTCGAGCTGCACGACCTTGTCCGACTGGCGGCGGGTCGGGGTTTCGACAAGGCGCAGCGCCGGGCGCTCGCCGCGAAAAGCGTCCAGTTCGTCGCTCTCGGCCGCTGTATCGTCTAAATCAGCGGCCGGAGAGACGTTTTCCGTCTCCGCTGCCCCTTCCGACGGGTGGCCTTCATCGGCTTCGACAACCGGTTCGTCCGGCAGTGCGGAAACATCGTCTGCGGTGATCACCGCATCATCGGCCGTTTCACCCAGTTCGTCCGCAGCGCTTTCCAGCAGAGTGCCGGCTTCTTCGGCGAGCGTTTCTTCGACCTCTGCCTCGGCGAAGGCGACGGACTGCTCTAGCGTCAGCCCGCGCGCGTGAGAATCCTCAACCGCGTCGGCGATGCGCACGATGCCGAAACCGCGGAAGCCGTCAAATTCCCGATTGCGCGAATAGGTCGGCAGGGCGGCGAGATCCACCGGCACGACAAGACTGGTGCCCTCGACGGGCCAACGGATCGTCTTGCCCGACCAGGTGTCGCGGCGGCGCAGGAGGTCGCCGATCTTGCCGTCCGGGTCGAGATCGAAGCGGGCGGCGACATCATTGAAGCGTTCGCCTGAGATGGTCGCGGCCTTCGGACCTACAGCGGCGGCGAATTCTTCCGAAATCTCGCTGAACCGGCCTTCGGCATCGATCTTCCAGACAAAACGGATGGGCCGGCCTTGCGGATTGAAGGTAAAACCGGATTTTGCCTCGACAGCCTCGACAGCCTCGACAGCCTCGACAGCCTCGACAGCCTCGACAGCCTCGACAGCCTCGACAGCCTCGACAGCTTCGTTGGCGTTGTCAGCCGCGGCAGGGTCTTCCACGACGACGGTGTTCGCCTCTTCCCCAGATTCTGCGATGGGGGCTTCCTGCACCGCTTGTGATGTCTCTGCGGTCGGCTCTTCGCTTTCCGGCTGCACGCCCAGGATCGGCTCCGCAACCTCCTCCGAGAGAGGCTCGGTAGCATCGACCGGAGGCGCCTCGGCGGCGGATTCCTCTGCCGCAGGCTCTTCGGTAGGTTCCGTTATCGGGTCGTCGGAAAGGAGTTCGACCGGATCAGTCTGTTCTTCCAGACCCTGCGGCTCACTCTCCGGGGAGGAGACGGTGGCATCGACCGGCTCCGCCTTTGCGACAGCCTCGACTGTGGCAACAGGCTCCGCCTCGTCCTCAGCGGGATCAAGGTGGCCGAGAATGGTTTCGACGGCGAAGAGCAGGTGCAATGCAGGATCGCTGGAAATGCGGCCGATGGCGGCAGGCAGGTGGCCGCGGCCGGTGGCGATGGGGCGCTTGACCAGGTGCTCGGCGCTGCGTCCGGCGGCCTCGACGAGGGCGCGGCGCGTCTCCGGGCTGACGGCAATGCGGTCAAACCCCTCCGACGCGGCGATAACAGTGCCTTCGCCATCGAGCACGGCCATATGCGTATCCGGGTCGTCGAAGCCGGTGAGCATGGCGGCCGCGGCATCTTCCTGGCTCTGGCGGCCGAGGGCGACGGGCGCGCTGAACAGGATCGCCTCTTCGCCGGGGCGAATGGTTACACCCTCGACGACAGCATTCACCGGCACGCTGCGAAAGCCGCTGCCGATGCGCATGACGAAGCCGCGTCGCTCGCCCGGCGCCTGCACCTGCCGGGCCGTCGCTGCGAGCTGACGGTAGGCGACGTCTGCGCGATCCGGGCCGATATCGAGGAAATCGTAGATATTGTCCTGGCCGAACAGGGTCGCACCCCGTCCGTTCGACCAGAGCACCCGGGCCATGTCCCTGGAAAACAGCACGACGGCCTCGCCGCGGGAAAACGGCAGGCGCACCCGCTCGTGGACGGCGACGTCGATGAAGGGATACTGCTTTGCGGACATATTCAGGCCTGTGTCTGACTCCGGCGCCCCGGTTTTCGATTAACGCTTTATTAATAGCCGTGCATAGGCGGAGGGTCCAGCGGCGAGGCCGGGGAGCCCCGGGCTTTCAGGCGAAAGGGTTAACGGCGCCACGATTTATTGTGCAGCGCACAATTTTGTTGCAATGCGAAATAAGATCGGCTATAGAGGGTTCATCGAAGAACACGGTGCCTCAAGAGAGGGCCAAACCAAGGAGCGCAGATAATGGCTACCAAGAAGATCGACGACGTATTCTCCATCGCTTCCATCGACCCGAGCAAGCTTTCCGAAAGCTTCCGCGATTTCGCCGAAAAGGGCGCCGCACAGTCCAAGGAAGCCTATTCCAAGATGAAGGAAGCCGCCGAAGACGCGACCAAGACCGTCGAAGCGACGCTTGAGAGCGCGCAGGCCGGCTCCGTCGAACTCGGCCTCAAGGCCATCGACGCGCTTCGCACCAATGCCGAAAATTCGCTTTCGCACCTGGAAGCCCTGCTCGGCGTGAAGTCGGTTTCCGAACTTTTCGAACTGCAGACCGCCTTCCTGCGCAAGCAGGCCGAAGTCGCCGTCGAACAGGCCAAGTCCCTGCAGGAAACCTCCAAGAAGGTTGCCGAAAAGGTTTCGGCTCCGGGCAAGTCGGCTGCTGAAAAGGCCATGAAGTCCTTCAAGGCTGTCTGAAGCGCCACGTAGCGCGGGCTTCGGCCCTGTAATAGAATGGCCGGGCAATCGTCCGGCCATTTTCATATGCGGCCTTGTAAAAAAACGCTTGAAAAATGGCGCGGCTGCCCGTATGTGACGCATCAAGCGCGCCAGACGCGCCGTGTGCGGTTGTAGCTCAGTTGGTTAGAGCGCAGGTTTGTGGTTCCTGAGGTCGGTGGTTCGAGACCACCCAACCGTACCATTCCTCTCTCCCGATAAGTCTAAGTACTACAAGGACTTATCGGGAGAGAGGGATATTCTCCTCCCATTACATGCCATCGGTAAAAACTGAGCCGACTCACGTTGCGGTTGGCGATATCGCCGGACGGCCCCGTCGAACCTCTCCAAGCCTCGGCACTCTTCCGCCTTCCGCTTCAGTCGTGCGCGCCGCTTGACACGCATCTCTTGACAAAACCAGGAAATTAGGTAGATCGGTCTACATAATTAATTGAGGTGCGTGATGGGTGAACGGGTGCCGGCGCGGGAACGCTTGCTGAAATCGGCTGCGGAACTGTTTTATCGCGATGGGGTCGGGGCGACGGGGATCGACACGATCACGGCCCATGCGGGCGTCGCGAAAATGAGCCTCTACAACAACTTCGCCTCCAAGTCGGATCTGGTGAAGGCCTATCTCGATGCGCGCCTTGAAGAGTGGCACGTGCTCTACCGCGAGCGCCTCGCGAACGCCGAAACGCCGCGGGATCGGCTTCTGGCCGTCTTCGATTCTTATGTCGACCATGCGGAACTCGCCTATGGCTGGGGTTTTCGCGGCTGCGGGCTTCTCAACGCGGCGGCCGAGCTTCCCGTCGGCGATGCCGGCCGTGCGACCGTTGCGGTGCAGAAGGACGAGGTCGAGCAACTCTTCAGGCAGTATCTGAGCGAAATGAAGCCGGGCGGTGGGGCTGCGATCGACGAGACGGCGGAGCATCTTTCCTTCGTGCTGGAAGGGGCGATGGCGCGGGCGGGGCTGGATGGCCATGATGGACGGCTGAAGGCGGCGCGCAAGCTTGCGATCTCGATCGTGGACCGGCTATGACAACCACGGATCTTGCGGCACTGCCCGCTCGCCGGCCCAGTCGGCTTTGGGCGCTTGTCGTCCTCGTTCTCCTCGAAGCGGCGCTGGTGGTGACGTGGAGCGCCGGCTTCATTGGCGTTCGATTCGCACATGATCACGCGCCGATCTTTCTCATCCTGCTCTGGCGCAGCCTCATCTCGGGACTGGTTCTGCTGCCCTTTGCGCTCATGATGGGGCCGAAGATCCGGGGGGCGGATATCGCCTTGCAGATGCTGCTCGGCGCGCTCGCCATGGCCGGTTACCTCTCGGGTTTTGCGCTGGCGATCTCCTACGGCGTGCCGACCGGTCTCGTGGCGTTGATCACGGACATGCTGCCGCTCGCCGTCGCGTTCCTGTCCTGGCCCATTCTGGGGCAGGCCTTGACTGTGCGGCAGTGGATCGGCTCCTTCATCGGCCTTGCCGGCGTGCTCATCGCCTCCGGCTGGTCGCTGCAACTGGGCGACGTGCCGCTGTGGGCTTATGGTCTTCCCGTGCTCGGAACACTCGCGCTGGCGCTGGCGACGCTGTTGCAAAAGCGCAGTAGGGTCAATGCGATGCCGGTCTATCAGAGCCTGTGCATCCAGTGCCTCTCGGCTGCTGCGATCTTTTCCGTGCTGGCCTGGCACGAAGGCACCGTGCTGCCCGTGCTCGACGCCGGCTTCATCGGCGGTATTCTCTGGCTGGTCTTCGTCGCAACCTTCGCGGCCTGGAGCCTCTATTACCTCGCACTCAGAAAATCCTCGCCCGCCCGGGTGACCGCGATCCTGTATCTCAGCCCGCCGGTGACGATGATCTGGGCCTGGCTGATGTTCGGCGAGCCGCTATCCTGGGCGATGGCGGTGGGGCTGGTCGTTTCACTTTTCGGCATTCTCATCGTCGCGAAGGCGCAGGCGCCGGTCCATCCCTAAAGCGTTGTAAACCCTTCCTTTACCACGCCAGCGGTGGCAGTCCCGATTTGGCACTGCATTAGCAATCCGTTGACCAATGAATCCCTAGGGTCTCACCTGTTCCTGTGTGGGACCGGTCCGCATGACGCGCTGCCGCGATGCAAATGGGGTTCTTCAAATGCACATGACGTGCGTCAAATGGCTGGCGATTCCCGCCGGCATGTTCGGGCTGTTCCTTCTCTGGCTGCCACTCAGCCTCCAGGCCCAGCTTGTTCTCAGTTTCGCCGTGCTCGGCGTGATGTTCCTGGCGATGACGCGCCCGAAGAACACCACCCTCCGGCTCGTCACCTTCACCTTTGCCGGCATCCTCGCCATGCGCTACGCATTCTGGCGCACGACGGAAACGCTGCCGAGCATCCATGAACCGCTGAACTTCATCCCCGGCCTGATCCTGTATCTCGCGGAGATGTACTGCCTTGCCATGCTGGCGATCAGTTTCTTCATGCTGGCCGACCCGTTGAAGCGCAACGCGCCGGACCTCGGCGATGCGGCGGACCTGCCGACGGTCGACGTCTTCATCCCGTCCTACAACGAGGAGCCGGAACTGCTGGCCGGCACGCTCGCCGCCGCCAAATCGCTGCACTATCCGAAGGACAAGCTGAACGTCTATCTGCTGGATGACGGCGGCACCGAGGCCAAGCGCAACCACAAGGACCCGCGCATCTCGATCGCCGCGATCCGCCGCCACGAGCAACTGAAGGCGCTCTGCGCCTCGCTCGGCGTGCACTATCACGCCCGCAAGCAGAACGACCACGCCAAGGCCGGCAATCTCAACGAGGGCCTGAAGGTCTCGAGCGGCGAACTGGTCGTCGTCTTCGATGCCGACCATGCGCCGGTGCGCGAATTCCTGCGCGAGACCGTGGGCTTCTTCGCCAAGGACAAGAAGCTCTTCCTCGTCCAGACGCCGCACTATTTCCTGAACCCGGATCCGCTGGAAAAGAACCTTCAGACCTTCGCGCGCATGCCGTCGGAAAACGAGATGTTCTATTCGATCCTGCAGCGGGGGCTCGATAAATGGAACGCGTCGTTCTTCTGCGGTTCGGCGGCTGTGCTGCGCCGTGCGGCACTCTCGGCGGCCAACGGCTTCTCCGGCCAGTCGATCACCGAGGATTGCGAAACGGCCTTGGCGCTGCATTCAAAGGGCTGGCACAGTCTTTATGTCGACAAGCCGTTGATCGCCGGCCTCCAGCCGGAGACCTTCGTCTCCTTCATCGGCCAGCGCGCGCGCTGGTGCCAGGGCATGTTGCAGATCCTCATCCTGAACCGGCCGTTCCTGGCCAAGGGCCTGACCTTGGCCCAGCGTATCTGCTATGCCGGCATCAACCTGTTCTGGCTGTTTCCGCTGTCGCGGCTCGCCTTCGTCTTTTCGCCGCTGCTCTACATTTTCTTCTCGCTGGAAATCTACCAGGCGAACATCCTCGAATTCGCCTCCTATGCGGTGACCTACCTCATCGGCTCCTTCGCCATGCAGAGCTACCTCTACGGTCGCGTGCGCTGGCCCTGGGTCTCCGAGCTTTATGAATATGTCCAGTCGGTGCTGCTGTTCGGCTCGATCGTCAGCGTCATCCGCAACCCGCGAAAGCCCACCTTCAACGTCACGGCCAAGGGCCAGACGCTGGATCGCAGCATGCTGTCGCCGCTCGCCCGGCCGTATTTCATCATCTTCTTCGTGCTGCTGGCCGCCGCTCTCTATTCCGGTTACCGCTTCCTGACGGAACCGGTCGCCACCGAACTCCTGACCATCGTCGCCGGCTGGAACCTCATCAATCTCGGCCTTGCCGGCGCAGCGCTCGGCGTCGTGGCCGAGCGGCGGGAGTTGCGCCGCAACCAGCGCCTTCCCGTCAAGCGCCACGCGCTGATGAAGGTGGATGGCAAGCTCAAGAACATCATCATCCAGGATGCGTCCTCTGGCGGCATCTCGGTGGAGTTTGTCGAGCAGGCGCCGGAGATCGACCTCGACACCCCGCTCGAAGCGACGATCCAGTTGCGCCGTGCCGGCCAGATCATCGCCTTCGACGTGATCTGCCGCTCCAGCCGCGGTGCAGGCGAAGGCACCGTCTACGGCTTTGCCTACAAGGAACGCACGCCCGAAACCTTCATGGCGATCGCCGAGCTCATGTATTCGGACCAGGCGGTCCTGCAGGAGCGGCTGGTGCGCCGCCAGGTGCGCCACAGCTTCTTCTGGGGCACCTCGCGCTTCGCTCTCTGGAGCATCCGCGAGACGCTCCGCGCGCTCCGCTATTCGGCCGGCCTCATGCGCGAAAACGCCGTCAAATCCTTCGCCGACGCCCCCATCGTGGTGAAGGAAAACAATGCGCAGATCCCCGGCCGCGCCACGGAGCTGCCGCCGGTCCTCACAGGAACCCAGGCCTATGGCTAAGCCCACTTTTTTTACAACGCTGACGCTCGCTCTCCTCATCGCTTTGGCCGGCAGCGGCCGGGCGGAAGGGCTTGTGGCAGACGCCGTCAAGCCGCTGCTTGAGGGCACCGCGCTCAGCGGCGGCCTGCTGCCGCAACCCGTGGCCACAAAAAAGATCGAGCCGGCTGAAGGCGTGGCGGGCATGCTCGTGCCCTTCGAGCAGGCGTCGGATGCCTTCACGCTGTCTGGCGAGGATGACGTCGCCACCTTCACCTTCGCGCTCGATGGCCCGCAGGTTTCCGCCGGCGGCACGCTGAACCTCGCCTATATCAATGCCGTCTCCGTACTGCCGGATACCGCGATGATGGATGTGGAGGTAAACGGCCGCGACCTCGGCGGTTTTGCCATCGCCTCGCCGAACCGGACGCTGACGGAAAAGATCGCCGTTGCATCCGAGTTTCTCAAGGCCGGCCGCAATGTCGTGCGCGTCCGCGCCCGGCAGCACCATCGCGTCGATTGCTCGCTGGATGCCACTTACGAGCTCTGGACGAAGCTCGATCCGGCACTGAGCGGCTTCGCATCAGGCGCGTCGTCGGCCTTCGCCGATTTTGACAGCCTGCTCGCCGTACGGCGCAATGCAGAACACCGCACGGATATCCGCGTCGTCGTTCCCGGTGCGCTGAGTGCCGAAGCGCTGAACGAGGTCGCTCCGGTGCTGCAATCCCTCATCCTCTTTCTCGATCGTGATGACGTGACGGTCTCCGTCGCCGACAAGCCGGGCACGGGTCCAGGCATCGATCTCGTCATGGCGATGGACCGGAACGGTGGCGCGACGCTCGCCAAGCTTGGCTTCGCACCGGCCGCACGCGGACTTTCCGTGCAGGCCGGCGCATCCGCCGATCGGGCAGCCGTCATCCTGCGCGCGGCCAATCTCGGCGACGTCAACGCGACCGTTCTTGCGGCCGTGAAGGGACCGATGGCCGATGGACTGAAGACCGGTATCTTCGAGAAGGGCAGGGGCGTGCTGTCCGTCGATGCCGGCGAGCGGCGCACGCTGAGGGAGGCGGGCTATGAGACCCGTGTCTTCTCCGGTCGCCTGTCGCGCACGGATTTTGCCGTGGAAATGCCGGCGGACTTCTATCCCGCCGAATATGCGACGCTCGACCTTCGCCTCCACGCTGCAACCTCGCCGGGGCTGGAGCAGACCGCGCAGCTCCTCGTGCGCGTCAACGACAGGGTCGTCAAA
Source organism: Shinella sp. (assembly GCF_052438155.1). NCBI lineage: Bacteria > Pseudomonadati > Pseudomonadota > Alphaproteobacteria > Hyphomicrobiales > Rhizobiaceae > Shinella > Shinella sp. Next base: position 22,620 of record NZ_JBQVPI010000014.1, on the reverse strand, counting down.
AGCTATCCCTTCCGCAACCGCGAGGGCGAGCAGTTCGACGGCAAGCGCATCGAGCTGCCGCTGCGTGCCTTCCGGCCGGGCGTCAACCGTGTCGAGCTTCTGGCAGAGCTGCCGATGGCGGCGGATGCGAGCTGCCGGCCGGAAGAGCGCGACGACGGCAAGCCGCGCTTCATCCTGCTCGACACGACCGCAATCGAGGTGCCGGCGCTCGCCCGCCTCGGCCGCCTGCCGGATCTGGCGGCCCTTGCGGGCAAGGCCTATCCCTATGGCGGCGGAAAGCCGTTTGACCTCGTCATCGACCGTGCGGACGACCAGTCCGTCGGCGCGGGTCTAACCCTTCTCTCGCGCCTTGCGCTATCCGCCCGTGCGCCGCTGAACGCGAAGATCGCCATCGGCATGCCTTCCGAAGGCACGGACCGTGACGCGCTTGTCGTGTCGTCCCAGAACGATTTTGCCGACCTCGGTTCTGCCGACAAGGCGGCCTTCCCGAATGCCACGGATATCAATGCCTCCGTCGCTGACCTCCTCAGACCAGACCCGGTCGTCACCGCCTCGGTTTCCGATGGTGCTCGCGGCACGGGTGACGACACGGCGGACCTTCTCCAGGCCTTCCACAATTCCACCGCACAGCAGGAGGACGACCTGTCTTTCAGCGCACGTACGCAGCGCTGGCTTTCCGCCGCGTCGACGAATTTTGGCCGCTGGCTGAACTATCAGGGGGACGAAGGCCCCCGCGTCGCGCCCCACGGCGAGGGGTCCCTGGTGACGCTGTCGCAGATGCACGCACCCGATGGCAATGCGACCTGGACGGTGATCAAGGCAAATTCTCCACGCGACCTCGACGCCGGCGTGCAGCGTCTCGTCGACCCCACGGTCTGGCGCGATCTGGAGGGCGGCACGGCAACGATCGAGACCGCGGGCCTGTCGCTTGTCAGCCTGCCGGCGGCGGAGCGTTACGTCGCCGGCCTGACCGACCGCAGCCCCGGCAACCTGCGCCGGATCGCGGCCGCTTGGTTCTCCGATAATTTCCAGATTTACGTGCTGCTCGTGCTCGCCAGCCTCGGCGCCTTCGCCGCCTGGCTGGGGCTGGTCGTGCCGCGCAAGGGCGTGAGGTCCGATAAATGAGAACGCTGTTTCTTTCCACCCTGCTTGCCGGCTCCACGGCGCTTGCCCCGCTGGTCCTGGCCGCCGATACCAAGGCCGGTCCCGGCGACGTCGAACTGGCGGCGCTCTACTATTATGCCGAACAGCAGCAGCAGGACCGGCTCGAAGCCGAGACGAACCGGCTGCGCCAGAAATATCCGGATTTCGTCGTGCCGGCCGATGTCTACTCGCCAGCAGCACGGCAGATGGACGAAAGCGCACTCTGGACGCTCTACGAGAAGAACGACTTCATCGGCATCGAAGCGGAGATCGGCCGCCGCCGCTCTGAAAACCCCGAGTGGCTGCCGAGCGAGGATTTTTCCGGCAAGCTCGCCCGCCGCAAGCAACGCGTCGAGATGATGGCCGCCACCGCCCGCAAGGATTGGATGGGTGTCATAGAGGCCGCCAAGGCACTTGATCCGGCGAGCGAGCAGGAAATCGATCTCGTCTGGATGCTGCTCGACGCCTATGCCGAGACCGGTGCGAAGGATGCACTTACCAAGGTCTATCGTGGCCTGCTCTTCCGGGAGGGTGACAAACGCCTGCCGGACCAGCAGATCCTGACCACATTGCAAAAATCCACGCGGGATTTTTCCTCCGAGGACGTGCGCAAGGCGATGGGCGTGCTGGCCGTGTCGCCGATGCTGCAAGCCGGTCTCCAGCCAGTCGAACTCGACCTGACGCGCAAGGACGTCGCGGACTTCAATGCGGATGAAAAACGCCAGACGCCGGTCGCCGAAGAAGAAGTCGGCAAGCTGCGCGCGGTGGCGGACAAGGGCGAGCGCCTCGAAGACCTGTCGCTGCTCGGCTGGTACGACCTGAAGCTGAAGGCCCCGCAAAACTCCGAGCGCTGGTTCAAGGCAGCACTTGCAAATCGTCGCGACGAAGAGAATGCCAAGGGCCTCTATCTCTCGCTGGCCGCCCAGAACAAGCAGGACGAGGCCTATGCGATCGCGGAGGACTATATCTCGGAGTTTGCCGACAATCCCGAATTCTTGATGAACGCGCTGTCGCTGCGCTTTTCCAAGCCGGACCAGCCGGATGCGGACGTGAAAACCGTGACGGCCTACAGCAATGCCATCCTTGCGACATCGAATGCCGACCACGCGGAAATCCTCGCCTGGTACGCCTACAATTCCCGCCAGTACGAAGCATCGAAAGCCTGGTTCCTGAAATCGCTGGATTGGGAAAGCACGCCGGTCCGCGTCAAGGGCCTCGCGCTCAGCCTCATGCGCCTTGGTGAGAAAACCGATTACGCGGCGCTGGAGGCGGAGTATCGCGACATCTATCCGGATATCTGGGCGGAGATCAAAATCGCGACACCGCCGAAGGCCCGTCGCAGCGTGGCCGTCGAGACGCCGGTTGTGGTGTCGACATCGGCAAAAGGCAGCGTTGGCGGTGGCAACGGCTATTTCGCGCATTTCAAGGCGAAGCGCTTCAGCGCCTGCATCAAGGATATCGCCAATCTGGAATCGCGCGGGGCTGTCTCGGCCGACGCCATGCTCATCAAGGGCTGGTGTCATCTTGAGCTGAACCGCATCGCGGACGCCCGCAACGCCTTCGAGGCCGCGCTCGGCAACAGCCGCACCCAGCAGGATGCAGCTTACGGTGCAGCCCTCACCCTGCTGCGCGGCCGCCTGACGGACGATGCGGAGGCGATGATCGCGATGTATCCGCTGTCGGAAAAGCGCGAGCGGGAAGTGCGCGCCGAAATCTACTGGCAGCGGGCGCGCTCGGCTTTCGATCACAAGCAGTACCAGCGTGTGCTCGATGCCCTGAACGCGCGCGCCAGCCTCGTCGCCGAGCCGGCCGATCTCAGCCAGTTGCGCGGCTGGGCCTATTACCATCTCGGCAACCGCAGCCAGGCACAGGCCGTCTTCACCCGGCTGAACATGCACCTCTACGATCCCGCGGCCGCGCGCGGTCTTGCCGTCTCCTCCGCCGTTTCGACCCGATAGGATCCCCATGCGCTGGCTGCTTGTCGCCACAATCCCGTTTCTCATCGCCGGCTGCACCGCCGTACCAGACCCGTTCCTCGAAACCGGTGCTATCCGGCCGGATGCGCCGCCGCTCTCCACGGAGGTCTCCCCGGACTTTGCGGCGGCCTATCTGCCGTCGATCGCGGGTCGCATCGAAAGCGTGCGCCAGACGTCGCGCGCCGATTTCTTCGAGCAGAAGATCGTCTACACCAACGCCACGGCATCCGCCGGCGAAAACCTGCTGACCGTGCGCGTCGGTACGCCCTCGGAGGGTATGGTCTTCCTGCGGGCGCCGACACGCAGCGCAATTCTTGCCGAGATGCGGCAGGCGCTGCCGGGCGTTGCGATGGCAATCAATGCGGCGCCCGGGCAGAACCTGCACGGCGTCTACGGCTATGCCACCGGCCCGCTCGGCAAGGCTGGAAGCTGTGTCTACGCTTGGCAGTTCGCCAAGCGTGTTTCGCCAGTGCGCGGGAGTGCTATGGGCCGGCTCGGCGCAGGCAGCTATTCTGCGCAGGTGCGTCTGCGCTTCTGCCATCCGACCCTGCCGCAGGAGCGCCTCGCCATGCTGATGGATGGCATGCGGCTGAAACCGGTGACGCGCGAAACGTTCGACATGCTGAGCTATGCCGGCGGTAGTGGCTCCATGCGAAGCCAGCCGGTGCTGGCGCGTGCCGAGCCGGCCGTGATCCTTGACGACAGCGTCGAGGTGGAGCCGCGCCGCACGCCCAAGCGTCGCGTCGTGGAGGAAAAGCGCAGGGAAGAACCGGCCGTCATCCGCAATGCCGTTCGCGTCCCGCTACCGGGCGAGACTGTGGAGGAGAAGGTAAAGGTCGCGGTGACCGAGAAGCCGGCTGAAACGTCCGGGGACAAGGCGGGGACACGCGTGAAAAGCGCGCTGGTGCCGATGCCCGAAACGACGTCGCTGACCGAAGCCGACTGAGGCTCAAAGAAAGATGTCGTGCTCCTGCCGCACGATTTCCTGCACGAATTCCGCTACGGTGCGCACGCGGGCGAGGTCGCGTGCGCTTTCATGCCAGGTCGTCCAGTAGGCGCGGCGGATCGAAGTGGCCGGCAGAAGCCGCACCAGTTCGCCATATTGCCGGGCGATATAGTCATGCAGGATGCCGATGCCGGCGCCGGAGCGCACGGCCTCCGTCTGGCCCGTGGCGCTGGAAATTTCGAAACCGGCATCCCAGCTGCGCATGATCTCGCCGGTGAAATTGAGCGAGGCGGTGAAGATCAGGTCTTCCACGTAGCCGACGCGTCGATGGCCCTTGAGGTCCTCGACGCTTTCCGGCGTGCCGTTTTCCTTGAGATAATCGCGCGAAGCGTAGAGGCCGAGCGTGTAGTCGGTCAGCTTGGACGAGACGAGGCGGCCCTGTTCCGGCCGTTCCAGGGTGATCGCAATATCCGCCTCGCGCTGCGACAGCGAGAAGGACCGCGGCACCGGCACGAGCTGGATTTTCAGCTCCGGATGCCGCGCCGTCAGCCGCCCGAGGCGGGGAGCAAGAAAGGACACGCCAAAACCGTCCGGTGCGCCGACGCGCACGGTGCCGGCGACGGCCGTGTCGATGCGGCCGATGCTCGCCTGGGCCGCCAGCATCTCCGTCTCCATGCGCTCGGCGGCACGCAGAAACACCTCGCCCTCTGCCGTGAGGTCGCAGCCATTGGTGCGGCGGATGAGAAGCCGCGTCTTCAAGGCCTCTTCCAGAGCGCTTACGCGACGGCTCAGCGTCGCATGGTTGACGCCGAGGCGGCGCGAGGCGGCGAGGATCTGGCCGGTGCGGGCAACGGCCAGGAACATGCGTGCGTCATCCCAGTTCATTTCCGCCTCCGACTTTAATTTTTGCACAACGGTTCCTTATCCGAGGTGATTGAGTTGTGCAAATTGAAGTGCGATGATCCCCTCATAACAACGGAGGAGCTCCCCATGTACGAGATCGGCCATTTCATCCACGGCAAGAAGGTCGCCGGCATCAGCGGCCGCACCGCGAACGTCTTCAACCCGGCGACGGGCGAAGTTCAGGCGACGGTTGCACTTGCCAACGACGCCGACCTGCAGGCCGCGATCGACAGCGCGCTTTCCGCGCAGCCGAAGTGGGCCGCCACCAACCCGCAGCGCCGCGCCCGCGTCTTCATGAAGTTCGTCGAGCTTCTGAACCAGAACATGGACGAACTGGCCGTCCTGGTGTCCCGCGAGCACGGCAAGACGGTCGAAGACTCCAAGGGTGACGTCATCCGCGGCCTCGAAGTCTGCGAATTCGTCATCGGTATCCCGCATCTCATGAAGAGCGAGTTCACCGAAGGCGCCGGCCCGAACATCGACATGTACTCGATCCGCCAGCCGGTCGGCATCGGCGCGGGTATCACGCCGTTCAACTTCCCGGGCATGATCCCGATGTGGATGTTTGCACCGGCCATCGCCTGCGGCAACGCCTTCATCCTGAAGCCCTCCGAGCGCGACCCGTCCCTGCCGATCCGTCTTGCCGAACTGATGATCGAAGCAGGCCTTCCTGCCGGCATCCTCAACGTCGTCAACGGCGACAAGGGTGCGGTCGACGGCATTCTGGCGCATCCGGATATCGCTGCCGTGTCCTTCGTCGGCTCCACGCCGATCGCCCGCTACGTCTATGGTACGGCTGCTTCCAACGGCAAGCGCGCCCAGTGCTTCGGTGGCGCGAAGAACCACATGATCATCATGCCCGACGCCGATCTCGACCAGGCCGCCAACGCCCTGATGGGCGCGGGCTACGGCTCGGCCGGCGAGCGCTGCATGGCGATCTCGGTTGCCGTTCCGGTCGGCGAGGAAACCGCCAACCGCCTGATCGAAAAGCTGACGCCGATGATCGAAAGCCTGCGCATCGGTCCGTATACCGATGACAAGGCCGACATGGGCCCGGTTGTCACCAAGGAAGCCCAGGCCCGCATCCTCAGCCTCATCGACAAGGGCATCGAGGAAGGCGCCAATCTCGTCGTCGATGGCCGCGGCTTCAAGCTCCAGGGTTATGAAGACGGCTACTTCGTCGGTGGCTGCCTGTTCGACAACGTCACGCCGGACATGGAAATCTACAAGACCGAAATCTTCGGCCCGGTCCTCTCCGTCGTTCGCGCCAAGAACTATGAAGAAGCCCTCGACCTGCCGATGAAGCACGAATACGGCAACGGCGTCGCGATCTACACCCGTGACGGCGACGCTGCCCGCGATTTCGCCAGCCGCATCAACATCGGCATGGTCGGCGTCAACGTTCCGATCCCGGTTCCGCTGGCCTACCACTCCTTCGGTGGCTGGAAGTCCTCGTCCTTCGGCGACCTCAACCAGCACGGCACGGACTCGATCAAGTTCTGGACGCGCACCAAGACGATCACCAGCCGCTGGCCGTCCGGCATCAAGGACGGCGCCGAGTTCGTCATGCCGACGATGAAGTGATCCTTCTGGATTGAATATTGAAAGGGCTCCCATCGGGAGCCCTTTTTGCATTGCCCCTTTTTTGTGCTTTGCGAAGAATAGGGGCGAAGCCCGGCCCGTTTACCCCTCGTGTTCTATGCATTTGGAAGGGGCAAACTATGTCATTTGCAGAATCGGCGCGGCCCGCAGGACAGGCGGGCGGCTTCCACCGGATTGCGTTTACCGGCAAGGCATCCGAATATTTCGGCATCTGGATCGTCAATGTGCTTTTGACGATCATCACGCTCGGCATCTATTCTGCCTGGGCAAAAGTCCGCCGCAACCGTTATTTCTACGGCAATACCGTGCTGCTCGGCCGGTCTTTTGAATATCACGCAAAAGGGCTGCAGATCCTCATCGGCCGCCTGATCGTGCTCGGCGGCTTCGTGGTGTTGAACGTGATCGCCGCACTCGTTCCGATCCTCGTGCTGCTTCCGACCCTTGTCGTGCTGATCGCGCTGCCGTGGCTCGTCGCCAAGGGCCTGCGCTTCAGCGCCCGCGTCACCAGCTACCGCAATGTGCGTTTCGATTTCGTCGGCGGTGCGGGCGGTGCGTTCAAGGCCTTCATCCTGGGTGGCCTGCTCGCCGTCATCACCATCGGCATCCTGACGCCGCTCGCCAGCCGTTGGATCGCCCGTTATGTCGGCTCAAACCTGCGCTATGGCGGCAAGGCCTTCGAGACCGACCCCAAGCTAGGGGCGCTCTACAAGTCCTGGCTTCTGTCATTCCTGATCGCGCTCCTCGGCCTCGGCATCATCGGCCTCCTCGTCCTCATGAACCTTTCGCTCATCCTGCCGATGATCGAGACACCCGGGTCACTGACGCCTGAACAGCAGATCCCGCTCATCTTCAGCGCGGTTCTCGGCTACATCGTGCTTTTTGCCACCTTCGGCATTGCCGGCCTGTTCTACAAGGCGGGTGTACGCAACGTCACCTGGTCGGCCACGACCTTTGATGGCCAGCACCAGCTGATGAGCGACGTGTCGCGCACCCGCTACACCTGGATCGCCATTTCCAACGTCATCGTTACGCTTCTTACCTTCGGCCTCATGCGGCCCTGGGCAGCGGTGCGCATGGCGCGCTATACCTGGGAACATACCGGCGTCACCTTCACGGGCGATGTCGGCGAGCTGTTCAATCGGATCGAGGCACAGGGTTCGGCCGTCGGCTCGGAATTCATGGACTTTGAAGGGTTTGATTTTGGCTTCTGACAATGCCGCAATCGCCGGTGGGGAATGGCACCCCGCCGGCTCAAGCCGCTCGGTCGAGGCACGCCTCATCGAGCGGGCCGGGGAGATTGCCGTCGTACCGGTGGGAGGCGAAAAGCCACTCGCTGGTGCGGGCCTCTCCTGGGTGGAGATTTCCGGCCGCGTCGGTTCCATCCCCCGCCGGGTAACGTTCCCGGACGGCTCGATCTTCGAGACCTGGGACAATGACGGCATCGACCGTTACCTCGCGGCACGGGGCAAGGGCGGTGCCGGCATCGTGCACTGGCTGGAGCAGTTCCGCCTGCGCCTCATCGTGATCGTGCTGCTGGCCTTCGTGCTGGGCGGAGCGGTCTATCGCTGGGGCGTGCCGGCGCTCGTCGAAGTGGCGATCGCCACGACGCCGCCGATCGTGCCGCAGCTCATGGCGAAGGGCACGCTCGAAGCGCTCGACCAGACGACCTTCTCGCCGACCAAGCTGTCCGATGGTCGTCGCAAGGAAATCGCCGACGGTTTCGCGCGCATCGCCGGGCAGTCACCGCGTGGTGCTGGCGCCTACAGTCTCAATTTCCGCGACGGCGGGCTGATCGGGCCGAATGCTTTTGCGTTGCCGGATGGCACGCTCGTCATCACCGACCAGCTCGTCACCCTGGCGGGGGGCGATACGGAAATGGTCATCGGCGTGCTGGCGCACGAGATCGGCCATGTCGAGCTGGAGCATAGTCTCCGGCAGTTCTACCGCGCCGCCGGCATGACCGGCCTGATCATGCTGATCGCCGGCGATGTCGGCTCGGCCGTCGAGGACGTGCTGGTGCAGGGCGGCGGCCTGTTGGCACTCTCCTATTCCCGCAGTGCCGAAGCCGAAGCCGATCGCCGGTCCGTCGAACTGATGGCGAAAGCCGGCTACGACCCGACGGCAATCGCCCGCTTCTTCACGCTGCTGGAGGAAAAGCTCGGCGACAAGTCGGATACCAATATCCTTTCCACCCATCCGGGCACGCCGCAGCGCAAGAAGGAAATTACCGACTATGCCCGGATCATTTCCGGCCAGTCGGATCCGGACCTTCAGTAAATGAAAACGGCGGCCCGAGAGCCGCCGTTTCCGTGTTTGCCTTGGGATGCTGGTATTACTGCGACGGGCCGTCGTTGTAGCCGACCTTGTCGACGAGTTCGGAGGCCTTCTTGCGGTTAGCCGCGATGTCGACGAGCGGCAGGGCATCCGCCTTCAGCGTGCCGAAGGACTTGACGATCTCCGAAGGCTCGGCACCCGGCAGGACCGGATATTCGTAGACCTGCTCGGCATAGATTTTCTGTGCGTTGCCGGCCGACAGGAATTCCATGAGCTTCACGGCATTGTCCTTGTTCGGCGCGTTCTTGGCGAGCGCCATGCCGGACACGTTGACGTGGCTGCCGCGGTCGCCGGCATTCGGGAAGAGCACCTTGATGGCAGCCGCCCAGTCCTTCTGCTCCGGCTCCTTCTCGTTGGTCAGCATGAGACCGACATAATAGGAGTTGCCGAGCGCCAGGTCGCATTCGCCGGCGAGGATCGCCTTGGCCTGGTCGCGGTCGCCGCCGTCTGGCTTCTTGGCGAGGTTGTTCTTCAGGCCCGTCAGCCACTTTTCCGCTTCGGCTTCGCCGTGATGGGCGATCATCGAGGCGGTGAGGCCGATATTGTAGGAGTGCTGGCCGTCACGGGTGCAGATCTTGCCCTTCCACTTGGGGTCGGCAAGCTCCTCGTAGGTGATCTCGTTCTGCGCGACGCGGTCCTTCGAGGCGTAGACGACACGCGAGCGCGTGGTAAGGCCGAACCAGCTGCCATCCGGATCGCGGTACTGCGCCGGGATGTCCTTGTTGATGGTGTCGTTCTGGACCGGCTGCGTGACGCCACCGTCCTTGGCCTCGGTGAGGCGCGCGATATCGACCGTCAGGATAACGTCGGCCGGCGAGTTCGCGCCTTCCGCCTGGATGCGTTCCACGAGCCCCTTGTCGAGGAAGAGCACATTGGTGGTGATGCCGGTTTCCTTGGTGAATTCTTCGAGCAGCGGCTTGATCAGGTCCGGCTGGCGATAGGAGTAGATGTTGACTTCGCCGTCTGCGTGAGCCGGTACGGCAAGGGCCAGACCAGCGGTCGAGAGAGCAAGGGCGGCGAGGGACGTCTTGAGCAGTTGCATGGGGTCCTCCTAGTGCGTTTATTCCTGACTGCTAAAGTCGTGTTTAACGGCTTGCCCCTCGCAGTCAACCATGCGACCACTGACATAACATGAATGTGATTTTCCGCTTTTTGGAATTGTTCTAAACGGCGATCCGTCCTATATGTGTTCGGACTTAAAACCGGATTCGGAGTTCCCGATGCGCCTGACGAAACAAACCAACTATGCCGTGCGCATGTTGATGTACTGCGCGGCGAACGGTGACAAGCTCAGCCGCATTCCGGAAATCGCCCGGGCTTATGGCGTCTCGGAGCTTTTTCTGTTCAAGATTCTCCAGCCGCTCACCAGGGCCGGTATCATCCAGACGGTGCGCGGCCGCAACGGCGGCGTGCGCCTGCCGCGACACGCCAGCGAAATCACGCTGTTCGACGTGGTTCGGGTGACGGAAGATTCCTTCGCCATGGCGGAATGTTTCGAGGCGGGTGAGGTCGAATGCCCGCTGGTTGACAGCTGTGGTCTCAATGCAGCGCTGCGCAAGGCGCTGAACGCCTTCTTCGAAGTGCTCCAGCAGTATACGATCGATGATCTCGTCAAGGCGCGCCCGCAGATCAGTTTCCTGCTCGGCCTGGAAATCGCGCCGATCACCCAGCAGCCGGCGGCCTGAGAACGCGTAGCGCCGGTTATTATTGCCCGGCGCTGACGTCCCGCTTCACATATTCCTGCAGAATGAATTCGACGGCCGTCGGATCGAGTTCGGCTTTGTCGATGCGGAAATCGACGCCGTAGTCGTCGATCTTCTGGAAGTAGGCGTCGCTGATCGAAGACGAGATCACCCCGACCGGGCCGATATAGCCGTTGCGCCGCAGTTCCGGTACGGTTTCCCGGAAATCCGCCTGCGGCTGGAGCCGGTTGTCCATCAGGATCATATCCAGTGCTGCGTCGGACGAACGGATGAAGCCGAGCGCGTCCTCTACCGTCTCCACATAGTGCAGCTTGATCGCATAGCTCGTCACCTTGCGCATCATGGCGCTGAGGATGAGGTTTTCAGCAGGATCGTCATCGACGAGCAGGATATGCACTTGTGCTGGCATGGCGGTAGCTGAACCTGATTGCGTCGAAGCGGCAGCCGGAGACCGGACAAGCCGCGTTTACTGTCATCCACGCCACGTTCATTAACAAGTCCCTAACTTTGCTATCGCAAGGAATTGTTCCATGGCGCCGCTATGCAGTGTGGTGGTCCTGAGCGCGCTATTGGATGATCTGCTCGCGGATCGCCTTGGCGACCATCTGCGTGCGGTTCACCACGTCGAGTTTCTTGAGAATGGTCGCGGTATGCGAATTCACGGTGTGCTCGGAGACCGAGACGATGAGGGCGATTTCGCTCGCCGTCTTGCCGTAGGAAATCCAGCGCAGGATTTCCGTTTCGCGCGGCGTTAGCCCCATGCCCGCCTTGTTGGCGAGGACCTGCCGGTGGAAATAGTCGAATGCGCAGTTCGCCTCGTAGCAGATCTCCAAATGCTCGGTGCGGCCGATGTCGCCCCCGTCGCCCAGAAACAGCACGATATAACGCGTGCCGGCGACGGAGTGCACCGGAATGGAGAGCGCCATGTCGAAGCCGATCTGATCGATGAAGTCGGCGCCCTCGGCGGACGAGCCGTTATGCGCATGGTCGGAGGCTTGCCAGACGGTCGAAATCGTCGATTTGTAGAAGCTTCTGAAGAGAGCGGAATCGTTGAGCCGGTGGCGCTTGTCATAGGTTTCGGCAAGCCCGGCCGGAAGATCGTGCAACACGAGGCGGGTGGCAAGCGCGCTGGTCTCGTGCTCATTCATCAGCTGGAGCACACCGAAGTGCTCGAAGCCGTAGCGCAGTGCCATCGTATGGAAGATGCGAAAGAAATCGACGCGATTGAGCGCCTTCTCCAGATCGTCTTCAAAATCGTATCTTCTATAATGTCGGTTCAGTACGGCCACGTGGCCTCCCACCCCCCAAGATTCCACGTAATGCAATCTAGCGCCGCAATCTCTGGCGGCAAAGGGTTTTGCGGGACAATTTCGCGACGGCTCGGCATTTTCCGGCCGATTGCGCGATAACTCGCTGATAGGAAAGGGGAAATAAAAAAGAGGGGCTGTCCTCCTTTTTGCCGTCTCGCTCCGCCGCCACGGTGCGAGACGACGAAGGACAGCCCCTCTTACCTCGTTGCCGGCTTATGACACGGCGGCCTGAGCGTCGCTATCAGGGCAGGTGGGGATTGACAGGGGTTTCCGCGGTCGATTCGCATCGCTTTTTCACGGTTCCTAATGCTGTGGAGAATAGTGTTCTATGGTTTTTTCCGAATGGACAAATTTGTTCGCAGACTTATTGCAATCCTGCGGCAAATGTCGTTCCATCCGCGCAAGCCGGGGCTGGAAATGCACCCGAGCCCGTAACAAGAGAACAAAAAAGCAAATCTGGGAAGCTCACTATGAAAAAGCTGACTACTCTTATCGCTGCGACGGCGCTTGCCTCGCTGATGGCGTCTGCCGCCTGGTCGAAGACCTTCGTATATTGCTCGGAAGCGTCGCCGGAAGGTTTTGACCCCGGCCTCTACACGGGCGGCCAGACCTTCGATGCGGCTGCGCACACTGTTTATAACCGGCTGGTGGAATTCAAGCGCGGCACGACTGAAATCGAGCCTGCGCTGGCCGAAAGCTGGGACATTTCTGCCGATGGCAAGGAATACACCTTCAAGCTCCGCAAGGGCGTGAAGTTCCAGACGACCGAGTATTTCACGCCGACGCGTGAGCTGAACGCCGACGACGTGATCTTCTCGTTCGAGCGCCAGTACAAGGCTGACAATCCGTGGAACAAGTACGTACCGGGCGCGTCCTGGGAATACTTCTCCGGCATGGGCCTGCCGGATGTGCTCGACAAGGTCGAGAAGGTCGATGACCTGACGGTCAAGATCACGCTGAAGCGCCCGGAAGCGCCGCTGCTCGCAAACCTCGGCATGCCCTTCATCTCGATCGTATCGAAGGAATATGCCGACAAGCTGCAGGCTGACGGCAAGATGGAGCTGATGAACCAGCAGCCGCTCGGCACAGGTCCGTTCACCTTCGTCGCCTACCAGCCGGATGCCGCCATCCGCTACAAGGCAAACCCGGATTACTGGGGTGGCAAGCAGAAGATCGACGATCTCGTCTTCGCGATCACCACGGATGCTGCCGTTCGCGCACAGAAGCTGAAGGCCGGCGAATGCCACCTGATGTCCTATCCGAACGCTGCCGACGTTGCCGAGCTGAAGGCCGATCCGAACCTGCACATCTCCGAGCAGGCCGGCCTCAACGTCGCCTACCTCGCCTACAACACGCTCGTAGCCCCCTTCGACAAGGTCGAGGTCCGCAAGGCCATCAACATGGCGATCAACCGCCAGGCCATCGTCGACGCGGTCTTCCAGGGTGCTGCAACCGTTGCCAAGAACCCGATCCCGCCGACCATGTGGTCGTATAACGACGCCGTCGTGGACGACAAGTTCGATCCGGAAGCCGCCAAGAAGATGCTTGAGGATGCCGGTGTATCGGGTCTCAAGATGAAGATCTGGGCCATGCCCGTCGCGCGTCCGTACATGCTGAACGCCCGCCGTGCAGCAGAACTGATGCAGGCTGACCTTGCCAAGGTCGGCGTCGAAGTCGAGATCGTCTCCTACGAATGGGCCGAATACCTGAAGCTCTCGTCTGCCAAGGACCGCGACGGCGCGGCCATCCTCGGCTGGACCGGTGACAACGGCGATCCGGACAACTTCCTTGACACCCTGCTCGGCTGCGACGCTGTCGGCGGCAACAACCGTGCACAGTGGTGCAACAAGGAATTCGACGACCTGATGACGAAGGCGAAGGAAACCGCCGACATTGCACAGCGCACGAAGTTCTATGAAGAGGCCCAGGTCATCTTCAAGCGCGAAGCGCCGTGGAACACGCTCGACCATTCGCTCGCCGTCGTTCCGATGAGCAAGAAGGTTTCTGGCTTCGTCCAGTCTCCGCTTGGTGACTTCGTCTTCGAAGGCGTGGACATCGCCGAGTAATATCGGCTACGAAAAAAGGCACGCCGCAAAGAGCGTGTAATGGCCGGCGGCTCGAAGACATTCGGGCCGCCGGTTTTTCTAAAGAAAGAAGGGATTGGCTCCCATGTTGCGCTTCATCTTCGGACGGCTCTCCGTCCTGATACCCACGTTCCTCGGGGTATCGCTGATCGCGTTCTCCTTCATTCGACTTCTGCCGGGCGATCCGGTGATGCTGATGTCGGGCGAACGCGTCATGTCTCCGGAACGACATACCGAGCTGATGAACCAGCTCGGCCTCGACCGGCCGATGTACATCCAGTATTTCGACTATCTCGGTGGTCTCCTGACCGGTGACTTCGGCTCGTCGATCGTCACCAAGCGGCCGGTTCTTGATGATTTCATGAACCTGTTCCCGGCGACGCTGGAACTCTCGCTCTGCGCCATCATCGTCGCGGTCCTTCTCGGCATTCCGGCCGGCGTCTTCGCCGCGGTGAAACGGGGGACCTGGCTCGACCAGTCTCTGATGGGCGTCGCGCTCATAGGCTATTCGATGCCGATCTTCTGGTGGGGCCTGCTGCTCATCATCGTGTTTTCCGGCTATCTCGGCTGGACACCGGTCTCGGGACGCATCTCGCTGATGTACTTCTTCCCGCAGGTCACCGGTTTCATGCTGATCGACAGCCTGATTTCGGGGCAGCCCGGCGCCTTCAAATCGGCGGTGAGTTACCTGATCCTGCCGACCGTCGTGCTTGCGACGATCCCGCTCGCGGTCATCGCCCGCCAGACCCGTTCGGCCATGCTCGAAGTGCTCGGTGAGGACTATGTCCGCACCGCCCGCGCCAAGGGGCTTTCGCCGTTCCGGGTCGTCGGCGTGCATGCGCTGCGCAATGCGATGATTCCCGTCATCACCACGATCGGCCTGCAGGTCGGCGTGCTCTTGGCGGGCGCCATCCTTACCGAGACGATCTTCTCCTGGCCGGGCATCGGCAAGTGGATGGTCGATAGCGTCTTCAAGCGCGACTATGCCGTGGTGCAGGGTGGCCTGATGTTGATCGCTGCCGTCATCATGATCGTCAACCTCGTGGTGGACCTGCTTTACGGCTGGGCCAATCCGCGTATCCGGCACTAGGAGGCGATCTCATGAGTGCAGTTCAAAATACGACCGAGGTCAAGACGGGCGGCACGCCGCCCTCCGGCCTCTCCGAATTCTGGTTCTACTTCTCGCGTAACAAGGGCGCCGTCATCGGCCTCGCGTTCTTCGCGGTGATCCTGTTCGTGGCGGTCTTCGCGCCCATCGTCGCGCCGCACAGCCCGAGCGTCCAGAACCGCGAACTCCTTCTTCTGCCGCCGGTCTTCCAGGAAGGCGGCATGTGGGCACATATTCTCGGCACCGACGCCGTCGGCCGCGATATCCTCTCGCGCCTCATCTACGGCGCGCGCTTCTCGCTGTTCATCGGCCTCGTCGTCGTGACGCTGTCGGTGGTCTCGGGCGTGCTGATCGGTCTCGTCGCCGGTTATTTCCGCGGCAAGGTCGATACCGTCATCATGCGCGTCATGGATATCATCCTGGCGTTCCCCTCGCTGCTGCTCGCCCTCGTGCTGGTGGCGGTTCTGGGGCCGGGCCTGCTTAATGCCATGATCGCCATCTCGCTCGTCAACCAGCCGCACTTCGTGCGCCTGACGCGCGCGGCCGTGATGACGGAAAAGACCAAGGACTATGTCATCGGCTCGAAGGTCGCCGGCGCGGGTACGCTCCGCCTGATGTTCCTGACGATCCTGCCGAATTGCCTGGCGCCGCTCATCGTGCAGGCGACGCTCGCCTTCTCGGCGGCGATCCTCGACGCGGCAGCCCTCGGCTTCCTCGGCATGGGCGCCCAGCCGCCGACGCCTGAATGGGGCACGATGCTCGCCGAAGCGCGCGAATTCATCCAGCGCGCCTGGTGGGTCGTGACGTTCCCGGGCCTTGCCATCCTCATCACCGTGCTGGCCATCAACCTGATGGGTGACGGCCTGCGCGACGCCCTCGATCCCAAGCTGAAGAGGTCGTGATGTCGCTTCTCGAAATCAAAAACCTCACCGTCGAATTCCAGACGGCCACCGGTCCCTTCCGCGCCGTGGACGGCGTTTCGCTCAAGGTCGACGAGGGCGACGTGCTCGCCATCGTCGGCGAATCCGGTTCGGGCAAGTCGGTCTCCATGCTCGCCGCGATGGGGCTTCTGCCCTGGACGGCGAAGGTGACGGCCGACGTGCTCACCTTCAACGGTCGCGACATGCAGGCCATGTCGGACCGCGAACGGCGCAAGATCATCGGCAAGGACATTGCCATGATCTTCCAGGAGCCGGTCGCCAGCCTCAATCCCTGCTTCACGGTCGGCTTCCAGATCGAGGAAGTGCTGCGCATCCATACGGATCTGAACCGCAAGGCACGCCGTGACCGGGCAATCGAACTGTTCCAGTCGGTCGGTATTCCAAACCCGGAAGAGCGCCTCGGCCATTTTCCGCACCAGCTGTCGGGCGGCCAGTGCCAGCGTGTGATGATCGCGACGGCCCTTGCCTGCAATCCGAAGCTGCTGATCGCCGACGAGCCGACCACCGCTCTCGACGTGACGATCCAGAAGCAGATCCTTGACCTGCTGATGAAGCTCCAGGCCGAATACGGCATGGGCCTCATCATCATCACCCATGACATGGGCGTCGTGGCCGAAACGGCAGATCGCGTGATCGTGCAGTACAAGGGCCGTCAGATTGAATCGGCCGATGTGCTGTCGCTCTTCGAAAACCCGAAGAGCGTTTACACCAAGGCCTTGCTGTCGGCGCTTCCGGAAAATGCGGTGGGCGGACGCCTGCCGACGATCACGGAAAAGCTGACCGATGCCGAGATTTTTGCGGGAGCCATGCGATGACCCCAGTTCTCGAAGCGCGCAATCTCAAGCGCGACTACCAGATCCCCGGCAGCATGTTCAAACCGGGCAAGACAGTTCACGCCGTCAAGGGCGTGAGCTTCAAAGTCGAGGAAGGCAAGACGCTCGCCATCGTCGGCGAAAGCGGCTGCGGCAAGTCCACCCTTGCCCGCATGGTCACGATGATCGATCCGATCACCGAAGGCGACATGCTGATCGATGGCCGCAAGGTCGATATCGCCAGCGAGCCGCTGACGTCGGAAATGCGCAGCAAGGTGCAGATTGTCTTCCAGAACCCCTATGGTTCGCTCAATCCGCGCAAGAAGATCGGCGATATCCTGACGGAACCGCTGATCATCAACACCAAGATCCCGGCGGACGAGCGGCGCGATCGCGCCATGGCCATCCTGAAGAAAGTCGGGCTGGAGGAGAAACATTACGGGCGCTACCCGCACATGTTCTCCGGCGGCCAGCGCCAGCGCGTGGCGATCGCCCGCGCGCTGATGCTCAACCCGCGGCTTCTGGTTCTCGACGAGCCGGTTTCGGCCCTTGACCTCTCGGTCCAGGCCCAGGTGCTGAACCTGCTCGCCGACCTGCAGGACGAGTTCCACCTGACCTACGTCTTCATCAGCCACGATCTGTCGGTCGTGCGCCACATCGCGAACGACGTGATGGTGATGTATTACGGTGAAGCGGTGGAATATGGCAGCCGCGACCAGGTTTTTGACGATCCGCAGCACAGCTACACAAAAACCCTCTTCGCCGCGACGCCCCGCGTCGACGTGGACGCTATCCGCGCCCGCATCGAACGGCGCAAGCGCGTCGCCTGAGGACGTGACGCGATGACGAACGCCCGCGCGATCGTCATCATGGGCGTTTCCGGTTGCGGCAAGACCTCGGTCGCCGAGGGCCTTGCCGCAGCCCTTTCCGCCGCCTTCATCGAAGGCGACAGCCTGCATCCCGCCGCCAATGTCGAAAAGATGTCCAAGGGCATCCCGCTCACGGATGACGATCGCTGGCCCTGGCTCGACACGATCGGCCGCGCGATGGCGGACACACTGCACGACGGCAAGAGCGTCGTCGTTTCCTGCTCCGCCCTCAAGGCGGTCTACCGTGATCGCCTGCGGCAAGCCGCCGGCGGTGCACTCGCCTTCGTCTTCCTCAAGGGCAGCCGCGCGCTGCTGATGGCCCGCATGGCGGCGCGCCGCGGTCACTTCATGCCCGCCAGCCTGCTCGACAGCCAGCTCGCGACGCTGGAAGATCCATCGCAAGAACCGGGCGTCGTGACCGTCGATATCGACGCGTCGATCGAACAGATCGTCGCGGCAGCGCTCGTCGGGCTGAAAGCGCTCAGCTAGCCTCGGAATTTGCCGCGGGCACTGGCATCTTTTCGCTGACAGCCCTATAGACGGCGGGCCTGCTGGCCATTGCGCGCCGGCGGCTTCCGAAAAATTCCGAGACGTGACAGGAACGAGACATGGACATCAAACGCTTTGAAACCGGCCCGCGCATGAGCCAGGCTGTCGTGCACAACGGAACCGTCTACCTGGCCGGCCAGGTCGGCGAAGCCGGTTCTGATGTCACCGAGCAGACCAAGCAGGCCCTGGCCGAAGTCGACCGCCTGCTGGCGCTCGCCGGTACGGACAAGACCCGCATCCTGTCCGCCCAGATCTGGCTTGCCGACATGGTCGATTTTCCGAAGATGAACGCTGTCTGGGATACCTGGGCGCCGCAGGGCCACACGCCCGCCCGCGCGACCGGCGAATCCAAGCTCGCCACGCCGGAATACCTGGTCGAAGTCATCGTCGTCGCCGCACTCTAAGCGCAAGCTGACAGCAGAAATGAAAAGGCCCGCTTTCGCGGGCCTTTTTGTTATGCGGACTTTGCGAGCCGCGCCTGTTCATCGAAGAACAGCGCCTGGCTGATCAGCGCCTTCACCATGTCCGGGTTGAACGGCTTCGTGACGAGGAAAGCTGGTTCCGGCTTTTCGCCGGTCAAAAGCCTTTCCGGGAAGGCGGTGATGAAGATCACCGGGATCGTGCTGTTCTTCAGGATGTCGTTGACGGCATCGATGCCCGACGAGCCGTCGGCCAGCTGGATATCCGCCAGCACCATGCGCGGCGAGGTTCGGTGATAGAGCTCGACCGCTTCCGAATGGGTGCGTGCGATGCCGGTCACGTTGTGGCCGAGGCCTCTCACCATGTCCTCGATGTCCATGGCGATCAGCGGCTCGTCCTCGATGATCATGATGTCGGTCGCGACCTGGCTGGAGATGTCGCGCGATGCCTCGTCGAGCAGGATGGCGAAGCGTTCTTCCGAAACGTCGAGAATGTCGGCTGCTTCACTCATGTCGAAGCCTTCGACGGCGACCAGCAGAAAAGCCTTGCGCGCTGCCGGCGGCAGGTTGGCGAGGTTGGCGGCTGCCTGCCGCTCCCAGCCGAAGGGCGAGGTGTTATCCGGCAGCGTCACATCGAGGTTCTCGAACAGCGTGCAATAGAGCCGGAAAAGCGCAATCCGGTCGTTACGATCCTCGGGGTAGATCGAGATATCGGAGACGAGCGCTTCCAGCATGGCGGCGACATAGGCATCACCGGATGTCTGGGAACCCGTGACGGCACGGGAAAACCGCCGCAGATAGGCGAGATGCGGTGCAATACGGGTGGAAAGTGACATTTAGTTCTCCCTGAATATGTTCCGCATCGGAACCGTTTCCGCTAGAGTTCATTATGCGGAAACCTATTGGTAGCATGCTAAGTCTGACTTGCTATTTGGAATCTTGGGCAAAAGGAAGATAGCGGGCGGCAGGCGATGGAAACAAGACCATGATCGAGCCCAGTAAAGATAAGAGACGCGGCAGCGGCAACGCCCCCGCCAAGGCTGCCTTTGACCCCAACGGTCCGATTGGCCGCAAGCTGAAATCCTTCTACGACGTCATAGAGACCGAGCCGGTGCCGAGCCGTCTGCTCGATCTTCTGGAAAAGCTTGACGAGGCCGAGAGCCGGGCCAAGGGCGGTTCCTGAAAACATCCGTTCTTCCCAGTTCCAGACGTCAAGAAACGGGCCATGAGGCCCGTTTCTTGTTTCGGGTGTGCGGTCCGCTTAGCGGCAACGGGCCTCGTAGCGGCGACCGTGGCGGTCGCGGTAGACGCAGTAGCCGTTACGGTCGGAGCGGGCGATCAGATAACCCGCTGCGCCGCCGATGGCAGCACCCGCAAGCGCGCCGCCGGCACGGCCGGTGACAGCCCCGCCGATGATGGCGCCGGAGGCCGCGCCGATCGCCGTGCCGCGTTCGGTCTGGCTGCACGCGCTAAGCGTGACCGTGGAGGCGATAAGGGCAAGAGCGATAAAAGTCTTCTTCATGGTTCCGGCTCCAGGAATGGGTTTCGGGATCAAATGCGTCCCATGAGGACGAGAATGAGAAGGATGACAACGATCAGGCCCAGGCCGCCAGACGGGCCATAACCCCAGCCGCGGCTATATCCCCAGTTCGGCAAGGCGCCGATCAGAAGCAGGATCAAAATCACGAGGAGAATGGTGCTCATCTACGCTTCCTTTCACGTCCGGCTCGCTATCGAGCGATGCGCCAATAACGGGCCGTGGTGGATTTTGTTCCCGACAATGTGACAACCGCGTCATCCGGGCACTCCGGCGGGCACTCCGGAACTTTTTTCGCGCCATGCCGTTTCCCGCCCAACCCGACACGGGGCCTGACACAGGGATGGAGAGTGGAATGGAACACATAGCCGCGATCATGCTTCTGGTCGGCTGCAGCCATGGCAGCCTTTCCTGTGAAGAATTGCCAGCGCCCCAGGTGGCGTTCGAAACCATGGAAGAGTGTCAGAGTGCATTGCCGACCGCATTGGGCGGCGCGGGTGTCGGCAAGCGCATCGTGCATGCGCGCTGCGCGGCGATCGATCCCGCCTGGATCGAGGAAGATGTCGAGATCAGCTGGAGCATGAGCCGTGAGAGTGGCCTTGAGGTCGAAGTCCGGCAGGTCAGCCCGCCCACGGATGGCATGATCGTCGCCGAAAACACCTATCGCGCAGAAGCCCCGGCAAGGCTGCACTGAACATCGTCAGGAACTTTTCCGACGCTGACAGGTTTTCCAGAGGTCAACGCCATCGCGTTCAATGAACAGAAAGGACAGTGACATGAACTGGGATATTATCGAAGGCAAGTGGACTGAATACAAGGGCAAGGCCCAGGCACAGTGGGGGAAGCTCACGGATGACGATCTCGATGTCATCAAGGGTCGCCGCGTCGAGCTTTCGGGCAAGATCCAGCAGCATTACGGTCTCGCCAAGGAGGAGGCGGAGCGGCAGATCGATGATTGGGCGCGCCATCACTAGGCACACGATCTCTTAGATCGGAATCGATTTGAGAAAAGAATTGTGCGCAGGAGTGATGGTCGCTGACCAACTCGATTACCGCTTATGTCGTCGCGGCCGAAAGGCCGCGGCGACATCGTTTCGTAGGGCAAGGGCCTATCACAAAAGCGGACGGTCCTTCCGAGGCTCCGGGAACCTTTCCCAAAGACCGTCGTTTCTCTTTCGGTACAAAGAAGGAGTTCGAAAATGCTCTATTATGCTGTTGTCTTTCTCGTGATCGCGCTTGTCGCCGGCCTTCTTGGCTTCGGTGGTATTGCCGGTGCATCCGCCGGTATCGCGCAGATCCTCTTCTTCGTCTTCCTGGCCCTTCTGGTCCTGTCGCTGATTGCAGGCCTGTTCCGCAGGGCGTGAGGACGGAGCTTCTCCAGAGGGGCGGCGTTTGCGAACGCCGCCCTTTTGCGAGATGAAGCTGGTCTTGCGGGCTTTAAGGGTATTGGTTAATCAGCGTTCACTATTTCGAATCCCTGGAGCCTGATCGATGAAGTCCCTCGAACTGCTGGTCGAACGCATCATCCTGTCTAGCCGCTGGATCCTGGTGGTCTTCTATCTCGGCCTTGTCGCGGCCCTTGCGGTCTATGCCGTCTCGTTCGCCTACAAGTTTGCCAAGGTGGCTATGAACGTCTTCGTCTTCGACGATGCGGAGATGATCCTCGCCATGCTTGCTTTGATCGACGCGGCCCTGGTCGCCAGCCTCATTCTTATGGTGATGATCGCGGGTTATGAAAACTTCGTCAGCCGTTTCGACGAGGCAGGGGATGACGTGTCCTTCCTTGGCAAGCTCGATTCCGGCAGCCTGAAGATCAAGGTCGCCTCGTCGATCGTCGCGATCTCGTCGATCCACCTGCTGCAGGTCTTCCTCAACGTGCAGCAATATACCGATGGCCAGCTGATGTGGCTGACCATTATGCACCTTGCCTTCGTGGTCTCGGCTTTGCTGCTCGGTTTCCTCGAACAGATCATGGGCAAGCTGAAGAGCTGATCACCGGCCGATTACCGGTAGGGGAGGGGCGCGGCGGATATCCGCCGGCGCCCTTTTTGTTTGGCGCAAAGTCAAGCGAAAACCGCCATCTTTCCCCGATGTTCGCCTTATGCACCGGGCCGTTCTGGGATGCCGGGCCGAATTGCCCCGTCCCACGGCGGGTTTCTATCGTCCGGACAAGATTTGGGTCTTGGTTTTGGTTCTTTGTTGGATGTTTTGGGGAAGTGTGTCGGGATGTTGAATAAGAAAGTTGTTTGATTTCAGTTGGTTGTTTGTTTTTTGATTTTTCTTGTTCCCCGCTGTTGACGTTGTGGGATTGGTGGGCTTATAACCCGCTCATCGAACGAGAGCGGCGGCGCTTCTGGCGGCCAACGAACTCGCTCTAGGGTTTC
>NZ_JBQVPI010000013.1:0-161008 GCF_052438155.1 Shinella sp. | reverse complement strand
GATATGAACAGGATTAAACCGGACGTGCTCTAGTGTCGATGATGGTGGCAGCATAATCGAGGCGGAAATCCACTTAGCGAAACGCCCGAAACTGTTCAGACAAACCGAGCCACCTCTCCGCTCTACAAGGTGGACCGTCATTTCGGTCCACCTACCCAAGCTTTGTGCTGGGCCCACTCCCACTTCCTTCAAACCTGTTTAATAGGCATTTCTCCCAAGCTGCTTGATGGCGTCGTAGCCCATTTTTCCGCCTCCGTAATGGATCAGGACGCTGTGCAGGCTGTCTCCAAATTCTACATTCGAGTAGATTTCGGTCATCAGGACCCCGGCTTCGCAGAGCAGATCGTTAGGGTTGGCCTCTTCGGCCGGTTCCGTCAGGGGCATGTTGCCAAGGACAGTCCCGTCAAAAATACTGACGATCTTCAGCTCCGACATGACGATCTTCTCACAGACGTCAATTTTCCCGTATACACCGACGAACATCGCTTTCCCGGTGTGGTACCACATCGGTATTTCCACCCTGCCTTCGATGCGTTCCTCATCGTTGTTGTCCAGCTCTGCGATCTGGCGCAGTTGAACGTCGAAAGAGGTCGATCCTGATTTCCAGCTGCCTGTCAGATTGTTTGACGACGCTAGAAGTGAAAATACACATCGCCGCTTGATCACTTCATTCGTCTGCGGTTCTCCCGGCCGGAGATCACTCTCGCAAAGAGCCATATTGCCATCGGGCAGCAGATTTCCGTCCAGTTTAATGGGAATACGATGTGTATCGTAGTAATAGGTGCCGACGACGTGCGTGTCCGCTTTCCCGTTTAATTTGCCGAATGTTTGAAGCGACACATGAACCAGTCGATTCCTGATCATGCCTTCGTAGTTTTTTATTTGGTACCATCCGGCATGTGCGCTGTTAAAAGAGAGTAAAAGGAACGAAAGCGTCCAAAAAAATGATGAAAAAGGACGAAGTCGGTGCATGAACGCTTCTTGCATGCTGGGTAGCTCGCTTTAATACTATTCGGCAGGAACGATTCTTAGCGGTGTTGCATAGGGTTCGACACGCAACGAATTGTGGCCGAGTATGCTGACGCGGCGAAGCGGCGCTTCCTCCAATGAACCATCGGCACCCTTTCGGACGGCGAACTGCCAAAGTGACAACTCACGATCGGTCGCCAACGCTTTTCCGATGGCACCGGCAGTATTGCCCTTGAGTTCGGCGATGTCCGCAACGGTGAGACCGACGACGATTTCGTCTTTGACGGTGATGATTTTGAAGAGGGAAATCGGTTCCTGAGCGGATACGCTGCTGGTGAACGACATGGCTGACCCTATGATGCCCGCACACAGCAGGAGGGCGGGCGAACTGAAATGGGAAGCAAGCATTGGGATCCTCTTGGGTTGCATTCTCGTCTTTTGCTGCGGACATAATCCGACTTTGTTTCCCTAGGATTTCAGTTCGCAGAATAGATGTGCCTCGATTGCGCTGCGCAGACCAGAATGCAGCTCTATCTGGCCGACCAGCAATGCGAAGAGGCCGGCGGGGATTTTATCGAAGCGGATCGCTTGCCGTACGTTGGGGTACAGTGTCATCGTCACACCCGGCGGCACCAAAAGGATTGCTGAAATCGCAACTCATGGCGTCTCGCATGTAGGCGATGAACATGTACGGCCTCTCGTCACAGGTAAGCTTTCGAGGCGTGGCGTCGGGGCCGGTGATTTCAAGGCCGGCTTCCCCTCCGCCCGCTCCGTCGTCTGAACTCTTTGGTGGGGTGTAGAGCGAATAGAGCCGATAGGCGTTTTGTCCGCTCCTAAAACGCACCTCTACGAGATAGCCTTCAGGTCCGTCGGAATTAGAGAAAAAGAAATTGTTCCTGCCCGGGCCAGGATCGAGCGGGAAATGCATTGGCGGCATTCCTTCTCCGAAGCCGGCAAATTGCAACGCAGTCCACTCGCCGCTCGGCAGCAGGACACCTGTCAATTCAAACATATTCGTCGGGGCGGCGGCGGGGCCGGAACCGCATACGAAAAGCTGCTGCCGATCATCGGCGAGGGCATGATTAAGCGCAAAAAGAAAGGCCGCTGACATGCAGATACAGAGCTTGCGGGTCAGCAAAGAGAGCATTCTTCTCGAGTCCGCTTCAAACAGATGGAGCCAGTTTATGCGCCGGTGGTACGGAAGCAGCAAGCGGTGTGCCGATGTTTGCGACGAGCTTGACGAGGTCGGCCTGGCGCGCAGTTCCCGTTTTGGCGAAGATACGTCGAAGATGCGTCTTCAACGTGCTTTCGCTAATTCCGAGCGACAAGGCGCTTTTGGATGGTGTCAATCCGCTGCCGATCCGCAGGAGGACACGTGCCTCCGCCGGTGTAAGATTAAACAGTGTCGTGAGGACAGCTTCCGGCAGCGGTGAGGCGGATGTCGTCGTCGATATGAAGATTGCGGCGCATGCGGGCCTGAAGGCCGCGCGTGCCGTCCCATCGGTCAGCGGCAGAACGTAGGCGACGGCGGGTGCCTGATCAATTCCTGAAATGGGGAGTCCGATGCCGCGGGCGCCAAGCGATGTGTCGGCATTCGAGGCGCCGGCGATTGCATCCAGCAAAGCTCGGCCGACCACCGCATTTTGTACGTGGAGCACGCCGTTTCTTGAAAGGATGGGACTTTTCGCGGACAACATTACCTCGGCACTTGCATTCGCATAGAGGATCGTACCGTCCGCGCCGGTGAGAACAATGGGCACGGCAAGGTTGTCGAGCGCTTCGCGATAAAGGCTGGCGACGACGCGCGCATGATCGAGCAAGTCGCCAATCAGGGACGCGCGGCGCAGATGCGGCGAGAGCAAAGCGAGGAAGCGCTGCTCCTCGACCGTGATGATACCCCTGTTCATCCCGATGGTGCAGCCCAGGAGGCCAATCCGGTCTGCCGTGTGAACGAACTTGGTCATGCAGCCTTCTCGCAGCCCCTGTGGCCTTGCCCAGTTCTGAAAAAATGGCGTTTGTTCGAGTTCGGCTTCGCTCATCGTGGAGAGGGTGGTCAGTGGCCTGTCGATGTCACCATCGACCGCTGCTTTCAGGCCTGGAATCTGATCGAAATCATAGTCCTCCTGGAGTGTGCGCATTTGTGCGGGGTCCCAGGGGGATTGGGCAGCAAAACGCCCGCGGTTGTCGGTAGCACTGGCGAGAGCGATGGTCGTGTAGGCCGCGTCGATCGTTTGCGTGATCCGGGTCAAGACATCAGTCCAGCCGGCCGGGTTCAAGGCACAGTCATAAATTTCACCGATAGTCGAAGACAGCACTTCGCTGGTCAGTCCACCCATACTGTCCTATCCTTCAACCTGTCTTTGTATTGCTTGCGGGATAGCGCAGAGAAAAACTCCAAGAAGCAAGCGCTAGATGTACGCCGGCAAAAAAAACTGCGGTGATTGGATAGATTCGCGTGTCGTCATCCTTTCGGATGACGACACGCAGGGGTGGCAGGGTTTAAGCAGCCCGCCACCAGTCTCATCCAGCAACGGCAGTTGAGGCGATGCGACGATTACATGTCCGGTGAGCGGCGAATGTGTTGCCGATCCTGGTTTCCTATCCGCATGCCTTTGGAGAGCCGCATGGATGAGCATCATTCGGTCCGGTCACCGCGCCTCATCGTCGTCGACGATGAAGAGCATTTGCGCGATATGATGGCAGAATATCTGCGTGAAAGCGGATTCTTGGTGCGTACGGTGTCCGGCGGCGCGGCGCTTGATCAGCTTCTGGCGGTGGAAGAGGCGGAT
Source organism: Shinella sp. (assembly GCF_052438155.1). Lineage (NCBI taxonomy): Bacteria > Pseudomonadati > Pseudomonadota > Alphaproteobacteria > Hyphomicrobiales > Rhizobiaceae > Shinella > Shinella sp. The sequence continues at coordinate 157,250 of NZ_JBQVPI010000013.1, read as the reverse complement.
ATGCTCCTTCTTGATGTCAACATGCCGGTCGAAGATGGATTGTCCATCGCCCGGCGCATCCGGGCAAGAAGCAGCATGCCCATCATAATGGTGACGGCTGCAAGCGACACCGTCGACAAGATCGTCGGCCTGGAAATCGGCGCCGACGACTACGTGACCAAGCCTTTCGACCTGCGTGAATTGAAGGCGCGTATCCGCGCGCTCTTGCGCCGGAATCAGAGCGGCGGGCCAATCACGCAGAATGAAAAATTGGGTGAGGCCCAGCGAGCGAAAAACCGGCCCTTCGGAAAAATGCTTCTCGATATGGAGGCCTGCTGCCTTGTTCGCGCGGATGGCACCAGCGAGCCGCTGACGGCCATGGAGTTCGACCTGATCCGCGTCTTCATGCAGAATCCAGACCGGGTGCTGACGCGGGATCGGCTTCTCGACCTTGCGCATAAACGCGATAACGATCCTTTCGACCGAAGCATCGATGTTCGCGTCACGCGTATTCGCAAGAAGATCGAGCACGATCCGGCAAAACCCCAGACAATCAAGACCGTGCGTGGCACTGGCTATATCTACACGCCTGGGAACCGTGCCGCATGATCGAACCTGATCATGTGGCGCGTGCATTTGACGACACGCATGTGGGTGACCCGCAGCTCCTGCGCGCCTTCTTCAGCGGATTCGTCGGTTGTGCGGCTTTCCTCGATCAGGCCTGCCGCTATCGCGCGGCGAACCAGGAATATCTCGATTTCGTCGGCAAGGCAGAACAGGCCGTTCTCGGTCGCAAGGTTTCCGACATACTCGGAAAAGAGGTTCACCAGTCCTACCAGGAGTTCATCGAGCGCCTGCGTCCCGGAGATAGCATTCGGCGTGAAGGCTGGAGGGATTATGGCCCGCTTGGCACGCGCTATGTCGAGCAAACGATCACCGCTTACCAGGCAAGAGGTGGCGGAGCGCTTGGGTTCATCGTGCTTTCCTGTGACCTGACCGAGTTGAAGGTGCAACAGCAGGAGCTTATCGAGCGGATCGAGGCCCTGCGCGCAGCCGAAGCCTATCATGCCATTATCGTCGAGACGGCTCTCGATGCGATCGTCGTGACCGATGAAACGGGTATTGTGGTTGATTTCAATCCCGCTGCCGTTTCGATTTTCGGTTACGGCCGTGACGAGGCGATGGGACACCAGATTTCAGACCTGATCATTCCGCCCTCGTTGCGCTCTGCGCATGGCAACGGCATGAGGACCTATCTGGAAAGCGGTATAAGCCGGGTGCTCGGTCAGCGGTTGGAACTCGAGGCACTGCGCGCCAATGGGGAGCAGATCCCCATCGAGCTGACCATCACGGACGTGACCTTGGGGACAAAACGGCTTTTTGCCGCGCATTTGCGTGATCTGACCGGCGCGCGTCGGGCGCAGCAAGAAATCGAGCGCCAGCGGGAGGCGCTGCACCAGAAAGAGAAGCTTGCAGCACTCGGCTCGCTCCTTGCCGGCGTCGCGCATGAATTGAACAACCCGCTGTCGATCGTGCTCGGCCAATCGATGATGCTGCGGGAAAGGCTGGCCAATGAAGCGCCCTGTCTGGCACAAAGCGAGGACCTCGCGCAGCGCGCCGTGAAAATCGAGAACGCCGCCAACCGTTGTGCGCGCATCGTGCGCAGCTTTCTCGATATGGCCCGGCAACGCAAGACCGAGCGACAAGCCGTTCTCCTGGCGCATCTCGTCAGGGACGCTCTCGATCTCCTGAGCTATAATCTGCGAAGCGCCGACATTATCGTCGAAACGGATCTGCCCGAAACCCTCCCTCCGCTCTGGATCGACAGCGATCAGATCCATCAGGTGATCGTCAATCTGGTGGTCAACGCGCATCAGGCGCTTGAAGCAAAAAACAACGGCGAGCGGCGTATCCGGATCGCCGCCGAAAGCGAATCCGGGGCGCAGACGGTGCGAATGAGCATATCCGACAATGGCCCCGGTATTCCGCCCGACATCCGCCCGCGTATTTTCGATCCCTATTTTACCACCAAACCACAAGGCATCGGCACAGGCATCGGGCTTGCGGTTTCCCGGGGGCTTGTCGAAGCGCATGGCGGCACGCTCGATGTCGCTGATCGGCCGGCCGGCGGCGGCGCCTGCTTCCTCATCCGGCTGCCGCTGGGGTCATCGCCGTATAGCGATGCTGACATTCACCCGGACGTCACGACAGCACCTGCCGGCACAAAACGATGCGTTCTTGTTATCGACGATGAAGTGGAAATTGCCGAGCTGCTCTCGGACATGGCGGAGCAGCTTGATTTCCGCGTTGTCGTCGCTCACAGCGGGCAGGCCGCAAAGATCCGGCTGGGGCAGGGCGACCTTTCGCCTGACGCTATTCTCTGCGACATCCACATGCCTGGCGGCGATGGACCGGCCTTCTATGAGTGGCTCCAGATGACCCATCCATCCCTTTCGACCCGCACCGGCTTTGTGACCGGCGATACGCTGGGGCCGGCAGCAGGGCGATTTCTTGCGCGTTCGGGATGTCCGGTCATCGAAAAGCCATTCCACCCGGAGGATATTCGCCGCATTCTCGCGTCCCTGACGGGGCCTGCTCCGATTGCATGACGAGCGTCGTAACAGCGCGCCGGAATACATCTGCCCAGCCGTTTTTTGCCAGACCAGCGTCCCTGCGCCCTCTACTCCGTTCCACCGCCGTCGCCAATCTGCTTGGCCATATTGATCCCGGTGGCGCGGAAACCGCTGGTGCGATACACATGTTGCGCACGCGCGTTGTCCGCCGCTACCCTCAGCTTGATCGTGTTGTACCCGCGGGCGCGCAGCATCGCCTCCAAAGCTGCCAAGGCGCGCTGGCCGTCGCCCTTTCCCCTATGCTCGGGCAGCATGCAGAAGTCGCTGATGAAGACCGACCGGTGTTCATCGTCGGGACAATACCAGACGTAGCCGATGATTTCGTCGGGATACCCATCCTGAAGGATGCAGAGCAGGACCTGACCTTGCGTTTCCGGACCTGAGGGAAGGTCCCGGTCGATCTCCTGCTCCGCCCGCCTCAGCCCATCGGGCATCGATACTCCGTAGTTCGTGGAAATTTCTGCGGCATAGTCCGGGATGAAATAGTTCCGGTATCCAAGGAATTCTCCGCGCGACATGCGCCTGAACGCAATCATTCCATTCCCCCTGGTTGTCCGTGCCCGTTCCCGGCGGCCATGCTGCGATGGCGGCTTGGCGAGGGCGAGATACGAAGTGTTTGGCTGGAGCATTTCCGCTTCTGTTCGGAAAGCGAAAGTGCCCCAGCCTTTTGTTCTTACTCGTCCCGGCGTTCGTGACGGTCGGGCGGCGAGATTACAATATGAAATCTCCGGCCTGGAAGGCGATGGCATCATCGAAATGGATGACAAAATCGGCCTTCTTGTCACCATTGGTGTCGCCGGAGACATAGGTATCGGAGGCCTGCATTTCGAAATGAAGCTCGCCTTTGGCTCCGCTGAAAGCTGCCGTACCCTTGAACAGAAACGGCTGGTCGCCTGCGAGCACGGTGTTGGCGTCGATGCCCGAAAGGCTGATCCGGTCACCTTGTGCGTGGTTGAAATCGAAGATGCTATCCCGGCCAGCCGTCGCCACGGTGGTATCGGTGGAGGCCTTGAACAGGAAGATATCCGCGCCCGTGCCGCCAGTCATCTTGTCGCCGCCGGCGCCGCCATACAACGTGTTGATACCATTGTTGCCCGTCAATGTGTCGTTGTGGCTGGAGCCGATCAAGTTCTCGATTGACACATAGGTATCTCCCTTGGCGTCACCAGCATTGGCTAAGGCTGCCGCGAGATTGGCGACGACGCCAGCAGTAGCACCCGCATAGGACGCAGTGTCGGTGTTGGGGCCGCCATTCAGCTTGTCGGCGCCTGCTCCGCCGATCAGCAGGTCGTTTCCCGCACCGCCCGAAAGGGTGTTGACCCCGGAATTGCCAGTGAGCGTGTTCGAAAGCGCGTTGCCTGTGGCACTGATATTGGCGACCCCCAGAAGCTTGAGGTTCTCGATCGTTGCGAATGTGCTGAGGTTGCGCGAGATGAGAGAGGTGATCGTGTCGATCCCGGAGGCATCGATGACCTTGTCGGCCCCGGAACCCAAAACATAGGTATCGTTACCGGCGCCACCATTCAGCGTGTTTGTGCCGGCGTTCCCGGTCAACACATTGGCCAGCCCATTGCCCACAGCGTTTATGTTGCCGTTGCCGGTCAGCGTCAGGTTTTCGATGGTCGAGTAGGACGTGAGACTGCGGCCGATGCTGGAGGTGATGGTATCGATGCCGGCGCTATCGGCAACCTTGTCGTGGCCGGAGCCAAGGACATAAGTGTCATTGCCAGCGCCGCCGCTCAGCGTGTCGATCGCCTCTTCTAATTCCACCCCCCCGTTCAGGATGTTGTTGCCCGAATTGCCGATTATGACATTGGCATAATTGCCGCCGGTGCCATCTATATTGGAGGAACCAAGCAATTTTAGATTCTCGACGAAATCATACTTCGCAAGCGAGCGGCTTATCGTCGAGGTGATGGTGTCGACCCCACTCTCGGTGGTTCCCGGAAACTCCATCTTGCCGCCCTCAAGGACGACATCATGGCCGGAACCGAGGATATAGGTGTCATTTCCCCTGTCCCCTCTCAATGTATCGATAACGGCATCATTGCCGCCATAGAGAACGTTGTTGCCATAGTTCCCGGTGATGGTGTTCACAAAGGCATTGCCTGTGCCATCGATATTCTTCGATCCAACGAGGTAGAGGTTTTCGATATTGTTGTCGGCGGCGAGAGTGTAGGTAACGCCAGTGCCGACCGTGTCGTTGCCGCCGCTATCGATGATTTTAAACTCGGTGTCGCCAAAAATATAAATGTCGTCTCCGCCACCGCCATCGACGGCGTGATCAACCGTGCCGCCGCGGTTGTCGAAAGAGTCATTTCCCTCGCCCAGAACGATCTTGCCCTTGATCGTCCCATAATTTTCGATGCGGTCGTGGCCCGACTTGCCTTGAATAGCGATATCGGCGGACTTGATGAGGCCTTCGTTGACGATCACGTTGGCACTCGCGGAATTTGCATCCAGTTCGATGCCGATGGATGTTGCATCGATTATGCTGGTTGCGTCGAGCTTTAGGTAAGCACCACCATTTTTGGCGACAAACCCCCTGTCAGCCGTGATCGTCCCAGCATTGCGAAAAATCGAAAACATGCTGGCGGTGTTTTCGAAATACACACCCACATTGGCTGTGATTGCTCCGGCGTTGAAGACATCTGCATTGTCGGCATTTGCATAAATCCCCAGGTTTTCAGCGGTTATATGCCCGAAATTTTCTGCAGATGATCCTTCGCCATACATGGCTATGCCGCTATAGGCGTGAATGGTCCCGCCAGCGTCGACCTTGAGGATGGCGCTCGGGCCGTTGGAGAAAATCCCGGACTTGTACATCCCGTCGGCAACGATATCGCCCGCTACCGTGATGACACTGTCATTGAAGGCGTCATTGTTGACGATGCCGTGACCGTCGGCGACGGTAATCGACCCATCGGCGGTGAGAACCCAGCCTTCGTTCGGGTCGTCGATATAGAGCGTCTTGGTTTGCGGCGTGGAGATGTAGACAGGCATGGTGTGGCGTTCCTTGAAGCTAGAGTTGCCTCCAACTAGGCGCTGCCCGTTTCATTCGGATTTCTCGGTTCGTGTTCTCTGTTTCAATTGTTTCAGCCACGTCCGGCTTGAAGCCGTCCTCTCACCCTGGCCTTTGCGGCATCATCTCGACCCTTGTCGTTTCGTCTTCATCGATGATGACTTGGATCAAGGCCGATATGACGTCAATCAGAGGCTAGGGGCCGACTGGAAAGCGTCTTAGCGCCTTTTATTCCGCACGGTCACGGGCGCACGCTGACTTTTCCGGGTGCCTTGCGCTGCGACCGGTTGGTGGCCCCTTGTGAGGAGTGTCAGGAACTTCGTGTACGGGCGTGCATAATGGGTAGGAAGGAGATTGCCCAGGATAAGACGGAAAGAGCCTATTATCCCGGCTAGCGTCTTGAACTAGCTATTGGCCGGTTCTGATGCGAAGATAGCTTTCGAAAGCAACGGGTTGCTCGATCAACGGAAGAAGGCCTTGGCGGGATGCGCTTTGCACGCAGAGATGGATCATCACCTCTCTGGCGAAGGGACCGCCGGCAACAGCCGCAATGGCTACGGCCGCAAGACGGTTCTGACGGATAGCGGCTCTCTGGAGCTTCCATTCCGCGCGATCGGCAGTCGAGTTTCGATCCTCAATTGCTTGCAAAATACCAGCGCCGCTTCCCTGGCTTCGACGAGAAGATCGTTTCGATGTATGCGCTTGGAAAGAGCACGCGCGAGATTGTCGGGCATGTCCAGGAGCTTTACGGCATCGACGTGTCGCCCGACTTGATCTCGGCCGTTACCGATGCGGTGCTGGACGAGGTGGCGACATGGCAAGCGCGGCATCTGGATCCGGTCTATCCGCTGGTGTTCTTCGATGCCTTGCGCGTCAAGATCAGGGATGAAGCCCACGTCCGCAACAAGGCGGTGCATATCGCGCTCGGCGTACGTGTGACGGCACGAAAGAAATTCTCGGCCTCTGGATCGAAACCAACGAGGGCACGAAATTCTGACTGCGGGTGATGAACGAATTGAAGAACCGTAGCGTCGAGGACATCTTGATCGCGGCCGTCGATGGTCTGAAAGTCTTTCCAGACACGGTCAATGCCATCTTTGCAGAAACGACGGTCCAGACATGCATCGCCCACCTGCTGCGAAACGCGCTGGGTTTTGCCTCCTGGATGGACCGCAAGGACCTGACTCGCGAGTTGAAATCAATCTACGGAGCCATCGATGAGAAGGCGGCTGAGGCGGCTCTGACGACGTTCGAGGGTGGCTTCTGGGGCCGGAGATTCCCAGCCGTCGCCCAGATTTGGCGGCGAGCATGGCAGGAGGTCATCCCCTTCTTTGCTTTTCCCGAGGACGTTCACAGGATCATTTACACCACCAACGCCATCGAGGCGCTGAATTCAAGGCTGCGTCGCGCCGTCCGGGCAAAGCGTCATTTCCCTAGCTATGAGGCGGCGACCAAACTGCTCTATCAGGTCTTCAACAGATCGGAGAAAGAGTGGAGGATGCTGCCGAGAGAATGGGCGATGGCAAAATCGCAATTCTCTTTGCGGACCGCTTTCAGGCCGCAAGGGCGTAGACGCGAATGTTCAATCGCACACCCGTACACGAAATTCCTGACGCTCCCGGCCTGGACGATCTCATCGAGCACGTAGCCATCCTGATCGACAGCACGCCAAGCCAGTATTTCCTCCGACCAGTTGTCACGACCATTTCGTCCAGATGCCACACATCGCCTGGGCTTGGCGACTTTCGCCGGAAGCAGCCGACATACTCCGAATTTGACCGATAATTTCAGTAAACTTTTCTCGAAGCCAGAGTCCCAAATCTGGAAAGCCGATCGTCTACTCCACGAGCAGAATGTGTGGCTGCTCTTGGTGGTGGGCTGTGGAGCCTTGAACGCCGTACGATTTGGGGGTTTCGATGACTAAGACTAATTCCGCCTTGGGCCGGGCCGGGGCAGGCCTCACGGCCGTCCTTCTAACGGGAACGGCACTACTGCTGCTGGCCCCCGTGCTGCCGGCGATGGTGCGAGAGGCGCTAGCACAGGCGACCGAGCAATCGATCTTCGTGCCGGCCGGCCCGCTGACGCCGGCGCTGAACAGCCTCGCCGCACAGACTGGCCTCCAGATCCTGTTCGATGCATCGGTCGCCGAGGGGACGACGACCCGCGGCGTGAACGGCACGCTGACGTCCGAACAGGCGCTGAGGACAGTGCTCGCAGGCACCGGCGTCGACGCTCGCTTTGCCGGCAGTAACCAGGTGACGCTGCAGAACGACGCGGCCGCTTCCGGCGTGGTGCCGGAGGGCGCGACGGAACTTGAACCAATCATAATCTACGGCGCTCGCAACGCGACGACCTTGGGCGGCACGACGAGCAGCGTTGCCATTTTGAATGCCAAGACCTTGGCAGACAGCCAGATCCGAACCACGCAGGACACCTATCGCCGCATGGCGAACGTGCTGGACAGCGCTACAGTCAATGCCGGCTTCGTCATCCGCGGCATGAGCTCCGAAGGGCTGGTGCCTTCCGGCGGACCGGCCGGCTCGGTCTATGTCGATGGTATTGTCCAGACGAGATACAATGCCCGTTTCGGCGCGCGCAACCTCTGGGACGTCGAACAGGTCGAGGTCTATCGCGGCCCACAGTCGACGCTATCCGGCCGTGCAGCGATGACCGGCGCAATCTACATAAAATCGAAGGATCCTACATTCGACAAGGAAGTCGAGCTTTCAACGACCGTTGGCAGCAACGACCTGGCAGGCGCCGCCTTCATGGTAAATACGCCGCTTGTCGAGGACCAGATCGCGCTACGCATCTCGGGCGCCTTCGAGCGTTCGCACGCCGAGCCCAGCTACTCAGACTTCAAGATCTTCGACAATTACGACGAGCTGACTACGGATATCAGCGGCCTGCTGCGCGCCAAGTTGTTGATTACGCCATCGGAAATGCCGGACACCCGCGCGCTGCTGACCTATTCCTATTCGAAAGATCGGCCGAACGACGCCCTCGTCGGCCTCTACACAGGGCGCGGTGACTTCAACAATTCTCCAGTCACCTATACGGAGTATCGCTGGACCGAGGCGCACAATCTCGGTCTCGAGATCACGCACGACTTCTCGGACACGCTGCGCTTCACCTCGCAGACCGGGTATCAATATGGCATCAACAACCGTCGCTCGATCGATTACGGCACCGAGGGCGTAATCAACGGCATCACTGGCGAGGACGACAATTCCATCTTCACCCAGGAGTTCCGCCTGAACTACGAAGGCGATCGCTGGAAATGGGTTGCCGGCGTCTACGGCAGCCACGAAGTCTGGGATGGCGCAACGGATATCGTCGCGTTCGACGCCTACCAACAGAGCGACACGCAACACCGCAGGACGTCGAATTTCGCCGTCTTCGGTGAAGCAACTTACGAATTCGCTCCGAGCTGGTTCGCAACGCTCGGTGGGCGCCTAGATTATCTGAAAGACAAGGATCACCAGCAGAACTATTTCGGCCCCATCGATCCGTCACCGGCCATGACTGGCAATCCGTCGTCCCTCAGCGAATTGAACTTCGTACCGAAGGTCGGGATTTCGAAGGAATTCGGCGACAACCAGACTGTTGGCCTTACCTATACGCAGGGCTTTCGTTCTGGTGGCTCCTATTTCGACCGGGTGACAGGCGAACTCGGGACATACGATCCGGAATACTCCCAGAATGTTGAACTGTCATACAAGGGCACGCTCCTCGACGACAGGCTGACGCTGAATGCCAATCTCTTCCATACGAAATACGAAGATCAGCAGGTCGAGATCCGCCCGGATCCATCCATCCCCGGCTATCGCATCACATCGAATGCCGCCACATCGCGGGCCTGGGGTTTCGAGATCGAGCCCACCTTCGAGGTTACCGATCAGTTCACCGTCTTTGCATCGATCGGCTACCTGAATACCAAGTTCCTCGAATTCAATCACGCGGCGCTTACCGAACCGCAGGACGGAAAGTCCTTCCCTGAAGCACCGGAATGGAGCTGGGCTTTTGGCGGCCGATATGAGTTCGAAAACGGTGTCTTTGTCGGGGCCGATGCCAAGTACACGACCAGCTACAATTCGCGCTTCGGCACGAATGGTATGTACAAGATCGACCCGCGCTTCCTCGTGAACGCGCAGACGGGCTTCAAGAAGGACAACTGGGAGGTCACCGCCTTCGTGGAGAACCTGACGGACGAGAAGTACTTCACGATCATCGATCCAGATTACTCGCTGCCATTCGGCCAGGCCGGCAAGCGCCGTTCTTTCGGCCTTAATGTCCGCGCGAAGTTCTGACGAGCATGGCTGTGGGGCTTATTGCGCCACGGCCGTTATCAACCCCTGCGATGTGATGGTGTCTGTCTTGCGTTTTTTTCTCACCCTCTTCACTTTCCTGCTAACCGGCTCGCTCGCGCATGCGACCTGCCAGGGCAAAGCCATCGCGGAAGAGGTTTATAATCCGCCCATCTGCATTCCGGCGAAGCCCAAACGGATCGTGACGCTCGATCCACTGATTACGCTTGGATTGCTGATCGAGCTCAATGCGCCTGTCGTGGCGACGCCCTATATGGCTATCACCGAGGACGAAGTCCTCGACGTGGTGAAGGCCGAGAAGATGGTCGATCTCGGCAATCCCAAGGAGCCCAGCCTCGAGCGGGTCGCGGCGCTGAAGCCGGATCTCATTATCGGTTCGGCCGAGGCCCATTCGGCAATCTACGAGCAGGCGGTGAAGATTGCACCTACGGTCTTTTTCAAGCACATGGACTGGAAGAAACATCTCCAGCGCCTCTCCGAGGTGACCGGCCGCGAAGGCGTGGCAAATGCCGCGCTCAAGGCCTACCATACCCGCGTCGCCGGGATCCGCGAACGGATGAAGGACAAGGACCTGACTGTCTCGACCGTCCGTTTCGCGCCCGATCGCTTCGTCGTCTTCGTCGATGGACCAGATGCGTACGCCCCCTTTGCCGTGCTGCGTGAAGCGGGCGTGAAGCGCACAGCATACGAGACTGTCACCGATGGAACGATCGTCAAGCGGCCGGACTGGGAGGAACTCGCCAATCTCGACGGTGACGTGCTGCTGTACGTTTCCGCCAGCGGATTCGAAAGCGGGCCGGACAACACGTTGGAAAAGCAGGTAACCGAGAACCCGCTCTGGCAATTGCTGCCCGCTGTTCAGGCCGGACGCGCCCATCGGGTCGATCGCGGTCCCTGGCAGAGCTTCCATGGCATCGGTTCGGCGAACCACATCCTCGACGACGTCGAGCGCTATATCCTGGCGGACCAGTGACCGACAGAAGGGCCGGCTGCATTGCCGCGACCGATTGCGGGCGAGTGCTCGCCTTCGCTATCCTCCTCGGCCTGCTGCTTCTTGCCGCACTGAGCGCCATCGCGCTTGGCACGGTGGCGATGGCGCCTTCCAACGTCATATCTGCGATCTTCGCGTTCGATGGCTCGCGAGGCCACCTTCTCGTGACGAGCATTCGCCTGCCCCGCATCATCGCGGCGCTGCTCGCCGGCAGCGCACTCGCCGCCTCCGGCGCCATCATGCAAGCCGTGACGAACAACCCGCTCGCCTCACCCGGCCTGCTTGGCATCAATGCCGGCGCGGCCTTCTCGGTCGTTTCCTCGATGACCCTTTTCGGTGCTGGCATCGGCGACATCTATGTATGGTTTGCCTTTCTCGGCGCCGCCATCGCCGCGAGCATCGTCTATGCACTGGGCTCATTCGGCGCGTTCAGGCATTCGCCACTCGGGCTTGTACTGGCGGGTGCCATCGTCGCGACCTTCCTCACGTCGCTCACCACCACCGTTCTGATCTTCGACCAGAGCACGCTCGATGCCGTGCGTCTGTGGACCGCTGGCTCAGTGACAGGGCGAACCATGGCGCAAGCAAGAACTGTAGCGCCTTATATCCTCACCGGCCTTGTAGCAGCCCTCCTTCTCGGCCGGCACCTCACGACGCTCAGTCTCGGGTCGGATGCCTCGCGCTCGCTCGGGCAGAACCCGGTCGTCTGGCGCGGTGCATCGGTCGTTATTGTCATCCTCCTTGCGGGCGGCGCCGTGGCGCTCGCCGGACCGATCGGCTTCGTCGGTCTCGTCGTACCGCACATCGCGCGTATGTGCGTCGGTGTAGACTATCGCTGGATCGTTCCCTTCTCGGCGGTCGGCGGTGCACTGCTGGTAGTCGTCGCCGACACGGTCGGGCGGCTCGCGTTCGGAAGCCAGAGCTTTCCCGTCGGTGTGACGATCGCGTTCGTCGGCGCACCGTTCTTTCTCTATCTCGCCCGAACACGGCTCAGGGGCGAGACATGATTCGGCTTCTCGTCGCCCTAATGCTACTGCTCGCCCTCCTCGTAGCGGCAAGTCTCGCCTTCGGCGACGTCTCGCTGACCTGGCGGGATCTCTACCATGCCACGACCGGCACGGGCGATCCTGATCCGCAAACCACGATGATTGTCTTCGACCTTCGCCTGCCGCGCGTCCTTCTAGCCCTCTTCGTCGGCGTGGCGCTCGCGACCGCGGGCACGATTACGCTGGCCATCATGCGCAATCCGCTGGCCGAGCCGGGTGTTCTTGGCATCAACAGCGGCGCGGCAGCAGCAGCTATGGCCGTTATCGTCCTGGTCCAGGAGCCTCCCATCGCGCTCTTGCAGGCGGCAGGCTTCTTCGGCGCAGCGGCCATGGCGCTCGCTGTCTACACGCTCGCCTGGCGCGGCGGCACGTCCTCGCTTCGTATCATCCTGATCGGCATCGGGCTTTCCTCTCTCGCCACAGCCGGTACGACCTTCCTCTCCGCATTCGGCGATATCGGCGACGTTCAGCGGGCGATGGTCTGGCTCGCCGGCAGCGTCTACGATGCCAACATGGACAAAGTCCGGCTGCTTGCGTTCTGGCTCATCATCCCCGTCACGCTTGCCTTCTTATCCGCGGGCGAACTTGATCTCATCCGCTTCGGCGACCATTCTGCAAAGAGCCTCGGCCAGCCGGTCGATCTCGTGCGTGGCGTGATGATCGTACTCGTCACAGTGCTTTCGGGCGCCGCCGTTGCAGTCTCGGGCCTCATCGGCTTCATCGGCCTCGTCGCACCGCATATCGCACGCCGGCTGGTTGGGGCCTCGCATGCGAGGATCTTCCCGGTCGCCGCTCTCGTCGGTGCCTGCCTCGTCGTCGCCGCCGATCTGATCGGCCGCATCATCCTGCCGCCGACGCAGCTTCCGGCCGGCATCGTCACTGGGCTCGTCGGGGCCCCATTTTTTGCCTATCTTCTCTGGGGACGCCGCCATGGCGATGGATAATGTACCCTCTTCCAAGATTGCCGGCAGAGGCGTAGATATTGCCTATGGCCAGCGCCGGATCGTAGAGAAGCTCAATCTCGCGATCCCGGAACGGCGCTTTACAGCCCTGATTGGCCCCAATGGCAGCGGCAAGTCGACGATCCTGCGCACCTTCGCAGGGCTCATGAGGCCTTCGGGCGGCAGCATCCTTCTTGATGGCCGCGACTTAACGGACCTCTCGACCCGTGACGTCGCGCGAAAGGTAGGCGTCCTGCTACAGGGACCCGTCGCGCCGGAGGGCTTGACTGTCGACGATCTCGTGCGTCTGGGCCGGTATCCGCACCGATCGCTTTTCAGCCGATGGTCAGCGGAAGATCAGGAGGCTTGCGACGAGGCGCTGGTGCTGACCGGCACCACGGATCTCGCTGACCGCGCACTCGACAGCCTCTCCGGCGGTCAGCGCCAGCGCGCCTGGATCGCCATGACACTGGCACAACAGGGCGAGGCAATTCTTCTCGACGAACCCACGACGTATCTCGATCTAGAACACCAGATCGAGCTTATGAACCTCATCACGATGCTCGTCACAAAACACGGTAAGACGGTTGTTGCAGTCCTGCACGACATCAACCAGGCGGCGCGCTATGCCGAGCATATCGTCATATTAAAACAAGGCAGGATCACCGCAGCCGGAGAGCCCGACGCGGTCATCTCCTCCGAGACGATTGCCGATGTCTTCAAGGTGAAGACGGTCGTGATTCGCGACCCAGTTGCCGGGACGCCTCTTTGCATTCCGCTATAAAACTACCCGCCGCCGTTACCAAGATATCACACTGCTCACCCTTTTGAACCTCGAGAATATGCGGCACGCGACCCACACCAGAAACCTACAACGCGGAATCTGGTAACGAAATCAGACATAAAGATGATTTTTTTTATCATGTTTTATTTAAGGGCTGCCCAACAGTTTCGAGTGTTTCTAACCTGTTGCACTTGCGTGGTTTTTCGAGATTCGCTAGCCATTCGGTCATCATGGTTCAGCCCTGCTTTGAACCTGACTGTTGGTTTGGGAACTGTGCGAATGTCGAGCTCCTCCCCTTTGCCCACTGACTGGGACAGTGTCGACAGCAACGACCTGCTGAACCATGCCATTGAAGCCCACTATGCCGACATGACCAGCGCTGTCCGTCGGCATGGCCATCCCTGGTCCACTGCCCGCGACGTAGTGCATGATCTCTATCTGAAACTCGCCGCCCAGCCCGAGGTGCTGCAGAATAAGCGCTCGATCAAAGCCTTTCTCTGCCGTGCTGCCATCAATCTCGGCATCGACCGCCAGCGCCGGGAAAAGAAAGAAGCGCGGCTCTTCTCCGGCTTCGAGCGTGAAGCGCTTTCGGTGGCGAGCGTTGGACCCGCGCCGGACCAGAGGTTGGAAATCGAAGCGCGGGTCGCGATCCTGCGGGAGGCGATCGCCGAACTGCCGGAACGCCGCCGTGTCGTCTTCATCCTGCACCGCCTGCATCATCTGACGCCGGACCAAATCTGCGTAGAGCTCAACATTTCCAGGAACATGGTGGACCGGCACCTGCGCCGCGCCTTCGCCCACTGCCTCGACCGCCTTCTCTAAAACTGACAAGAGATTCCCGCATTCCGGGCGGAAAACCGCTACGCCTTTTTGCTTGAATTGATCTAAGAGTCCCAAACCGACGACGTCGAACGTCTTAAGTTCAAAGGACAAGTCTGGAGATGGCGATGCCGGCCAAGGGAGTGACCAAAGCTCAGAAAAAACGCAACCGAGAAGCGGCCGACTGGATTGTGCGCAATGGCGACCCGAGCCAGTCGCCGGCCAACAGGGCGCGCTTCAGGGACTGGCTCGACCGCGATCCGGAAAACTGTCGGACCTACAGCGCCGCTGAACGCGTGATGGGTGACGCCCGCCGGGCAATCCAATCCGATCCCGCACTTACCAACATCAAGGTGAAGCCCCAGAGCACGGGAAAGCCAGTCACCCTAACGCTGCTCGTGGCCGTGCTTGCCACGGGCGCTTTCTTCGCTCTCAATGGAGCGATGCGCCTGGAAGCGGATGTGATCGCCGGAACGGACGAGATGCCCGTTCTCACACTTGAGGACGGCTCCGAGGCCCAACTCAATGCCTCATCGGCAATCGCCGTGGATTTCACTGACAAGCGCCGCACCATCCGCCTTCTCCACGGCCAGGCGTTCTTCCAGGTAGCTCATGTAGCTGAAAGACCCTTCACGGTCGTGGTAGGGACGGCAAGCGTGACGGCGCTCGGCACAGCATTCGACGTTCGCTACGGCAATGACGACACAGAAGTGACCGTCACGGAAAACGCGGTCCAGATTGAATTTAACGGGAGCCGCACCAGCCCTGTCCGTGTCGAGCAGGGCGAGCAGGCGATTTATGACAATGCGAAAAAGGAGACGGTCGTCTCGCCGGTCGATAGTCTTGTTGCGCTGGCCTGGAAGCGCGGCCAGATCGCCGTGGACAATGCGCCGCTGTCCTACGTCGTCGAGGAGATGAACCGGCATTTTCGTGGCCGGATCGTAGTTGCAAGTTCGGCGCTGGCCAATCGCCGCGTCAGCGGCACGATCAAGGTTGTGGAAACGGATGACGCGCTTACCTTCGTGACAAAGGCCCTCGGTGTGAAAGTAACACGCCTTGGGCCCCTCATCATCATTCACGGGTAGCGCTTCATGCGGACTTAAGGTCTTTAACCGATATGAACGGTCGGCGCTGTCATTCCCTTGAACCGGCCGAGCGGGTGGGCCCTTGTTAGGTTACGAACTACGTCCCGATGAACGCGGCGCGTATAGGTATATACGAAGGATCGGCCGTTGCAGACGGTTGCTCACGGATCTCTGGTTCCGGCCGACCAAATCCGCATTAATCCAATGATCGCTGCCCTTTCAGCAATAGGAATATTTACTTTTTCTAATGGGCGTGCTACCCCGACGGCCATCCGTCGCAGGCATTGCAAATATATTCGCCGTTGGAGTTTCCTCCGAGGAATTGAACATGCTTGTGAAAAATTTGCTCGCCTGTGCAATGCTTGTGCTCGGCTCGGTATTTTCACACACCTGCGCCGGCGCATTGGCGGCGACGCTAGACGCTCCCACCGATACGTGTCACGAGATAGCGGCTGCCGGTACGCCCGCTTCAGACGGTGCAATTCGAAACAAAGCGGGCAAGTTCGCCCTTGTGATCGGAAACGCGACCTACAGCGGAGGAATATCACCGCTTCGTAACCCGGCGCATGATGCCTCCGCCGTGACCGACGTCCTTCGAAAGCTGAACTTCACGGTATTCTTGGCTCTTGACGCGCGAGGGGCGACGATACGCGACTGCGTCGCGCGTATGCAGGCGTCACTTTTGGGTGACGATATCGCGCTTATCTATTATTCCGGCCACGGCATCCAGATCGATGACCGCAACTATTTGGTTGCAACCGACGCCAAGGCCGGCGGCGCCCTTTCCGATGCCTTCGTTTACATCGATGAGATCATCGACGGAATGAAGGAAAAATCGGCATCAATCCTCGTCTTCCTTGATGCTTGCCGGAACAATCCCTTTGCGGGGGAGGGCAACCAGGGTTTGTCGGTATCCACCGGTCGCGGCCTCGATAGAGGATTGGCGAAGGTCAATTTAGGGACGACGGGCGCGAGAAAGGAGGCGCGCGGCATTTTCGTTGCCTACTCGACATCGCCGAATGCAACAGCGACAGATGGCGAGGGGGACCTCAGCCCCTTCACCGCTGCCTTTGTCAAAGCCGTAAAGACCCCCGGCTTCTCAGTTCAACGCGCCCTTAGTGAGGTTTCTCGTAGCGTCGGCGAGGCGACGGACTGGTCTCAGACACCATGGGTAAAATCGTCGCTCACCGCCGAGATCCTGTTGAACGGCGTCCTGACGCTTGAGGAGGCGCTTTCGGTCTCCCAAAATCACGCGACGACATCGAAGCGTCTTCTGGCAACGGGCGATGTCCAGGGTGCGATCGTTGAAGCCTTTCGCGGGCTTCCGCAGCGAATAGACGAGACGACCGCGGTACAATATCCGCCCGCCTATCAGGCGCTGACGGCTGCTACGCGGTCCAGCAGCATCGTTCTTCCCGTCCCTAAGGACAACATTCATGTCGTCATCGTCAATGCGAGCGGCAGTCGGGCCGTTGTCGCCTCCGTCGACCGCGAATATCGCGGAACAGGCAAAGGCACGCTGGAAATCTGGGATACGGCTGCCAAGAAGGTGATCGGCACTCTCGGAGACGTGGGCACCGCAGTTCCCAGCGCAAAATTCTCTGCGGACGGATCACGCGTGGCGGCCTATCTTGGCAACGGGATCACAAAAGTCTCCGACGCCATCACGGGCGAGACCATCGCAACGATCACACTCTCTACGGACAATCTCGGCCCAGCACATGGTGCCTTCAATCCCCCGATATTGGTGTTCAGCCAGGATGGCGCGGTTCTTGTCAACACGCTCCACAAGAAGGGCATGGCGTTGGTGCAGGGCTGGGATGTGGCGAGCGGTGCGAAGCGTTTCGAGTTCGATCTCGGCTCCAGGTGCAACGAACTGGTGAAGATAGCCGGGTGGACCTTGGACAGGGGGTTTGCCGTGCTGAATGCCGACGGCGCATCCCTTTCCTTCGTTTGCACAAACAATTCCCCCAAAATAGGAAAGGCCATCGTCGTCGGCCGATGGTCATTGTTGCAGAACACCATGATCGGATCCGGTGTCTTGCCGGTCGCGGATGAGATTTATCCGATGGGATTCGGCTTCAGCCCCGACGGGACGAGAATGACTGTCCAGGAACTCGACAATGGCGGGTCGTACCAGATAGTCGTCCTGGATACGCAGAGCGGGCAACAGATCGGAGACGTGACGAAAGGGCTTTTTTCGTCGTTCTCCCCGGAAGGCGACCTCTACTCGGTCGTTCATGAAGGAGGGGCCATGATTTTCTCTGCGAGAAATGGTGAACTCGTGAATGAGATCACGGATTACGCCTATACAGTGCCGGCAGCCTTTCGGAAATTCGGCGAGAAGTTTGCCGACTACGCCCTTCTCGACAACGATATGTCCACGCTGACCCATGACGTGTGGTGGCGACCACCGGGCACTCTCACGGTCGCGGAGGCGGCACGATCGAGGTTGACGACGGAACAAAAGGCGGAGGTGGATGCCGGCGCGCTGGCTTACAATGAAATTCCGTGAAGATGCGTGAAAGGCGCGGCGTCAAGTCATGCCCGCAGTCGAGCATCGATCGCACAAAGGTTTGAACAACCGCGCCGAAAATTCGCATCTGCCTTTGCGAAAGCGGGAGCGTGCGATGCAACGGTTTCGATCGCCAGGTGCACTGCAGCGCTTCGCTAGCGTCTTTTCGGCGGTCCGAAATCTCTTCGTCCCGCCTCGCTCGCAATGCTCAGCCATCGCCATCCATCTGCATCGCCTCAGCGTGATCGCACATTGGAAAACCGTCACCGGGATGGCAGCCTGATCCAAATGTCATGCCGAAAGTGTCCTTCGCTAAGTCAACCTGACATCACCATGGCGACCCGGCGGGCACCGGTCTAAACCATCCAACCAGAAGAATGCGCCAATTATCTCAGAAATGCAGGATGCGCTTCCGTCACGCGTGAAGCGCTCTAGCCATGGTCGCCCAATCATCTTCGGCCCCTTACTTTGGGCAGGTTGCTCAAGAGGGACTCGCAGGCCTTGGTGATGTGGGTGACGAGCAGGTCCGTCGCGAGCGCCACATCTCGTTTGCGGCAGGCGGCAAGGATCTGCCGGTGCTCCCGGTCATCGACGCCCGTCCCGCCTGACAGGGTCAATTGAATGCGAAGATACCGTTCGATCCGGTCGTTCACGGAACGGATGAGATTAAGCAGGAAGGGCTTGTCGGCATCCTCGTAGAGGCACGAGTGAAACTGCCAGTTCAGTTCCGCCCAGCGCGCGACGTCGGTCTCGCGCGCGAATTCATCGCAATAGTCTTCGGCGCGCTGGAACGTGCGCTCGGTCATTCGCGGGATTGAGAGTTTCAACGCATTCGCCTCCAGCATGCCTCGGACTTCAAAGATTTCGGCGATCTCCGGCTCGGTTATGCTCGTTACGACGGCGCCGCGATTGCGTTGAAACTCCACGAGCCCTTCGGCCTCCAGGCGCTTCAGGGCCTCTCGAACGGGGATTTTGCTGACGTCGAAAAGCTTGGCGATATCATCCTGGCGGATGGGTTCGTGTTCATCCAGGGCGCCGGTGACAATCGCCTCGCGGATATATTTCGCGATAATATCAGACGTTGGCGGCGTGTTGCCGAGGGACGGCAAGTTCTGGGCTTTTAGCGGCATTTTTCACTCCATGATCGGCAGTCGCCGACGCATCAGGCTCATCGAATAACGTAGCGTATATACGATATGAGCTTGCCTGTCTTGACTCGCAATCGTATACGATATTCTATATGGTGAATGTAAAACGGACTGCAAGCGATGAACGTGCAGAAAATACCGGGACTGATTGGCTACGTTACGCCGCTGAGCGCTGCGCCCGGCGGCACTTTGGCGTTCAAAATCTCCTCACAAGGCAATCGTCCCGTCACCGCGCGTGCTGTTCGTTTGATCTGTTGCGATCCGAACCCGGCCGGGCCGGGCATCAAGATCGAGGCGGCCGATTTTGGGCTCGCCGAACAATACGCCGCCACGGAACAGCGGGCCTATCTCGGCTCCTGCGCGTTCGGCGCCATTCCGGATCTGAGCGATCGTGTCGCGATCAAGGTCGCGCTGATGGTAAAGCCGACCTTCCATTCCGATTTCGCTCAGACCGTTTTTTCCCTGCAGAATGTCGATGGGACCGCAGGGGTGGCTGTGGTTATCCGGGGCAACACGCTGTTTCTCCAGCTGTTGGATGCGGGTCACGCCGTTGATATCGGTGTCGGCTTGGCCAAGGACCATTGGTCTCGTCTCGAGGTGGTTTTCGAGTCGGACGGTTTTTCGGTCGCTGTCTCGCAGGGTTCGACCAGGAACGGTGACGTAAAACATGTCAGCTTTTCGCATCTCACGAGCCGGGCGCTGGCCGGCGCCGATCATATCTGCTTTGCCGCCGTGTGGCGGGGACACCCTGAGCAGACTTTTAATGGTTCTCTCGAAAATCCAGCGCTGAGTGCAAGGCGTCTGGAAGCGCCGGGATTGGCTGAAGAACCTGCGTGGGAGGTCATCGCCAGCTGGAATTTCGGGAGAGACGCACGCGACACCTGGGTGGACGACGAAAAGGACGAGGGGCGGCGGCTTTCCCTGATCAATATGCCGACCCGCGCGGTCAGGTCGTCGGCGTGGTCCGGCCGGAACCAGGATTGGAAGCAGGCGCCGCACGACTATGCGGCGATCAGCTTTCATTCCGACGATCTCGGCGACTGCGGTTGGGAAACGACGATCCTGATCGACGTGCCCGAGGGTATGCGCTCAGGGGGTTATGGACTTGAGATCGACAACGGCGTCGGCAAGGACACGATCCCGTTCTATGTCGTCCCGGGGGAAAGAACGGAACGGCAGAGGATCGTGTTCCTCGCGCCGACATTCACCTACATGGCCTATGCGAATTTCGCGCGCGGCAACTTTGCCGGTGAACTCGCGGAAAGGGCTGCTGCCTGGAACGCCTATCCGCACAATCCCGACATGGTGGGTGCCTACGGCTATTCCACTTACAGCCGCCATCCCGACGGAACCGGTGTAAGCCTGTCGTCGCGCCATCGCCCCATCCTGACGATGCGCCCGCAATATCTCGTCTATTACGATCCGAACGGATCGGGCATGCGCCATTTCCCGGCCGATTCGCATTTGACGGACTGGCTGGAGGAAAAGGGCTTCGCCTTCGATGTTATCACGGATGAGGATCTCGATCGGGATGGTCTGGACACTCTGTCGCCTTATGACGTCGTCCTGACGGGGACCCATCCCGAATACCACACCCGGCGCACCATGGAGGCGCTGATCGCCTACCGGGAGGCCGGCGGCAACCTTATGTATCTCGGCGGGAACGGCTTTTACTGGAAGATCGGCCGCAACGACGACATGCCCCACCTGATCGAGGTTCGGCGGGCCGAGGGCGGCATGCGGGTATGGGCGAGCCAGCCCGGCGAATATTACCACCAGCTCGACGGTGAGTATGGCGGCCTGTGGCGCCGCAATGGAATTCCGCCCCAGACAGTGGCGGGCGTCGGCTTTACAGCCGAGGGCGGGTTCGAAGGCTCGTACTATGTTCGCACCGCCGCCGCCTATCGGGACGATCTTGCCTTTCTTTTCGAAGGCATATCGCTCGACGAACGTATCGGCGATTTCGGGTTGTCCGGAGGCGGCGCTGCCGGCTTCGAAATCGACCAGGCGGCGACCGATCTCGGCACACCCGATTTCGCAACCGTCGTCGCTTTCTCGGAGGGCCATGGCCCGTCGTTTCAGACGACGTTCGAAGAGCTTCTCCTGCCGGACGTGTTCGATGGAGCGCCGCGCGAGCATGGCGGCATCAGCGCCAATATCGTCTACGGAAAGTCTGAAACGGGCGGCGGTCTGTTTGCCGTCGGCTCGATCACATTCTGCGGGAGCCTTTCGCACAACAATTACGACAACAACGTCTCGCGCCTCCTCGAGAATTGCCTGAAAAGGTTCCTCGCCGATGATTGAGAAGGGTGAAACGCAAGACGCGCGTATCAGTTTTCATGCGCTGAAATCACTGCTGAGAACGATTTTCGTCAACAACGGCACTGTCGCCGAGACAGCCGATATTCTCGCGGAAAACTGTGCTGCATGCGAAAGGGACGGTGCGCTCAGCCACGGCATTTTCCGCATGCCCGGCTATGTCGATTCCCTGAAATCGGGATGGGTGGATGGTCTGGCGGTTCCCGAAACCACGCGGCTCGGGCCCTCCTTCATCCGGATCGATGCGCGCAACGGTTTTGCCCAGCGGGCGCTTGCAGTCGCGGACCCGTTGATCAGAAACGCCGTTCGGGAGACGGGTATAGCGATTGCCGCGATCCGCAATTCCCATCATTTCAGCGCGTTGTGGCCGGATGTCGAACCCCTTGCGCTTTCGGGCTACATGGCCATCACGGTGGTCAATGGGCTTGCGAATGTGGTTCCGCATGGCGGCCGGCAGGCGGTTTATGGAACCAATCCGATAGCCTTTGCCGTGCCGGTGGAGAATGCCCCGCCGCTGGTTGTGGACCAGGCGACCAGCGTGATGGCGAATGGCGAAGTCCGCCTGCATGCACTCGCCGACAAGCCGGTTCCGGACGGAACAGGCATCGACCGTGAGGGCAATCCCACCAACGACCCTCATGCGATTTTGGCGGGCGGAGCATTGAACACTTTTGGCGGCTACAAGGGCTCGTCGATCGCCTTGTTCGTCGAGATTCTCGCTGGCGCCATCACCGGCGGACAATTCTCGTTCGAAAACGACTTCACCGGCTTTCCCGGCGCACAAACCCCGAAGGCGGGGCAACTCCTGATCGTCATAGATCCGAATTGGGGCGGTTCGACGAATTTTGAATCGCGCCTGGCTCGCCTCTGCACCCAGCTGGTCGATGCCGGCCAGGATCGTTTGCCGGGCGCAAGACGGTTTACAAACCGCGTGGCAGCCAAACAATCCGGCATCCCGATCGCACAGGACAAACTCCAGCGGCTTCGAACGCTGGCAGGCGAAGCGCCGTGAAACCGCAAAATGAATGGCTCAAGCAGGAAGGCCGCGACATGACGCTCGATAAAAGCAGACTAGAACTTTTGCGCGCGCTGACGCCGGAGCAGGTGGATCAGCTGGTGGATCTCTTTCAGCAGGAGTGGTGGACCAAGGGCCGCGAGAAAGCGGATGTCGAAAGGCTGATGGCGCAAGCCGGGCCGATCTTCGCCTTCATCGATCCGCTGAACGGGGAACTGGTCGCCTTCGCACGCGCCATGACGGACGGCGTCTACAAGGCGATGATCTTCGACATCATCGTCAAGGATACCTGGCGAAACACCGGGCTCGGTCGGCTCCTGATGGACACCGTCATGACGGATCCCGTTCTCGCGGGCGTCAAGCATCGCGAACTCTATTGCCTCGAGGACATGCTGCCCTTCTACGAAAAGTGGGGTTTTACGGCCAATCTGCCCGGCCTTTTCTTCATGCGCCAGTCGTCCTGAAATACCATGACTACCGTTCGAACCATTCTTGACGTCGACTACGCCGTGATCGGCCTTGGTGTGATGGGCGCTTCAACGCTGTATTTCCTGGCCCAAGCGGGTGGGAAAGTCGTTGGTATCGACGCTTACAGCCCCCCGCATGGCCGGGGTGCCAGCCATGGCGGCTACAAGGTGACGAGAGAGGCCGTCGCCGAAGGTCCTGCCTATCTTCATTTTGTCCGGCGTACGAATGCGCTTCTGCGCGACTTCGAGCGCCGATACGATGTCGACCTGATGCAACGCACTGGAACGCTGATCATCGGGTCGGAGGCGGCGGACAGTTCCAACAGTTTTCTGCGCGACACCGTTCAGATTGCCGAGGCCAACGGCATTGTGCATCACGTCTTGTCTTCCACAGAGCTGAGGAAGCGCTATCCGCAGCTTATCGGCGTGGTGGACGACGACGCGGGTTATCTTGAGCCCGGTGCCGGCTTCATTCGCCCCGAACCGCTGCTGAACCTGCAGATCGCGCTTGCCAAACAGGCCGGCGCCGAGGTTTTGCGGAACGCTGCCGTCAAACGCATCACACCCGTGGCCGGTGGCGTGGACATAGAGGCCGAGGGGGCGCGGATCCGTGCTCGGCAGGTGGTTGTCGCGACAGGTCGATGGACGGGCGAACTCCTTGGCGGACCGTTTGACCCTCTGCTGTCCGTCAGCCGGCAAAGGACGTTTACCTTCAAAGCGCGCGATACGGCCGCCTATCAAGCGGATAGGTTCCCGACCTTGATGTGGTTCCGCAAGGGCGTTGGCGGCGCTTGCGCGACGGTCTTCCCGCTTGAGGGATCGGGGGAGGGGATCAAATTTTTTGTCGCTGACACAGAGGCTGAAGCACCCGCTGGCCTGTCTGGCGACCGCTTTTTCCAGCAGCACGTCGAGCCGTTCTTTGGCGGCGTTTCGCCTGAGCTGCAGGCGTCGGAAACGTGTTTCTACACATCCACGCCCGATCATGGATTCCTGCTCGACTGGCATCCGGATATTCCGGGGCTGTTTCTGGTATCCGCCTGCTCCGGCCATGGTTTCAAACATGCCTTGGGGATTGGGGAGGCCGTCGCCGCGGTGCTTGCGGGACGTTCCGGCCCTGATCTTTCCGCATTCAGCTTGGAGCGATTTTCCGCCAACCAGCCACTGAGTTGAGCATCCGGCCGGGCAAAGCAAGAAACGGCCTTGACACATTTGGTAGATCGTATACGATATCTTAAAGCGAAAAATGAACGATGACACACTGGTCGTCGGCGAGAGGGAGAGACATGAAATTCGATCGGTTCCTAACCACAGTTGAGCTGCACACCTGCGGCGAAACCTTTCGTCTGGTCACGCAGGGTCTGCGCAAGATCCCCGGCAAGACGATTGTCGAGCGTATCACCTGGCTCGAACAGAACGCCGATCACTATCGGCGCGCCGTGCTGCTGGAGCCCCGTGGCCACAAGGATCTCTACGGTGGATATCTGACCGAGCCGGTCCACCCCGAAGCCGACTTCGGCGTGATCTTCCTCAACAATATGGGCTACAGCCCCCACTGTGGTCACGGCGTCATCGCGCTTGCGACTGCGGCCGTGGAACTGGGCTGGATCGAGCGGAAGGCGCCGGAGACGAAGGTCGGCATCGATGCGCCCTGCGGCTTTATCGAAGCCTATGTGCAGTGGGATGGCGAACGCACCGGCTCGGTTCGTTTCGTCAATGTGCCGTCGTTCATCTTCAGCCGTGACGTGACCGTTCACACGCCGACCTTCGGCGAGGTGACGGGTGACGTGGCCTATGGCGGCGCGACTTACTTCTACGTCGATGGCCGCAAGCACGGTGTCGAAATCCGCGAATTCGATGCACAGCGCGTCATGCAGCTTGGCTACGAGATCAAGGCGGCTGCGAATGCCAAGATGCCGTTCGTGCATCCCGAAATCCCGGAATTCAACAATGTCTACGGCGTCATGGTCTATGGCGATCCTCGCCATGTGGGGTCTACGCAGGCCAATTGCTGCGTCTATGCCGATCGCGCCGTCGATCGTTCTCCCACCGGGTCAGGCACGGCCGGCCGTGTTGCGCAACTCTATCTTCGTGGTGAGATGACCGCCGCCGATACGCTCGTCAATGAATCGATCATCGGTACGATCTTCAAGGGACGCGTGTTGTCCGAAACGAAGGTCGGGGATTTCGATGCGATTATCCCGGAGGTGGAAGGCAACGCTTACATTTGCGGCTTTGCCAATTGGGTGATCGACGAAGCCGATCCGCTCAAGTTCGGTTTCCTGGTGAACTGATGATGATCCAGCGCTTCGATGCAACGTCCACCGAGGCCCTGCTTCCCTTCGATTTGCTCGTCGGGGAGCTGGAAAAAACCGTGGCAGACTATGCCGACGGAAAGATCGCCAGCCCGGAACGGCTGGTCATTCCTCTGGCGGCGGGTGGTGTCATGCTCTCCATGCCCGCCAGCGCTCAAGACATTGCGAGCCACAAGCTGGTCAATGTCTGCCCGTCGAATTTCGCCAGCAATCTCGCGACGATCAACGGCGAGGTCGTTGCCTATGACGCCGTCACCGGGGTCTCGCTGTTCGCCCTCGATGGCCCGAACGTCACGGGTCGGCGAACGGCGGCGATAACGCTCCTGGCCATCAGTCGGCTTCGGAAAACGCCGCCGAAGACGGTTGCGCTCATCGGCACCGGCAAGCAGGCGTCGACGCACGCTGAGGCGCTCTCGTCCTTCTTTCCCGGGGTCGACCTGATCGTTGCCGGAATTTCCCCGGAGGAGGAGGCGCAATTCTGCGCCCGGCATGCCGCCTGCGCCGTCAGGCCCTTTGTGG
Source organism: Shinella sp. (assembly GCF_052438155.1). NCBI lineage: Bacteria > Pseudomonadati > Pseudomonadota > Alphaproteobacteria > Hyphomicrobiales > Rhizobiaceae > Shinella > Shinella sp. The sequence goes on along the minus strand of NZ_JBQVPI010000013.1, from coordinate 131,327 downwards.
ATCGCGATTGGTCCTGCGTCGATGTCGTCGTGACGCTGACCACCAGCAAGACGCCGGTCTATGTGGAAGCAGCGGTACAGCATCGACTTGTCATTGGGGTCGGGGCCTTTACGCCGGATGCCGCCGAAGTGGGCAGGGAGACGGTCTTGGCAAGCACCCTGATCGTCGACGATCCCGCCGGCGCGCGGCACGAGGCGGGCGATCTCATCCAGGCCGGGATCGATTGGTCCGGTGTGATTTCGCTGGGCGATGTTCTGAAGGGAACGGCAAATGTCGGGGGGCCAATCTTCTTTAAAAGCGTCGGCTGTGCCGCCTGGGATCTCGCGGCCTGCCGCGTGGCGCGCGAGATGATCGCCGCAAACACTGCGGGTTAACCCCCGCATTGACTCGAAAAGACTATCGTATGCGATATCCAAAGAGGTTCATTCATCAGCCTCTTGTGCGTGAAAATGGCCTCGCAAAACGTATACGATAAGCGATATTCGAAAATGAACCTATAACAAGAGAGGAACTGAAAATGAAAAAAATGATCCCGCTTATGGCTCTCGCCGCCGTAGCAATGTGCGGCTCGGCCGCCCACGCGGACCAACTCGACGATGTCATCAGCGCCGGCAAACTTCGCTGCGCGGTCCAACTCGATTTCCCGCCGAATGGCTCGCGTGACGCGGACAACAATCCGATCGGTTTCGACGTCGACTACTGCAACGACCTGGGGGCGGCGCTGGGCGTCGAAGTCGAGATCATCGACACGCCGGAAAACGACCGCATCCCCGCAATCCTGTCGGGCCGGGCCGACGTCGCGGTTGCCGTCGCCTCCGATACGCTGGAACGCGCGAAAACCGTTGGTTTCTCGATCCCCTATTTCGTGTTCGAGACAATCGTGCTGGCGCGCGAGGATTCGGGCATCAAGGGGCCGGACGACATCAAGGGGCACGCGGTTGGCGGCCCGGCCGGCGCCTATGAAACGCTCGCGCTCGCCAAGGAAATCGAGAAGGCGAAGGATCCGAAATCGCAGATGATGACGTTCCAGAGCCAGTCGGACACGTTCCTGGCGCTCGGCCAGAAGCGTATCGACGCGACCTATACGACGTCGACGATCGCTGCGGCGATCATCGAGTCCGGCAAGTATCCGGGTCTGAAGGTCGTCGGGCCTGCGCCGGTCGATGCCGACTTTTGTGCGCTGATCGTCAAGCGCCAGGAGCAGGGCTGGCTCAACTATGTCAACCTGTTCCTGAACCGCCAGGTGCGCTCCGGTCGCTACGCCGAACTCTACAAGAAGTGGATTGGCGAGGACGTCGGCGCAGCCCCGGACCTCACAGTTTCCGGCGTCTACCGATAGGCAGCATCCGTCTCATCGAAGGGCGCCCGGTCGCAATCGATCGGGCGCTCCGAGACTTGTGTGCTCATAAAATCCTCTTTGTGCGCAGGGCTGCGACCCGCGGGCGCTTGCAGAGAATGAGGTAGCAAATGGACTATCAATTTCAGTGGCGGCCGGTCCTGCGCGCGCTTCCCGAGATGCTGTGGGGCGCTCTGGAAACGATCGAGATCGCTGGCCTTGCCATGGCGTTCGGAACCGTTCTCGCCATTTTCCTGGCGCTCGGCAAACGCTCCGGCAAAAAATACCTGTCCCTGCCAGCCGATGTGTGGATCGAGACGGCGAGAAACACCCCGGCGCTGTTCCAGATCTACATGCTCTATTTCGGTCTTGGTTCACTTGGGCTGCAAGCCAGCTCCTACGCCGCGCTGTTGTTCGGGATCACCTTCAACAATGCCGGCTACCTTGCCGAGACCTTCCGCGGCGGCTTCGCGGCCGTTCCGGAGACGCAGACCCGGGCAGCGCGCTCGCTCGGATTGGGGGCCGTGCAGACTATGTGGCACATCGTGATCCCGCAGATGTTGAGGGCCGTTTTTCATGCCATGACCAACCAGATGGTGTGGTCCATCCTGATGAGCTCCCTGGGCATCATCGTTGGCCTGACCACGGACCTCACGGGCGTTACCCAGAAACTCAATGTCCTGACCTATAGAACCTTCGAGTATTTCTTCGTCGCTGGTTGCCTCTACTACATCATTTCCAAGTCATTCACGTTTTTGGCGCGGGCTCTCGCCTGGCGCTTGTTCAGATACTAGGAGGTCGAGATGTATTTTGGCGGATCATTCACATGGGGCGACTTTCAGTTTCTGCTGTCCGGCGCCGTGACCACGCTCGCAATTACCCTCGTCGCCGTCGTGATCGGCACGGTCCTCGGCGTCCTGTTCGGCCTTATTCGAGCGGGCTCCCCCTGGTGGATCGGCAACACGCTGGGTGCCGTCCTCGACGTCTTCCGCTCCGTGCCGCTCCTCATTCAGCTCGTGTTGTTCAATTCGTTCAACAGCATGCTCAAGCTGAACTGGCCGACCTTCACCATTGGCTGCCTATGCCTTGGCATCTACGCCTCGGCCTTCTGTACCGAAATCGTCAGAAGTGGCGTGGGTGCCGTCCCCCAGACGACACGAAGGGCGGCCCGGTCTCTCGGCCTCAGCTGGCGGCAGGAGTTGACCTCCATCACATTACCGATCGCCACCCGGGTCGTCTTTCCAAGCTGGATCGGGCTGACGCTTGGCGTGATGAAGGACACGGCCCTCGTCCTGTGGATCGGCATCGTCGAACTTCTGCGCAGCTCGCAGATCGTAACATCGCGCGTTCAGGAACCCTTGCTGATCCTGGGCATCACCGGGCTGATCTACTTCGCGATGAGCTTTCCAATCGCCAGGCTCGGCAATCAACTTGAGAAAAAGTGGGGCACGCAATGATCGCCATTGAGAACGTTCACAAGCAATTCGGCGCGCTGCACGTGCTGAAAGGCGTCGATCTGACGGTGCAGAAGGGCGAAGTCCTGTCGATGATCGGCGGTTCGGGGTCCGGCAAGTCGACGATGCTGATGTGCATCAACGGTCTCGAGGGGATCCAGGAGGGGCGGATCACGGTTGACGGCGTGGAGGTTCACGCCAAGGCCACCAACCTCAACAAGCTGCGCCGCCGTATCGGCATCGTTTTCCAGCAGTGGAATGCATTCCCGCATCTCACGGTTCTGGAGAACGTCACGCTGGCCCCGAGAAAGGTGCTTGGAAAATCCAGGGACGAGGCGGAGGCGATCGCGATCGAGCAACTGTCGCATGTCGGATTGAAGGAAAAGCTCGCCGTGTTTCCGTCCCGTCTTTCCGGCGGCCAGCAGCAGCGCATGGCGATCGCGCGGGCGCTTGCGATGTCGCCCGACTACATGCTGTTCGACGAGGTCACCTCGGCGCTCGATCCGCAGCTTGTCGGCGAGGTGCTCGATACGATGCGCATGCTGTCGAAGGAGGGCATGACGATGATCGTCGTCACGCATGAAATGCGTTTCGCGCGCGAAGTGTCGGACCGTGTCGCCTTCTTCCGCGAGGGACGCATCCACGAGATCGGCGCGCCGGAGCAGATTTTTGAGAACCCCCAGAAGCCGGAAACGGCGGCCTTCCTGAAGTCCATCTGAACCTATCAAGGAACCTGAACAGTGCGCTCATCCAAGATCGTCCATGTCGTCAGCTGCCATGCCGAGGGTGAAGTCGGTGACGTCATCGTCGGCGGCGTCGCTTCCCCTCCGGGCGCGACGATCTGGGAGCAATCCCGCTGGATCGCCGAAGACGAGACCCTTCGAAATTTCGTCCTCAACGAGCCACGCGGCGGCGTTTTCCGGCACGTCAACCTGCTGGTGCCGCCCAAGGACCCGCGGGCGCAGATGGGCTGGATCATCATGGAACCCGCCGACACGCCTCCCATGTCCGGCTCGAATTCGATGTGCGTCTCGACCGTCCTGCTCGACACCGGCATCATCCCGATGCAGGAACCGGTCACGCGTCTTGTCCTGGAAGCACCGGGCGGCCAGATCGACGTCGAGGCAGAGTGCCGAAACGGCAAGGCCGAGCGCATCCGCGTGCGCAACGTGCCCTCCTTTGCCGACAAGCTCGACGTGACGCTCGAAGTGGCAGGGATCAGCACTATAACCGTCGATACGGCCTATGGCGGTGACAGCTTCGTCATCATTGACGCCGCGTCGCTCGGCCTGAGCCTTCGCCCCGATCAGGCCCGCGACATTGCGCGCATGGGCGTCAAGATCACGCAAGCCGCCAACGAACAGATCGGTTTCAAGCATCCGGCAAACGACTGGAGCGGCATCTCGTTCTGCCAGATGACCGATCCGGTGGTCATGAAGGACGGTGTCCTGCATGGGAAGAACGCCGTTGCCATCCGTCCCGGCAAGGTCGATCGCTCCCCCTGTGGCACCGGCTGCTCCGCCCGCATGGCCGTTCTCCACGCCAGGGGGCTGATGAAGGTCGGCGACCGGTTTGTCGGCACCTCGCTGCTCGACAGCGAGTTCCATTGCAGCATTGACGAGGCGCTGGAGATCAACGGCGTGTCCGCAATCAGGCCGATAATTTCGGGCCGCGCCTGGATCATCGGAACGAAACAGCTGATGGTCGATCCCGCGGATCCCTTTCAGGGTGGATATCGCGTTTCTGATACCTGGCCGATGGACAGCTGAGGTCGCCAAGGCGCGCCAAAAAACCCTTGCGAGAACCGCTTTGCCCACGAGTTAAAAGTCTATTCCAGCCGAGATGTGGTCAACCGCTTTGCACCGTCGTTGCCCGGCGAAAGGCCGCCGGGCTCCTTGCCGTCCATTTCCGGAATGCGCGATGGAAGGCGCTGGGTTCGGAGAAGCCGAGGCGTGTCGCGATCTCGCCGACCCCGAGCGTCGTCTTTTGCAGCATCTCGATTGCAAGGTCGCGCCTGATTTCATCGCGGATGGCGGCGTAGTTCTGGCCTTCCGCATGCAGGCGATGTCGGAGGGTCGAGGGCGACAGGCGCATCTGCGCGGCCAGATCATCGAACGTGCTCCATGATGCGGGCGATACCTGTCGCAGCCGTTTGCGAATGCTGGCGGCAAGGCCGGCGTCGTAGCGGTAACGCACGAGGATGTTGGCAGGTGCGTTGCGCAGAAACTGCTTCAGCGCCTGCTCGCTGCGGGCCACCGGCAGCTTCAGAAGCGAAGCATCGAAGGCGAGCCGGCTGACCGGCTGCGCGAAGCGCACGGGCGCGCCGAAGAACAGCCGGTAGTCAGCGGCATGGTCCGGCTCGGCACAGCGGAAATCGACCATCCGCAGCGGAATGCGGCGTCCGATGAGCCAGCATGCGATGCCGTGCAGCAGGATCCAGTAGGTTCGGTAGGCAAAGGCGGAGCGTGCGCCGGTCCGGTCGTTGAGCACGACCTGGGCCAGCCCGTCGGCAATTTCGAGATGGCCTTGCGGATCCTCCAGCACGACGTTGAGGAAGCGTAGCGCGCGCCGCAGCGCCCGGTCGAGGGTCTTGGCATGCAGCACGCAGTGGCAGAGCAGCGTGAAGCTGCCGCGCCGCATCGGCCTGCCGCCCATGCCGAAGAACTCGTCGTCTATCTCGGCAGCGATCGCAAGCCACAGCGCACCATAGCTTTCGGCGGAGACCGGCGCATCGATCCGGGTGGGCAGCCCGACCGCCGCCAGCACCGCTTCGGGTGCCTTGCCATGCCGCTTCAGGCAGTCTGTCGCCTCTTCCACGAAGGAAGGTGATATCATCCGCCGCCCGGTTTCTGTCATCGTAAGGTCCCGCAGGATGTGGTAAAACTGGCCGATGGTTCGAGACGCTTCGGTCATCGCATGCAATATCCCACCGTCATAGAGTGAGGCAAGACGGGCGGGTAGGCTGTCGGCAGAATGTGGCTCAGGGAGGACTGCATGACGCTTCGGGCCGGCCCTACGGAAATCGAATGCGCTGAGGGAGAGCAGCCATGTTGATCGACGGAAAGACCTTTGTCGTCACCGGTGGTGGTTCGGGCCTCGGTGCCGCGGTGGCGCGCATGCTGGCGGGCGAGGGCGCGAATGTCGTGATCGCAGACGTCAACGACGATGCCGGCGCCGGCATCGTCAGTGAGCTTGGAACCCGTGCCGCCTTCATCCAGACGGACGTGACGCAAGAGAAGGATGGGCAGGCCGCCATCGCCATGGCGCTGGACCGCTTCGGCCATCTGCACGGGCTGGTCAATTGCGCAGGCGTCGCCCCCGGCGAGAAGGTGATCGGCCGCGATGGCCCGCACCGGCTCGACAGCTTTGCCCGCACGATCGCCATCAATCTCGTCGGCACATTCAACATGACCCGGCTTGCCGCAGCGGCCATCGCGCAGCAAGAGCCGGGGGCGGATGGCGAGCGGGGCATTATCGTGAGCACGGCCTCGGTCGCGGCCTTTGACGGCCAGATCGGCCAGGCGGCCTACGCGGCCTCCAAGGGCGGCGTCGCAGCCATGACGCTGCCGATTGCCCGGGAACTGGCGCGCCACGGCATTCGTGTGGTCACCATCGCGCCGGGGATTTTCCAGACGCCGATGATGGCCGGCATGCCGCAGGAAGTGCAGGATTCGCTTGGGCGGAGCGTGCCCTTTCCGTCGCGCCTCGGAAAGCCGGCGGAATTCGCCGCATTGGTGCGCCATATCTGTGAGAATGTCATGCTGAATGGTGAAATCATCCGCCTCGACGGCGCGTTGCGCATGGCGCCGCGCTGAGTGAGGTCGTTGGGGAGTTTTGATATGACGCCGCAGGATCCCATCGTCATCGTCGGCTCGGCCCGCACTCCGATGGGCGGCTTCCAGGGCGACCTTAAAGATGCCACCGCACCGGAACTCGGCGCGGCTGCAATCCGTGCGGCGCTCGACCGCAGCGGCGTCAGCGCGGACGCCGTTGAAGAGACGGTTTTCGGCTGCGTGCTGCCGGCCGGCCAGGGCCAGGCGCCCGCCCGGCAGGCCGCGATCGGCGCCGGCCTGCCGTTTGCCGCCGGGGCGACCACCGTCAACAAGATGTGCGGATCGGGCATGAAGGCCGTCATGCTGGCGCATGACCTTATCGCCGCCGGCAGCGCCTCGATCGCCGTCGCCGGTGGAATGGAGAGCATGACGAATGCTCCTTACCTGCTCGACCGAGCCCGCGGCGGCTACCGCCTCGGGCATGGCCGCGTCATCGACCACATGTTCCTGGATGGGCTGGAAGACGCCTATGACAAGGGACGCCTCATGGGCACCTTCGCCGAGGACTGCGCCGAGGCCTACCAGTTCACCCGCTCGGCGCAGGACGACTACGCCGTCACGTCCCTGACCCGCGCTCGTGCCGCAATCGAGACCGGCGCATTCGACGCCGAGATCGTTCCCGTCACCGTGAAGGCGGGCCGGTCCGAGGCGGTCGTCAGCCGTGACGAGCAGCCCGGCAAGGCCAAGCCGGAGAAGATCCCGACGCTGAAGCCGGCCTTCCGCGAAGGCGGTACGGTGACTGCGGCGAACGCCTCCTCGATCTCCGACGGCGCGGCCGCGCTGGTGCTGATGCGGCGCTCCCAGGCCGAGCGGGAAGGACTTACGCCGCTTGCCACCATTGTCGGCCATGCCACGCACGCACAGGCGCCCAATCTGTTCGCGACCGCGCCGATCGGCGCGCTGCGCAGGCTCAGTGAACGCACCGGCTGGACCTTGAAGGACGTCGACCTGTTCGAGATCAACGAGGCGTTCGCCGTCGTCGCCATGGCGGCGATGCGCGACCTCGACCTGCCGCACGACAAGGTTAATGTGCACGGTGGGGCCTGTGCGCTCGGCCATCCGATCGGCGCTTCCGGCGCAAGGGTGCTCGTCACCCTGCTGTCCGCGCTTGAACGTTACGGCATGAAGCGCGGCATGGCGACGCTTTGTATCGGCGGCGGCGAGGCGACGGCGGTAGCGATCGAACGGCACTGAACGGTTTCGGGGAGGAGACCGGATATGATCCTGACGGAACAGCAGATCCAGATCCGCGACATGGCGCGCGATTTCGCTCGCGAACGCCTGGCGCCGGGTGCGGCCGAGCGCGATGCGGAGAGCCGCTTCCCTCGCGAAGAGCTGAAGGAGATGGGCGAACTCGGCTTTCTGGGCATGTTGGTGCCCGAAGCCTATGGCGGCTCTGAGACGGGCACGATCGCCTATGCCGTGGCGCTCGAGGAGATTGCCGCAGGCGACGGTCCGTGCTCGACCATCATGAGCGTACACAGCTCCGTCGGCTGCGTGCCGATCCTGAAATATGGCATGGAGGAACAGAAGCAGCGCTTTCTGCCGAAGCTGGCATCCGGCGAATGGATCGGCGGCTTTGCGCTGACCGAACCGCAGGCCGGCTCCGATGCCTCCAACCTGAAGACCCGTGCCCGCCGTGACGGCGATCACTATGTCATCGACGGTGCCAAGCAGTTCATCACCTCGGGCAAGAACGGCAACGTCATCATCGTCTTCGCCGTGACCGATCCCAATGCGGGCAAGAAGGGCATTTCCGCCTTCATCGTGCCGACCGAAACGCCCGGCTATGAGGTTGTGCGCGTGGAGCAGAAGCTCGGCCTGCACGCGTCCGATACCTGCCAGATTGCCTTCACCGGCATGCGTATCCCTGCCGATGACCGACTTGGCGCGGAAGGTGAGGGCTATAGGATTGCTTTGTCGAACCTCGAAGGCGGGCGCATTGGTATCGCGTCGCAATCCGTCGGCATGGCGCGTGCGGCGTTCGAGGCGGCGCGCGACTATGCCCGCGAGCGCACGGCCTTCGGATCGCCGATCATCGACCATCAGGCCGTGGCGTTCCGGCTCGCCGACATGGCGACGCAGATCGAGGTGGCTCGCCAGATGGTGCTGCATGCGGCCCAGTTGAAAGAGGAGGGGCAGCCCTGCCTCACCGAGGCGTCGATGGCCAAGCTGTTCGCTTCGGAAATGGCCGAAAAGGTCTGTTCCGATGCGATCCAGATCCACGGCGGCTATGGCTACATGGCGGACTATCCGGTCGAGCGTATCTACCGCGATGTCCGCATCTGCCAGATCTACGAGGGAACAAGCGACGTCCAGCGCATCGTCATCGCGCGCAATTTGTAAGTTTGTAGCCGGCCTTCCGTGAGGAGTAGCGGATGGGTGGCCGACAAGGGAGGAATGAGAGGGCATGAACGAGGTTCCGCATCTGAGCCTGCACGTCCCCGAGCCGGCGGTCCGGCCGGGCGGCCAGCCGGATTTCTCCACCGTCAAGATCGCCAAGGCCGGCGCGGTGCCGCGGCCGGCGGTCGACGTGGCGCCAGAGGAGATCCGCGATCTCGCCTATTCCATCATCCGCGTTCTCAACCGGGATGGCGAGGCGGTCGGCCCATGGGCAGGGCTGCTCTCCGACGAGGATCTGCTGACGGGGCTGCGCAACATGATGAAGCTGCGCGCTTTCGATGCCCGCATGCTGATGGCGCAGCGACAGGGCAAGACCTCCTTCTACATGCAGCATCTCGGCGAGGAGGCGGTCAGTTCCGCCTTCCGCAAGGCGCTGAACAAGGGTGACATGAACTTCCCGACCTACCGGCAGGCGGGGCTATTGATCGCCGACGACTATCCGATGGTCGAGATGATGAACCAGATCTACTCGAACGAGGCGGATCCCTTGCGTGGCCGGCAGCTGCCGATCATGTATTCGTCGAAGGCGCACGGCTTCTTCACGATCTCCGGTAACCTCGCCACACAATATGTCCAGGCCGTCGGCTGGGCCATGGCGTCGGCGATCAAGAACGACACGAAGATCGCCGCCGCCTGGATCGGCGATGGCTCGACCGCCGAATCCGACTTCCATTCGGCGCTCGTCTTCGCCTCGACCTACAAGGCGCCGGTCATCCTCAACATCGTCAACAATCAGTGGGCCATTTCGACCTTCCAGGGCATTGCCCGCGGCGGTTCCGGCACCTTCGCCGCCCGCGGTCTTGGCTTCGGTATCCCCGCGCTGCGCGTGGATGGCAACGACTATCTCGCCGTCTTTGCAGTTGCCAAATGGGCAGCGGATCGCGCCCGGCAAAACCTCGGCCCGACGCTCATCGAATACGTCACCTACCGCGTCGGGGCGCATTCGACCTCCGACGATCCCAGCGCCTACAGGCCCAAGACCGAATCCGAAGCCTGGCCGCTCGGCGACCCGGTACTGCGGCTGAAGAAGCACCTGATCGTGCGTGGAGTCTGGTCGGAGGAGCGTCATGTCCAGGCTGAAGCCGAGATCCTCGACGAGGTGATCCAGGCGCAGAAACAGGCCGAAAGCCACGGTACGCTGCATGCCGGCGGCAAGCCGTCCGTGCGCGACATTTTCGAGGGCGTCTATGCGGACATGCCCGCCCATATTCGCCGCCAGCGGCAGAAGGCAGGGTTTTGACATGGCAAGAATGACGATGATCGAGGCCGTGCGCAGCGCCATGGACGTCTCGATGGGGCGAGATGACGATGTCGTCGTTTTCGGCGAGGATGTCGGCTATTTCGGCGGCGTTTTCCGCGCGACGCAGGGGCTCCAGGCCAAGTACGGCAAGACCCGCTGCTTCGACGCACCGATCAATGAATCCGGCATTCTCGGTACCGCGATCGGCATGGCGGCCTATGGCTTGAAACCCTGCGTCGAAATCCAGTTCGCCGACTACATGTACCCGGCCTATGACCAGATCACCCAGGAGGCGGCGCGCATACGCTACCGCTCCAACGGCGACTTCACCTGCCCGATCGTCGTGCGCATGCCGACCGGCGGCGGCATCTTCGGCGGACAGACACACAGCCAAAGCCCCGAGGCGCTGTTCACCCATGTCTGCGGCTTGAAGGTCGTCGTTCCCTCCAATCCGTATGACGCCAAGGGCCTGCTGATCGCGGCAATCGAGGACCCGGATCCGGTGATGTTCCTCGAACCCAAGCGGCTCTACAACGGCCCCTTCGATGGCCATCACGAGAAGCCGGTGACGCCCTGGTCGAAACACGATCTCGGTGAGGTGCCGGAGGGGCATTATACGATCCCGATCGGCAAGGCGGAAATCCGCCGGGCGGGCAGTGCGGTCACTGTCATCGCCTATGGCACGATGGTGCATGTGGCGCTTGCTGCGGCCGAGGAAACGGGGATCGATGCCGAGGTCATCGACCTGCGCAGCCTCCTGCCGCTCGATCTCGACACCATCGTCCAGTCGGTGAAGAAGACCGGTCGTTGCGTCGTCGTGCATGAGGCGACGCTGACCTCCGGCTTCGGCGGTGAAGTCGTTTCGCTGGTTCAAGAACACTGCTTCTACCATCTCGAGGCGCCGATGGTGCGCGTGACCGGCTGGGACACGCCCTATCCGCACGCGCAGGAATGGGACTATTTTCCTGGCCCCGCCCGCGTCGGCCGGGCGCTCAAAGAAGTGATGGAGGGCTGAGGATGGGCAAGTTCGTCATCAAGATGCCCGATGTGGGCGAAGGTGTTGCCGAGGCCGAACTGGTCGAATGGCACGTCAAGCCGGGCGACCCGGTGCGCGAGGACATGGTGCTGGCCGCCGTGATGACCGACAAGGCAACGGTGGAGATACCCTCTCCCGTCGACGGGGTCGTGCTGTGGCTCGGTGCCGAAATCGGCGACATTGTCGCCGTCAAGGCGCCGCTTCTGCGCATCGAAATCGCCGGAGAGGATGAGGCTGCGGCCGAAGAGCCCTTGTCTGCGGCGACAGAGATGATTGCGAAGGCCGAACCGGTCCTGAACAAACCCGTCGAAGCGAAGCCGATAGCCGTAGCAAAAGCTGTCGAGCCGGAAAAGCCGGCCGGGCGTCCCGCCATCCGTGAACCGGTGGAGCGGCCGCTGGCGTCGCCCGCCGTCCGGTTGCGGGCGCAGGAGGCCGGCGTCGATCTGCGCCAGGTGTCGGCCACGGGCCCGGCGGGCCGCATCACCCATGACGACCTCGACCAGTTTGTTGCACGCGGTGCGCAGCCTGTCGCCGTGCCGGCCGGCCTTGCCCGCAAGACCGCCACGGAAGAGATCAAGGTCACGGGCCTGCGCCGCCGCATCGCGGAAAAAATGCGGCTTGCAAGCTCGCGCATTCCCCACATCACCTATGTCGAGGAGGTGGATGTCACCGATCTCGAGGACCTGCGCGCGACGATGAATGCCGGCCGCAAGCCCGACCAACCGAAGCTCACCATCCTGCCGTTCCTGATGCGGGTGCTGGTCAAGACGCTCGGCGAACAGCCGGGTGTCAACGCCACCTTCGACGATGATGCCGGCATCGTCACCCGCTACAGTGCCGTCCATATCGGCATTGCCACGCAAACGCCGTCCGGCCTGATGGTGCCTGTGGTGCGCCATGCCGAGGCCCGGTCGATCTGGGACAGTGCCGCCGAGCTCACGCGTCTCTCCGATGCTGCCCGCAATGGCACCGCTGCGCGCGAGGAACTGTCCGGCTCCACGATCACCATCACCTCGCTCGGCGCGCTCGGCGGCATCGTCACGACGCCGATCATCAACCACCCGGAAGTGGCGATCGTCGGCGTCAACAAGATCCTGATGCGGCCCGTCTGGGATGGTACCCAGTTCATTCCGCGCAAGATCATGAACCTGTCGTCGAGCTTCGACCACCGGATCGTCGACGGCTGGGACGCGGCGGTCTTCGTCCAGCGGATCAAGGCGCTCATCGAAACCCCCGCACTGATCTTCATCGAAGGCTGATGACATGAAAGAGATCGTCTGCAAGCTCCTCATCATCGGTGCCGGCCCGGGCGGCTACATATGCGCCATCCGTGCCGGCCAGCTCGGCGTCGATACGGTGATCGTCGAAATGACGAAGGCTGGTGGTACCTGCCTGAACGTCGGCTGCATCCCCTCCAAGGCGCTGATCCATGCCGCCGAGGAGTTCGACAAGGTCCGTCACATGACGAGCCCCAACGCGCTCGGGATCACGGTCGAGGCACCGAAACTCGACCTTGCCCAGACCATTCGCTGGAAGGACGGTATCGTCGGCCGGCTGAACAGCGGCGTGCTTGGCCTGCTGCGCAAGGCCAAGGTCAAGATCGTGCACGGGCGGGCGCGGTTCCGCGATGGCAAAACCGTCGAGGTCGAGACCGAGACAGGAACCCAGGTCATCCGTGCCGAAACGGTGGTGATAGCGACCGGCTCCGAACCGGTCGCGCTGCCGTCGCTGCCCTTCGGCGGTGCGGTCCTCTCGTCCACCGAGGCGCTGTCGCTTGCAAGCGTTCCCAAAACGCTCGCCGTCGTGGGCGGCGGCTATATCGGTCTGGAACTCGGCACCGCCTTTGCCAAGATGGGGGCACAAGTGACGGTGGTCGAGGCGCTGGCACAGATCCTGCCGCAGTACGACGCCGAACTCGTCAAACCGATCGCCAAACGCCTGAATGAACTTGGCGTGCACGTCATGACCGGCGCAAAGGCGAAGGCGTACTCCGGAGAGGCGCTGGTGATCGAGACCGCCTCTGGCAAGGAGGAACGGATTGCTGCGGGCAAGGTGCTCGTCACCATCGGGCGCAAGCCGCGTACCGAAGGGTGGGGCCTCGAAGAACTCGACCTCGATCGTGTCGGCCGCTTCATCCGCATCGATGAACGCTGCCGAACCTCCATGCGCGGTGTCTACGCGATCGGTGATGTTACCGGCGAGCCGATGCTGGCGCATCGCGCCATGGCACAGGGTGAGATGGTGGCGGAGATCGTTGCTGGCCGCAAGCGCGCCTGGGACAAGCGGGCCATCCCCGCCGTCTGCTTTACCGATCCCGAGATCGTCACCGCGGGCCTATCCCCCGACGAGGCCCGTGCCCAGGGCTATGAGGTCCGTGTTGGCCTGTTCCCGTTCAATGCCAATGGACGCGCCATGACGACCCAGTCCGAGGATGGTTTCGTGCGCACCGTGGCGCGAGCGGACACGAACCTCGTACTCGGCCTGCAGGCGGTCGGTGCCGGGGTTTCCGAACTCTCCAGCGCCTTCTCGCTGGCGCTTGAAATGGGGGCACGGCTGGAAGACATCGCCGGCACCATCCATGCTCATCCGACCCGCAGCGAAGGCCTGCAGGAAGCCGCATTGAAAGCCCTTGGCCATGCCCTCCACATCTGACGCCGCAAAGCCGCTCGACCCTGCTCCCCAGCCGCAGACCCTCATCAGCCGCGCCGGCGCACTTGGCCGGATCCGGCTCAATCGACCGAAGGCGCTCAACAGCCTGACCCTCTCGATGGTCCGCGATATCGAGAAAGCGCTGGATGTGTTCGAAGCTGACCCGGACGTCGCCGCCACACTCATCTCTGGAGAGGGTGAGCGTGGATTGTGCGCCGGCGGCGATATCCGCATGATCTACGACGGCGGCCAGGCCGGCTCGCAAGAGCCCGTCGATTTCTGGCGCGAGGAGTACCGCATGAACGCGCGCCTTCGCCGGCTCGAAAAACCCTACATCGCCTTCATGGACGGCATCGTCATGGGTGGCGGTGTCGGGGTTTCGGTCTATGGTAGTCATCGCGTTGTCACCGAGCGGACGCGCTTCGCCATGCCCGAGACCGGCATCGGCTTTTTCCCGGACGTTGGTGCCTCGTGGTTCCTCACGCGCCAGCAGAATGAACTCGGCACCTACGCCGCCCTGACCGGCGAACAACTTGCCGCCGGCGACGCGGTGGCCTTCGGTCTTGCTGACAGCTATGTCCCCTCGGAGCGTCTGCCGGCATTGGCCGAAGAACTGTCCCGCCTGCCGGCATCCGCCTCGCGGGCCGACGTCTCGGCAACGATTGCCGACTTTGCGGATCCGCCGCCACCGGCGCTGATGGCAGCACAGCAGCCGCTGATCGATCGCCTTTTTGCCTTCGACACGGTCGAGGAAATCCTGGAGGCTCTCGCGGAGGATGGATCGAGCTTTGCGGAAAGGACACTCGGCGTCTTGCGGACGAAATCGCCGCTCAGCCTGAAGGTAACGTTGCGCCTGCTTCGCCTCGGGCGTCCGGAAGGCGCGCTTGAGGCGTGCCTGGAACGGGAGTTCGCCGCAACGGCGGCCGTGCTTCGCAGCCATGATTTCTATGAAGGCGTACGGGCCGCGGTTGTCGACAAGGATCGCAATCCGCAGTGGCGGCCGGCGCAATTGGGCGACGTCACAGAGCAGGATATCGCCGCCTTCTTCGAGCCATCAGTAAAGCCGCTCTTTGCCGGGGAAGCAGGGAAAGGAGAACGCACATGAACGCCATCGCATTCATCGGTCTCGGCCATATGGGTGGCCCCATGGCCGCCAATCTTGCGAAAGCCGGCCATGCCGTCCGCGGTTTCGACCTGTCGCCGGCCTCGCTCGAACTCGCCCGGGCGAACGGCATTTCGACCATGGCGTCGGTCACGGAGGCGGTTTCCGGAGCTGATCTCGTGATCACCATGCTGCCGGCCGGCGCGCATGTGCTTGCGGTCTGGCAGGAACTGGTCGCCATCGTGCCTTCGGGCACGCTGCTCATCGATTGCTCCACCATCGACATGGACAGTGCCCGCAAGGCCCACGCGCTGGCTGAGGCGCATGGTTGCCCCGCGCTCGACGCGCCCGTCTCCGGCGGCACGGGGGGCGCCTCGGCCGGCACGCTGACCTTCATGGTGGGGGGCGATGCGGCCGTCTTTGCTGGCGCAAGGCCGGTTTTCGAGGCGATGGGCAAGAAAATCATCCATTGCGGCGATCCATCCGCCGGCCAGGCGGCAAAGATCTGCAACAACATGATCCTCGGCATCAGCATGATCGCCGTGGGCGAGGCCTTCGTGCTTGGCGAACGGCTTGGCCTGTCGCATCAGGCGCTGTTCGACGTTGCCTCCGTCTCTTCGGGCCAATGCTGGTCGCTGACCACCTATTGCCCGGTGCCCGGCCCCGTCTCGACCTCGCCGGCCAACCACGATTACGAGCCCGGTTTCGCCGCGGCGCTGATGCTGAAGGATCTGAAGCTTTCGCAGGCGGCGGCAGAACAGACAGGTGCCATGACGCCACTCGGCGCGAAGGCCGCGCTGCTCTACCAGCTCTTTTCCGACGAGGGATTTGGCGCGCAGGATTTTTCGAGCATCATCAATATGTTGCGGGGCAAGTCGATGGCTCCCACCGGGTAGCCGCAAAGGGGGCTTCGGTGGATAAACCGATCCGCATCGAGCGGATGACCGCGCCGTCATCCGCGGCCGTCGCGGACCAAGCGGCCAAGCTTCTAGCCGCGCTGGACCGTCAGAAAAATAGCGACAATCAGGAGCAGGAAGAGCCCTGCCGCGGCCGCCGCTATGCCCAGGAGCGCGAACCATGTCCGCACATTGTGCAGGCTTGGCCTTCGGCCATCAGCATTCTTCGTGCCGAGAAACGTCAAAACTCCGAGCACGACCGGCGTCCCTCCGCCAACGATCATCGCCATGGAACCTTCCGGAGCGGTCGTTCGCCAGATCACACCGAACAGGTAGATGCCGGCAATCGTTCCAACGATCAGAGAGGCAAGAATGAGGAGAATGCGCATTGTGTGCCCTTCGCTAGGACAGAAATCGTAGGCGGATTCTCCGCCGGTCGCCCGGCCGTTCGGCAGTGATGTCAATGATTTCCACGGAATTCGTTTCAGCCGCGACACGGTAGGGTGATATGGCGGACAGGCCCTGTTAACGATGATATCGCGACGAGCTGCCACGGGGGGACGAGGTGTCCGAACGAATTCACTGTTTTGAGATCCCCAAAGACGTCTGGTACGCGGCTATATCTGCATTGCGGGACGAGGGATGGTGTGTCGAAACGGGTGGCGGCCTTGACCATTCCTGGGCGGTGCTGGAGCGGGACGGCATGCGCATCGAGATGGAATACGATATCTGGATGGAAGGCGAGATGGTTGTCGCCGCAGCAGATGCGGCGAAATTGAAAGCCTGTCTTCCAGCGCCTCTTCTCGCGAAATTAGGGCTGTTTTGACCGACGGGTCCATTTCGACTTGAACCTAGGATTTACCCTCACTTCAGTGCAATGCTTTCCATGCCAAGTGGGCGGTGCCGGTGCTCCTGGCCGACCGGCGTCGAACGGAAACCACGGCTCCTCATACGCGTCATCGACAGCGTCGTGGCCCGCGAAGACAAAACTGTATTTTCGCTATTTTACTAGAACGATCCAATTTTTATGCCGAAGCGAATGCTTCGCCCATATTTTACGCCAAGGAATGGCGAATTCCCGCAGATAACTTCGTGATTACCAAGTGAGCAAGTGGTCTCTTGCGGCTTGATTTATTGGAACGTTCCAATTATAGCTTCGAAACAGGATGCCGCTGCCTGCGCGATGGGAGGATCCTCGCGCGGCTCTCGGCAGTCCTAATCACGTCACCGTCCGGTTTCAGGTCCGCCGCGGTGCGTCAGGGAGCGCAAAACCTGGGGAGGAAACGTTCACATGCAGAAACAGGTCAGAACGGGGCTGCTGCGCGCAGCCGCGATGGGTTTTGCCGTGCTTGTTCCAGCCTTGATCGCCCGGGCCGAGCCGAGCGTCGAGGTCATGCATTTCTGGACAGCGGGTGGTGAGGCGGCCGCGCTTGCCGAGGTCAAGAAGAAGGTCGAGGCGGAGGGCGTGAGCTGGATCGATGCGCCGATTGCCGGTGGTGGCGGCGACCAGGCAAAGACGGCGCTGCAGACGCGCATCTCCTCCGGCAATCCGCCGGCCGCCATGCTGATGCTCGGCTACAACATCATCGATTGGGCCAAGGCCGGCATGCTCGCCGATCTCAAGGACATCGCGGAAGCGGGGAAATGGGACGAGGCGCTGCCGGAGGCGGTAAAGGCTTTCACGAAGGTCGATGGCCGCTGGGTTTCGGCGCCGACCAATATCCACCGCGTCAACATGGTCTGGGGATCAAAGGCGGCCTTCGACAAGATCGGTGCCACCCCTCCGACGAGCTGGGAAGAGTTCAATGCGCTGGCGCCCAAATTCCGGGAAGCCGGCATCGTGCCGCTCGCCCATGGCGGCCAGCCCTGGCAGGACGTGACGCTGTTCGATAGCGTGGCGCTCGGCATTGGCGGGCCGGACTTCTACCGCAAGGCGTTCGTCGACCTCGACGATGCCACGCTGCGCGGCGAGACGATGGTGAAGGTCTTCGACCAGATGCGGCTGTTGCGCGGTATGGTCGACGACAATTTCTCCGGTCGCGACTGGAACCTCGCCACCGCCATGGTGATCGAGAACAAGGCGGCCATGCAGATTATGGGCGACTGGTCGAAGGGCGAGTTCACCAATGCCGGCAAGAAGGCGCAGGCGGACTTCCTCTGCTTTGCCGCGCCCGGAACCGGCAATGACTTCGTGTTCCTGGTCAACTCCTTCTCGATGTTCGAGCAACCCGACGCCGATGCGAAGAAAGCGCAGGCGATTCTCGCCAACGCGATCATGGACCCGCAGGTGCAGCTCAAGTTCAACATCGCGAAAGGGTCGATCCCCGCGGTTTCCAACGCTCCGACGGATGGTCTCGACAGTTGCGCGCTCAAGAACGTCGCTGACCTTGCAGCATCCTCGAAAAGCGGCACTGCAATGCCGACCGTGGCGTACACCCACGCTGCCAAAGCCTCGGTGACGGCCGCTATCACAGACGTGGTGACGCGCCATTTCAACTCGGAGCTTGCTTCCGCGGATGCCGCCGCCGAACTGGCCGACGCCGTCGCCGCCGCCCGTTGAGGAGGCAAGCAATGTGCCGGGGCGGTTAGCCCCGGCACTTTTTGTTTCGGCTGCGTCATGCCAGGTGCCGCGCCCCGCTTTGCTGCAAAGTAGCCCGGCCCTTCATTTTTTTACCCGGATCGTATGCTTGATCTTGCCCTTGAGCTCGGGATAGGCGATCGGGATCGAAGCGCGGTTCTCCTGTCTTCTTCTGGTCGAAATAGTCCTTGGTCAATTTGGTGACCGTGCCCGAGAGCAGCAGGATGGCAATCAGGTTCACCGATGCCATCAGGGCCATGGCGGCCGTGTTGAAGATCACGACGACCGTTGCATAGGCACCCCAGATGACTATCAGCAGCACGTCAACCTGACGCAACTTCGTGACAATCTCTTCCGCCTTGTGTCTTTTCACTGCCATTTCAACGGCCTTCTTCGGCTCATAAGCCGTACTTCAAAAAGGATCACTTTTCAGGGGGCAGGCCATTAGTGCACCAGCAAGTACGCCTTGCAGGCAGCAAGTCGCACGCCGTTTGCCTGCCCCTCGTCCAGGTCCTTGTGGAGGCTGGCAAAGGAAAAACCCGCAGCCTTGATCGGGACAGTGATGAGGCAGGCGCTTCGGGCGTTCCGAAGTAGCGACTCAAGCTGCTCAATTCTTTGCACTCGAACGTCAACGACAATCGCTCAACTGCTTCTGGGCTCGATAGTGGTGGAACAAGAACCGGACAATACGATATGACTTTAGTCGAGGCCATCCGACATACAGCGCCCCGTCGGCCAAAATTGATCGATGCCGGCAATCCCCCACCGTATATTGTTGCCGGAAAATCAACAATTAACGCCGTATTATGGCTCTTCTGGTGAATGCGCACCGGGCTTATCTCTTGCTCAACGATGAAGCCGTGAGTGAGGACACTGCCATGCTTACCCAGATCAAAGGTCTGCATCACGTCACCTCGATGGCCGCCGATGCCCAGGGAAATAACGACTTCTTCACCAAGGTGCTCGGTTTGCGCCGGGTCAGGAAGACTGTCAATTTTGACGCGCCGGGTGTCTACCATCTCTACTACGGCGACGAGGTCGGCTGGGCCGGCACCGTCATGACCTATTTCCCCCTCCCGCATATTGCTAGGGGGCAACCGCGGCGCGGGCGAGGTCTCCGAGACGATGCTCTCCGTGCCGAAGGGATCGCTTGGCTGCTGGAAGGAGCGTTTCACCGGCAATGGGCTGACAGCCCTTCAGGACGATGAGACCTTCGGCAAGAAGCGTCTACGCTTCTTCGGGCCGGACGGCGACGGCTTCGTGCTTGCCGAGGTCGATGGCGATAAGCGGCCGCCGTTCGTTGAGGGCACGGTGCCGGTTGAGGATGGTGTGACCATGCGGCTGCGTGGCGGAGGTGCCACGGGCGAGCTTCTGAAATACATGGGCTATGAGAAGGTCGATCGCCGCGGCGCGCTCACCGCTAGGCCGTCAAGGGCGGTAACGGCGCCGGCTCCGTCCACCATGTCGCCTTCGCGGGCGAAAACCGCGCAGCGCAGGAAGACGTTCGCAAGGCGCTGATGGACACGGGCTATCACGTCACTCCGGTCATCGACCGCGACTACTTCTGGGCGATCTATTTCCGCACACCTGCGGCGTGCTGTTCGAGGTGGCAGCCAACGAGCCCGGCTTCACCCGCGACGAAGACACCAGCCATCTCGGCGAGGCGCTGAAACTGCCGCGCCAGCATGCCCACCTGCGCGACCGGATCGAGGAGACCCTGCCGTCCATCATCGACTGACGCAGTCATCCCGCTGCCAGCCTCGCCTGTCGGCTGCGGACGCAAGAAGAGATTATCATGTCCCGTGACGTCTACCCCCATTTTGCCAGAGCGCAGGAATCTGGTGCCCCGCTGGCTTTCACTTTCCATGGCACCGGCGAGGACGAACACCAGTTCACCGGCTCGTGCACCAGGTCCTGCCGAAAGCCGGCATCGTCTCGCCACGCGGCGACGTTTCCGAACAGGGAGCAAACCGCTTCTTCCGCCGAAAGGCGGAAGGGATATATGACATGGACGACCTTGCGCTGCGCACGCGGAAGATGATCGGCTTTATCCGCGCCCACAGGCAAGAAAACCCGGACGCGCCGATCTACGGCCTCGCTACTCCAACGGCTCGAATATTCTCGCCTCGGTGTTAGTCGAGGCGCCAGACCTCCTCGGCCGGGCTGTTTTGATGCATCCGCTGATCCCCTGGACGCCCAAGCCCAATCCGGCACTCGGCGAACGGAAGATCCTGATTACCGCCGGCCGCACGACCCGATCTGCCCCTTCCTCTGACCGAAGCGCTCGCCGCCTGGCTTCAGGGCCAGGGGGCGAACTTGCCCTGCACGACGGCGGCCACGAGGTGCGCCAACAGGAAATCAAAGCAATAGCTGCCTTCCTCGCCGATCTGGTATAAGGCGACTATGCACGGCCGGTTCCCTTGGGAGCCGTGATCTGCGATTTGCCCCATCAAACTGGACCAGTTTGGGGTAAAGTTTTCCGGTGCATTTTCCTGGCGGGAAAAGGATCGGAAAACGATGACGGCATCGCAGGTTCCGGACGCCTAAAAGAAGTTCATTCCAAATCAGAGTGATGAGGGTGTGCTGGTGGCGGGGATTTGCGGGAAGGCGGAATCAGGCAGGTGGCCTATTTCAAATGGAAGAAAGAATACGCCGGTATTCCGCCACTTGAGGTGAAGCAACTCAAGGAAGAGAATTTGCGATTGAAGAATATCGTCGCGGATTTTACAAATATCTGACCCGAAATTGCGGAACAAGGCCCCAGCCGCAGGGTGAGGGCAAAGCTTCGGGACGATCGGCAGATTGCTATCGGGCCGAACGACCTGTGGGCAATGGACCTCGTGCATGACCAGCTCGCGACCGGAAAGAAGCTACGGGCTCTGACGGTCGTCGCACCTTCTCACGTCATGTGCCAGTGCTTGGTCTGCGTCACAGCCATTGAGGTGAGGGCGTTGTGCAAACGCTCGAATGAGTGTGCTGCGGGCGGGCTATCCCAAAACGATCCGTGTCGATCATGGGACGGAGTTGATGTCCCGCGATCTCGACCGGTGGGCCTACGCCAAGGGTGTGACCTCGACTTCTGACGTCCGGGAATGCCCACGGACAACGCCTTCACCGAGGCACTCAACGGTCGCTTCCGAGTGGAGTGCCTAAATCAGCACCGGTTCCTGACTCTTTCGGATGTCCGCGAAAAGATGGAGGGTTTGTGTCGAGACTACAACGAGGTTCGGCCACACGGTGCCGATCTCGCTGATGAAATCGGGAGGTGCAGCCAGCCCGCTTCCCTGAATGCAGCCGGAAAACTCTAGCCTTCGCTGGTCCAGAAACCTGGGCCGATCCACCGGCGTTGAAAATCCTGTCAACGAAGGGCTTTATCGAGGTAAAGCCGCAGCTTGGTACGCGTGCGGGGCAGCGGAACATTGGAACACGGCCGAGCAGCTTTTGAATCCGCCTTTCTATCGAGCCATTTGCAGGACGCCTTGCCGCCCGTTTCTTCGGTGAAGCCGGCCGCGCTCTCGATCAATATTCCGAAAACTATGGCCGCTGCCGCAACGCTTATCGCATCCACCCACAAGCGGAATTTCGGTTAAAAGGCGGCCACCGTGACGGAAGACGTCACGGAGCGTCTTCCGCCCGCGAAAGCCGTCGTGCGACGTCGAAAAATGCGCTGACGAGTTTGCCGTTGCTGCGCTCGCGCAGGCAGATCATCGCCTCGTCCATCAGCATTTCTGGCGCCTTGATGTAGATCGGAACAAGGCGGTTGTCCTGGCCGAATTCGGCGGAGGAGACAAAGCCCACGCCGCCGCCGGCCGCGACGATCTCGCGAACCGCCTCGCGTCCCTCCGCTTCGATGAGTGGTGTCAGGGTGACGCCGCATTGTTCGGCCATGGCCTCCAGCTTCTGGCGGGTCTTCGAACCGCGCTCACGCAGGACAAGGGGGTGTTTGGCAAGTTCGGCGAACGAGACTTCCTTCTGATCGCCCAGTGGATAGTCGCGGCTCGCGAAGGCGATGATCGGCGTGGAGTTGAGCTTCAGGATCTCGAAGTCGCTGGATTGCGGGATTTCGCCGAGAACGCCGATATCTGCCTCGTAGGCATGCAGGCTGGTGATGACCGTCTCCGTGTTGCCGGCATTGATCGAGACCTGCACGGATGGGTAGGCGCGGCGGAAGGCGGCGAGGATGTGGAGCAGGTGGTGTGCGGCGTCGGCGACGATCCGCAGTTTTCCAGCGCGCAGGGCCCGGGATTCCGAGAGCAGGTCGAGCGCCTGCTGCTCGACGTCGAACATGCGCCGGGTGATTTCCAGAAGCTGCTGGCCGGCCTGGGTCAGCGTTACCTGCTTCTTGTTCCGGTTGAAGAGGAGGACGTCATATTCTTCCTCGAGCTTGCGGACCTGGTCGGAAACCGCGGGCTGGGTGAGGAAGAGCGCCTCCGCCGCGCGCGAAAACCCGCCATGGATGGCCACGTTGTGGAAGGCGCGAAGCTGGACATAGCGCATACGGCACGCTCTCCTTTGCATAGGTTGAATTTATGAATTCATTAGAACGAACGATTTGATTTATGTAAAGCGGCGCGGGATAGTTTTCGGATTCCTATCCTCGTCGTGGAGCGCGTCCATGAATCTTCCGGCCGTCGCCCTTGAACTTGTCGCCGCAACTGTTCTGTTGCTCTACGCCGTGAGCCTTGTGAAAAAGGGCGTTGAAACGGCGTGGGGGGACGTGGTTGCGCGCACTGTTGGCGGCGCGGGCGGCCGACCGCGCGCTGCGGTCTATGGCTGCTTGGTGGCGATCGCCCTGCAGAGCTCGACGGCAGTCGCCATGCTCGCCGCCGGCTTTGCCATCAGCGGCGCGCTGGCTCTCGATGTTGGTCTGGCGGTGCTTCTCGGCGCCGATCTGGGCTCGGCGCTGGTCGTGAAGATCCTCTCCTTCGACCTGCATTGGCTGGGGCCGCTGCTGATCGCCGGCGGGGGCCTTCTGCATTTGAAGGCACACACGCGAAAAGCCGTTGAAGCCGGGCGTGCTGTGCTCGGTATAGGCTTGCTGCTGCTGTCGCTGCAGATGATCGGCCATGCGACGCTGCCGCTGGCGCAAAGCCCGCTTCTGCCGTCCGCCATCGCCTTCATTGGCAAGGATGCGTTGACGGTGATGATCCTCGCTGCCCTCTTTACCTGGGCGCTGCATTCGAGCGTTGCCGCAATCCTGCTCATCCTTACCTTCGCGGCGAAGGGGCTTGTGCCGCTTGACCTCGGCATTCCGCTCATCCTCGGTGTCAATCTCGGCGGCGGATTGATCGCGCTCTGGCTGACGCGCGGTCTGTCGGCGGAGGGCCGGCGCCTGCCGTTGGGAAACCTTCTTTTCCGTGCCGTGTTCAGTGCGATGATCTTTGCGTTGTTTTCACTGCACGCGCCCTTTGACTGGCTTCCTGGCGAGACTGTCGCCGCCAAGCTGGTCAATCTGCATGTGCTCTTCAACGCTGCGCTGGTCCTCGTCGGCCTGTTGTCGTGCGGCCTGATGGGACGTTTCGTCAGGCTTCTTACACCCGAGGCGGCGGGAAAGGGCGACCTGACCGCCCATGCCAGCGCGCTAGACCGTTCGCTCATCGACAAGCCGGCGCAAGCGCTCGCCGCGGCTGCGCGCGAAGTACTGCATATGGGCAATTTGACGACACGCATGCTGGAGCCGGTAATGACGGTCATCCAGTCCCCGACGCCCGAGGCGGTGAAGGCGCTTCGCCGCATCGATGGCGACATCCATCGGGCACATAGCGAGATCAAGCTTTACATTGCGGCCGTCAATCGCGGTGTGCTGACGGAAGAGCAATCCCGACGTGGTCTCGAACTGACCGAAGCGGCTATCCATCTGGAATATGCCGGCGACGTTGTGGCAAAAAGCCTCCTCCAGATTGCCGAGGAGCGGCTTGCCGGGGCCGGCGCATTTTCGCCGGAGGGGTGGCGGGAGCTGATGCTGCTGCATACAGCGGTGTTCTCCAATGTCCGGCTTGCGGCCAACCTGCTCGTCTCGCCCGATCCGATCATCGCGCGCGAAATGGTTCGTCAGAAGGAGCATGTACGCCGCCTCGTCAATGACAGCAGCAAGAGCCACCTGGAGCGCTTGCGGCAAGGTATCGCGGCAAGCATTCAGTCCAGCGACATGCATCTGGAGATTGTGCGCGCGCTGAAGGAGGTCAATTCGTTGGTCACAACCATGGCCTATCCGCGCCTGCGCGAGACCGGCGACCTTCTGGAAAGCCGGCTGATCCCGGCGGCTTAATGTCATAAGTTAAATCTATAGATAGATACAAAAGAACGATTTTACAGATATGTTTTTCAGCCGCATTGTCACCCCCGGATAAGCAAAACGTGAGGACGGACCATGCCGAACACCGCTTCTGACAGAACGATCGCGCCACTGGAATCACCGAAGCTCGGTGAACCCTATCTGCTGACCCCCGGCCCGCTGACGACCGCCTATTCAGTCAAGGAAGCCATGCTGCGGGACTGGGGTTCATGGGATGGCGACTTCCGTGCCATGACCAGCGACCTGCGCCGCCAGCTCCTCGATATTGCCGGTGACACCAAGGGTGAATTCGATTGTGTCCCGATGCAGGGCAGCGGTTCTTTCTCGGTCGAGGCAATGCTTGGCAGCTTCGTTCCGCGTGACGGCAAGGTGCTGGTGCTGAGCAACGGCGCCTATGGCAAGCGCATTGCGCAGACGCTCTCCTATCTCGGGCGCGACCATATCACGATCGACAAGGGCGACTACATGCCGCCACGCGGCCCCGAAGTCGCCGCAGCACTCGATGCCGATCCGGCAATCACCCATGTCGTGGTCATCCATTGCGAAACCAGCTCCGGCATCCTCAATCCGCTCAAGGAAATCTCTGACACCGTCTATGCCCGCGGCCGCAAACTGCTCGTCGATTCGATGAGTGCCTTCGGTGCCGTGCCGGCCGGCCTTGCCGATTTCCGCTACGAGGCCATCGTTTCTTCCGCCAACAAGTGCATCGAGGGCGTGCCGGGCTTCGGCTTCGTCATTGCCCGCAAGAGCGAGCTGGAAGCAGCCAAGGGCCGCAGCCATTCGCTCAGTCTCGATGTGCATGCCCAGTGGGACTACATGAACAAGACGGGCCAGTGGCGCTTCACGCCGCCGACCCATGTCGTTGCCGCCTTCCTGGAGGCACTGCGCCTGCATCGCGAAGAGGGCGGCGTTGCGGCCCGCGGCGCGCGCTACGCCCGCAACCGCGATGTCATGGTGGCCGGCATGCGTGAAGCCGGGTTCGAAACGCTGCTTGCCGACCAGTGGCTATCGCCGATCATCGTCACCTTCTTCAGCCCGGCCCACCCGGCCTTCGCCTTCGACCGTTTCTACAGCCTGATGAAGGACAAGGGTTTCATCATCTATCCCGGCAAACTGACAGTGGTGGAAAGTTTCCGCGTCGGCTGCATCGGCCGCATGGACGAGCATGTCATGCGCCGCGTGGTCGAGGCTGCCCGCTCGTCGCTGGCTGAAATGGGCGTCGATAGCGCCGCTCCGCCAGCCATCGCCCTTGAAGAACGCAGCCGTCTCGCCGCTTAACGAAGAATGGAACTCCCGATGAACCAGATGTCCACGATCACCGTCACCGCCAACCGGCGCACCTATCCCTGGCCGAACGTCCCGGCGATTGCCATCTGCCTGGACGGCTGCGAACCGGCCTATCTCGACGAGGCCATCAAGGCCGGCCTGATGCCGACGCTCGCCCGCATCCGCAAGACGGGCACGGAACGCACCGCGCTCAGCGTGATCCCGAGCTTCACCAACCCCAACAACCTCTCCATCGCCACCGGCCGCCCGCCTTCGATCCACGGCATCTGCGGCAACTATCTCTACGAGCCGGCGACCGGCAAGGAAGTGATGATGAACGACCCGCGGTTCCTCCGCGCGCCAACCGTCTTCAAGGCCTTTTATGATGCCGGCGCTCGCGTCGCCGTAGTGACCGCCAAGGATAAGCTGCGGGCGCTGCTCGGTCATGGCCTGAAATTCGATGAAGGCCGTGCGGTCTGCTTCTCCTCCGAAAAATCCGACACGTCGACCAAGGCGGAACACGGTATCGACAATGCATCGGCCTGGCTCGGCCGCCCCGTGCCGGAAGTCTATTCCGCGGAGCTCTCGGAATTCGTCTTTGCCGCGGGTGTCAAGCTCCTCAAGGAGTTCCGTCCGGACGTCATGTACCTGACGACAACCGATTATGTGCAGCACAAATACGCCCCCGGCGTGAAGCAGGCGAACGACTTCTACGAGATGTTCGACAAGTACCTGACCGAACTCGATGCCCTCGGTGCGGCGATCGTCGTTACCGCCGATCACGGCATGAAACCGAAGCACAAGGCGGACGGAACGCCGGACGTCGTCTACGTGCAAGACCTGCTGGATGAATGGCTCGGCAAGGATGCGGCCCGCGTCATCCTACCGATCACCGACCCCTATGTCGTGCATCACGGCGCGCTCGGTTCGTTTGCCACCGCTTATCTTCCGGAAGGCGCCGACAAGGAGGAGATCATCGAGCGGCTGAAGGCGATCGAGGGTATCGATGTCGTCCTGTCCCGCCCGGAAGCCTGCGTGCGCTTCGAACTGCCGGACGACCGCATCGGCGATATCGTGCTCGTCTCGTCGGAGAACAAGACACTCGGCACCAGCGAGCATCGGCATGACCTTGCAGCGTTGAACGAGCCGCTGCGTTCGCACGGCGGCCTGACGGAGCAGGAAGTGCCCTTCATCGCCAACCGCACGCTGCCCGAGCTTCTGTCCGCTGGCACATTGCGCAACTTCGATGCCTTCTACTACGCGCTCGTCGCAGCCGCGCAGCCGGCAAAATAAGGAGCGAATGATGACCAAGGTGGAAACGACATTCGCGATCCGTCACGAGCCGATGCGAATTGCCGGCAAGATGGTCGATACCGAGGGCGTAGTCGAGGTGCACTATCCCTGGAACGATGCCGTCATTGGCACCGTTCCGGCTGGTAATGCGGAGCACGCCCGCAAGGCCTTCGAGATTGCGGGTGCCTACCAGCCGAAGCTGACGCGCTACGAGCGCCAGCGCATTCTCCTGAAGGCTGCCGAACTGCTGGTCGCCCGCAAGGAGGAGATTTCCGACCTCATCACGCTGGAACTCGGCATTTCCAAGCAGGATTCCCTCTATGAGGTCGGCCGCGCGTTCGATGTCTTCACGCTCTCCGGGCAGATGTGCATTCACGACGATGGTGAAATCTTCTCCTGCGACCTCACGCCCCACGGCAAGCAGCGCAAGATCTTCACCACCCGCGAGCCGCTGACCGCCATCTCGGCGATCACCCCGTTCAACCATCCGCTCAACATGGTGGCGCACAAGGTGGCGCCGGCGATCGCCACCAACAATTGCGTGGTGCTGAAGCCGACCGAGCTGACGCCGATGACGGCTTTGGTCCTCGCCGACATTCTCTACGAGGCCGGCCTACCGCCGGAAATGCTCTCCGTCGTCACTGGCTGGCCGGGCGATATCGGCATGGAGATGATCACCAATCCGAATTTCGACCTCATCACCTTCACCGGCAGCGTGCCGGTCGGCAAGCTGATCGCGACGCATGCGCATTACAAACGCCAGATCCTTGAACTGGGCGGCAACGACCCGCTGATCATCCTCAACGACCTTTCGGATGACGACCTCGCGCGAGCGGCAGACCTTGCGGTCGCGGGTGCCACGAAGAATTCCGGCCAGCGCTGCACGGCGGTCAAGCGCATCCTCTGCCAGGAGCGCGTAGCTGACCGCTTCGTACCGCTGGTGCTGGAGCGGGCGAAGAAGCTCAGGTTCGGCGATCCCATGGATCGGACGATGGATCTGGGCACGGTCGTGCATGCCAAGGCTGCGGAACTCTTCGAGCGCCGCGTGCACAAGGCGGCCGAGGAGGGCGCGCAGATTCTCTATGATCCGGGCCGGCACGGTGCGCTGCTGCCGCCGATCGTCGTCGACCACGTGTCCCACGCGAGCGAGTTGGTGATGGAAGAGACCTTCGCGCCCATCATCCCGATCGTCCGTGCACCGGATGACGACGACGCGCTGATTGCGCTTTCCAACTCGACGGCCTTCGGTCTGTCCTCGGGCGTCTGCACCAACGACTTCCGCCGCATGCAGAAATACATTGCAGGGCTGAAGGTCGGCACGGTGAACATCTGGGAGGTGCCGGGCTACCGCATCGAGATGAGCCCCTTCGGCGGCATCAAGGATTCGGGCAACGGTTACAAGGAAGGCGTGATCGAAGCCATGAAGAGTTTTACCAATGTGAAAACCTTCTCTTTGCCCTGGTGATCTCAAGCAATCCCCTACGGGATCACCTTTTCCGGGAGCCGCTTCGTGCGGCTCCTTTTTTGTTGCCTGCGGGTGGAGCGGGTTATGACAATTGCGGCGGCAAACGTGACGCGGCTGCCTGTTTTAGCGGCAAGTGATCTATAGGTTTTATCTTCCGATTGATAAGAATAATAAATTTTACTTACTGAAAACCAATGCGCAGAATGCCTCCTGAAGCCGACCACACAAGGGTGACGCCTAGATTGCCCGCCGCGCTTCCCCGGTTTTTCCAGGCCTTCAGAGGAGATTTTCAATCATGAACAAACGCATGCTTTTTTTGCTGGCGGGCACTGTCACCGCCGTGCTTCCCACCATTGCTTTCGCTGAAACCCAGCTCACGGTCTATACCGCTGTCGAAGCCGTCGACCTTGACCGCTACAAGGCGACCTTCGAGAAGGCCCATCCCGACATCAAGATCAACTGGGTGCGCGATTCCACTGGCATCATGACCGCCAAGCTGCTTGCCGAAAAGGACAACCCGCAGGCCGACGTCGTATGGGGCCTTGCGGCGACGTCGCTGCTTCTCCTCAAGACCGAAGGCATGCTGGAGGCCTATGAGCCAAAGGATGTCGCGGCGCTGGACAAGAAATTCGTCGACAAGGACACACCGCCGAGCTGGGTCGGCATGGACGCCTATGTCGCGGCGCTCTGCTACAACACCGTGGAGGGTGAAAAGCTCGGCCTCAAGGCGCCGACGAGCTGGGATGACCTGACCAAGCCGGAATACAAGGGCCACATCGTGATGCCGAACCCGGCCTCGTCGGGCACCGGCTTCCTCGACGTCTCGGGCTGGATGCAGATGTGGGGCGACGAAAAGGCCTGGTCCTTCATGGACAAACTGCATGAGAACATCTCGGCCTACACGCATTCCGGCTCGAAACCCTGCAAGATGGCGGGCGCCGGTGAGGCTGTCATCGGCGTGTCGTTCGAATTCCCGGGCGCCAAGGCCAAGAGCGCCGGCGCGCCGATCGACATCATCTTCCCGTCCGAAGGTTCGGGCTGGGAAGCCGAGGCGACGGCCATCATCGCCGGAACGGCGAATCTCGATGCTGCCAAGACCTTGGTCGACTGGTCGGTGACCAAGGAAGCCAACGAGATGTACAATGTCGGCTATGCCGTCGTCGCCTATCCCGGCGTCGCCAAGCAGGTCGAGCATCTGCCGTCCGACATTGCCTCCAAGATGATCGACAACGACTTCGAATGGGCCGCAAACAACCGCGGCGCCATCCTCAAGGAATGGCAGAAGCGTTACGACGCCAAGTCGGAACCCAAGAGCTGATCCTGATCGACCGGGCGGGGCGTTTTCGCGCTCCGCCCTTCGCATTCTCGACCATTGCCTGACAGCCAGCGGAGCTTGCAGATGAGACATGCCATGTCGATCGAACCGACACCCACAAGCATTGCCCGCGACACCGGAGAGGCACATAAGCCGTCGCCCTATCTGGAAATCACCGATCTCTGGAAGAGCTATGGCGATTTCATTGCACTGCGCGACATCTCGCTCACCATTGCAAAGGGCGAATTCATCTGTTTCCTCGGCCCGTCGGGCTGTGGCAAGACGACCCTGCTGCGCGCGATTGCGGGTCTCGATCTCCAGACGCAGGGCACCATCCTGCAAGGTGATCGCAATATCTCGACCCTGCCGGCATCCCGGCGCGATTACGGCATTGTCTTCCAGTCCTATGCGCTCTTCCCGAACCTCACCATCGAGCAGAACATTGCCTTTGGCCTGGAAAATACCGGCCGCTCGAAACCGGAGATTGCCGCCCGCGTCGCCGAGCTTCTGGCAACGGTCGGTCTTTCGGCGCAGGGCAAGAAATATCCAGCCCAGCTTTCCGGTGGCCAGCAGCAGCGCATCGCGCTTGCCCGTGCGATCGCGATTTCGCCCGGCCTGCTCCTGCTCGACGAACCGCTGTCGGCGCTTGATGCCAAGGTGCGTGTGCACCTGCGCCACGAAATCAAGGCGCTGCAGCGCAAGCTTGGCGTGACGACAATCATGGTTACGCACGACCAGGAAGAAGCGCTTGCCATGGCGGACCGGATCGTCGTCATGAATCACGGCGTCATCGAACAGGTCGGCTCGCCGACAGACATCTACCGTCATCCCCGCACCCTGTTCGTTGCAGACTTCATCGGCGAGACCAATCAGTTTCCGGCCAAGGTGCTGCCGGATGGCCAGGTCGAGATCGGTCATTCGGCCTTCTGCTGCCCGACGGAAGGCTTTGCGACGGGCGACACCGCAACAGCCGTCGTACGTCCGGTCGATATCATCCCCCATGGCGCCGATGCGCATGCCGTCAACGCGGCCGACCGACCGGCGACGCCGCAGAACCTCATCGATGCCGAAGTGCGGGAGATGGAGTTTCTCGGCATGTTCTGGCGCACGCGGCTGACCGCGCCACGGCTCGGGGAGCGCTCGCTTGTCGCCGACTTCTCCGTCAATGCGGTCCGGCGCCTGAGCATCGAGACGGGTGCCGTCATCCAGGTGGAAATCCCGCGCGATCGCCTGCTGCTCTTTCCGAGGAGTGCGTGAGGATGAACATCGACCTTGAAGCACCATACCTGCCGCTTGTCGGCAAGCGACTGCGGCAGGAAACCTCCCGCGACGACCGCATCAAGCTCGGCTTCATGGCCGTCATCGGGCTCTACCTGGTCATCGCCCTGGGTGCGCCGCTCTTCATCATGCTGTCGAAATCCCTTTCGACCTACCGCTTCGACCTAGCCGCCTTCGAGTTCCAGGTGAGCGACGAAACGCGCACGAACTGGGGACCGGTCGTCACCGCGGACGCGCTCAACCAAGAGCTCGGTGTCGTTGCGGAAGACGAGCTTGCCAGCAGTTCCGATGGTCGCCTCGCCGCGACCAAGTTCTTCCCGGACTTCAGCTTCCGCAGCCCCGTCCATTACCGCATTCGCGGCACGACTGCCGACACTGCCTTCCTCGCCGGCTCGACGCTGGAGAAGGGAACGGAATGGAGGGAATACGATTCCGGCACGTTCCGGCGCGTCGTGCTGCGGCCGGCGAGCAGCCTTGGCCTCGAAAACTTCAAGACATATTTCTCGACGCCCGCACTGGCGCGCTCCATCTACAATTCGGTGCTGATGGCGGCGATCAGCACCGTGGTGACGATCTCCATCGCCTTTGCGCTCGCCTATGGACTGACGCGCAGCTGCATGCCGCTGAAGGGTCTGTTCCGCGGCATCCTGACGATCCCGATCCTTGTGCCGTCACTGCTGCCGGGCATCGCGCTCGTCTATCTCTTCGGCAATCAGGGTGTTTTCAAGGACTGGCTGATGGGCTACTCCATCTATGGTCCGATCGGCATCGTCATCGGCTCGGTCTTCTTCACGCTGCCGCATGCCTTCCTCATCATCTTGACGGCACTGTCCATTGCCGATGCGCGGCATTATGAGGCCGCCGCGTCGCTGAAGGCCAGCAAATGGCGCACCTTTACCACCGTCACGGTGCCAGGCGCGCGTTACGGCATTGTCTCAGCCGCCTTCGTCGTCTTCACGCTGGTTATCACGGATTTCGGCCTGCCAAAGGTGATCGGCGGCCAATACAGCATGCTCGCCGTCGATATCTACAAGCAGGTGATCGGCCAGCAGAATTTCGAAATGGGGGCGGTGGTTTCCGTCATCCTGCTCGTTCCGGCAATCCTCGCCTTCGCCGTCGACCGGCGCATGCAGAAGCGGCAGGTGGCACTTCTATCGGCCCGCGCCGTGCCCTATGCACCAAAACCCAATGCCGGCATGGACAGGATCTGCTTCGGCTTCGCTTGCCTGGTCAGCCTGTTCATTCTCGGCATGATTGCCATGTGCCAGATCGCGGCGCTTGTGAAATTCTGGCCCTATGACCTGACGCTGACGACGAAGAATTTTGCCTTCGACCTGATGGATGGCGGCGGCTGGTCGGCCTATGGCAATTCGATCAAGCTGGCGCTGCTGACGGCGTTCTTCGGCTCGCTCGTCGTCTTCGCCGGCGCCTATATGGTGGAGAAGACGGATGGCTTCCGCTTCGGCCGCAGCCTCTTCCACTTTCTGGCGATGATGCCCATGGCCGTGCCTGGCATGGTGCTCGGCCTTGCCTATATCTTCTTCTTCAACAATCCCGCCAACCCGCTGAACTCGATCTACGGCACGATGGCGATCCTTGTGATCTGTACCGTGACACATTTCTATACGGTCGCGCATCTGACGGCACTAACCGCGCTGAAGCAGATGGATCCGGAGTTCGAATCTGTCGCTTCTTCGCTGAAGCAGCCTTTCCACAGGCTGTTTTTCCGGGTCACGGTGCCGGTCTGCCTGCCGGCGATCCTCAACATCGCGATCTATCTGTTCGTCAATGCGATGACGACGGTCTCGGCGGTGGTCTTCCTCTACTCCACTGATACCAAGCTTGCGTCGGTTGCCGTGCTCAACATGGATGATGCAGGCGATATCGCGCCGGCAGCGGCGATGGGCATGATGATCTTCTACACGAACGTTGCTGCCAAGCTCATCCACGCGCTGATCGCCCGTGGTCTATTGGCTCGCACCCAGGCGTGGCGATAGGAGGTCCCCACGATCCTGATCAGACCGCACTGGAGTCGTTCTTGCCAGGCCAGGCAAACGCGACTACCGTGAGGTAGGATTAGAAAAATTAAGGGTGTCATGACCTCCGCACATTTGCCGCTGAATTGGCTTCGGGCTTTCGAGGCCGCCGGGCGGCTCGGCACGTTCGCCGGCGCCGGCGTTGAACTGAACGTCACGCCGTCCGCCGTCTCGCAGCATATCCGCGCTCTTGAAGGCAGGCTCGGCAAAGAGCTGTTCACACGCCATGCTAATGGTGTCAGGCTGACGGTTCGTGGGCGGCGTTATGCCGAGGAGCTCGGCCTGGCCTTCGCCGCGATCGACGAAGCCAGCCGCCGTTTTGCCGGGCATGGCACACGCGAAATGCTGGTCGTGCACGTGCCCACGTCGTTTGCCAGTCAATGGATTGCACCACGGCTCGACCTGTTTCGTGCGAGCCAGCCTGAGATCGATCTTAGACTGACGGCGCTCGACCACGGTGAGGACAAGGTCGATGCGACGATCGCGTTCGGGCTGGGCAACTGGCCGAAGCACCAGGCTATGCTCCTGCTTCGTGACGAGGCATTTCCAGTCTGTGGGCCGAAATATGCCGAGGCGCTTGCTTGCCCGCAGGATCTGAAGGGGCATGATCTTTTGCATGTGCCCGGATATGCGGAAGACTGGGACACGTGGCTCACCCATGCCGGCGTCAAGGGCATCGATACGTCGTCCGGGTCATTCTTCGATCAGTCGATCATGGCGATTCGGGCCGCCGTGGAGGGCAAGGGCGTCTTGCTGGGCCGGGCAGCCCTGATCGAGCGTGAGCTTTCCAGCGGCTTGCTCGTGGAGCCTTTCGGCGTCCGCCTTCCTGCTGCTGGTTCCTACTGGTTCCTCACCTCGGGGCCGAAGGAAAACCTGCCGAAAGTTGCGGCATTCCGTGACTGGCTGTCCGAGATGACCGCGGCCTAGATCAAGGATCGCAACGCGCCTCGCTCGACACCGATCGCGCGGTTGCGAAGAAGGCCTGGATCGACTTGCTGTTGCGACGATCCTTCAGGCAGATCAGCTTTTCGTGCATCGAAAGCGGATGGCC
This sequence comes from Shinella sp., assembly GCF_052438155.1. Taxonomy (NCBI): domain Bacteria; kingdom Pseudomonadati; phylum Pseudomonadota; class Alphaproteobacteria; order Hyphomicrobiales; family Rhizobiaceae; genus Shinella; species Shinella sp. Next base: position 96,801 of record NZ_JBQVPI010000013.1, on the reverse strand, counting down.
TTCGAGTGCGATCTTGACCAGCCTCGGATCGTTGTCGAACTCCGCCTCGGAGACGACCCCGACGCCGAGCCCGGCGGCAACGATCCGTCGGACGGCTTCGCGCCCCTCGGCCTCGACTGCGCAACGGAGGGCTACGCCTTGCGCCTCGGCAAGCGTCTCCAGCATCTGCCTGGTGCGCGAACCCTGCTCCCGCATGACAAGGGGCCACGCGCTCAATGCTTCCAGCGGAAGGCTTGCCCGGGTCGCAAGGGGATGCGACTGCGCGACGAAGAGTACAACGGGTGAGACATTGAGCGAAAAAACCTCGAACGGCCGCTCATCGACGATGTCGCCAAGGACCCCGACGTCCACATCATAGGCGAGCAGATCCTCGACGATGCTATGCGAGTTTCCGCCGACGATCTTGATCTGGATGCCGGGAAACCGGCTCTGGAAAACGGCGAGCACGTCGAGGACGTGATCAACCGAATCGGCCGCGATCCTGAGCATGCCCGCCCGTAGTGACCGCTCCTCCTGAAGAACCTCGAGCGCCTCGCCTTCGGCATCGAACAGGCGGCGCGTCGCCACCAGCAGCCGTAACCCTGCTGGCGTCAGCTCGATCTGGCGGCGTTTTCGCACGAACAGGGCGGCGTCATACTCTTCTTCCAGCCAGCGCACCTGGTCGGAAATGGCGGGCTGCGTGAGGTGCAAGGTGCGCGCTGCCCGCGAAAAGCTGCCGGCGAGAGCCACATGGTGGAAAGCCCGAAGCTGGACATAACGCATGAGAGGCCAAGACCTTTGAGGTTTCTTTGATATCGAGGAATTCTTAATTTGATCCAATAATATCGATTTTATCCTTGCTCCGATAGATGCGATAGGTTTCGCAACACGATGTTGCGAGGATCGGAGAGAACGATGAAGGCCACAGCATCCGCCTTGGTGCACACGGAGGGCGAAGCCAACACGTCGGCGGCGCGTGGGGCCTGGAACGCCCGGATGGGCGATGAGCGCACGCATTCCCTCGTGGCGCGCGACGCCGCCGCGTTCCTCCACCAGAGCCTGTCCAGCCCCTGCCTGACGGCCATCGCCAAGGCGGAGGGCATCTGGATCGAAGACACCGCCGGCCGGCGCTACATGGATTTCCACGGCAACAGCGTGCACCATATCGGCTATGGCCATCCGCGACTGAAACAGGCGATCAAGGCGCAGATCGATGATCTGTGTTTCGCGCCGCGTCGTTTCACCTGCGAACCCGCTGTCGAGCTTGCCGAAATGCTGGGTAAACTTGCGCCTGGCGATCTCGGCAAGGTGCTGTTCACCACGGGTGGCTCGGATGCGATCGAGGTTGCACTGAAGCTTGCGCGCGCCGCCACCGGCCGCTTCAAGACCCTTTCGTTCTGGGACGCTTTCCACGGCGCCGGTTTCGGCGCGTCGAGCGTCGGCGGCGAGGCGACCTTCCGTTCGGGGATCGCCGGCCCGCTCCTGCCGGGCGCCGAGCACGTCGCGCCCTGGGCGAACCGCCACTGCGCCTATGGCCAGGACAATCTTGAAAGCTCGGCCCGCGCCTGCGCCAACATGATTTCCTACGTGCTGGCGCGCGAGGGCGATTTTGCAGCCTTTGTCGCCGAGCCGATGCGGGCAACGCCCAATCCACCCGCACCGGGCTTCTGGAAGCAGGTGCGTGAGGCCTGCGACCGGCACGGGACCTTGCTGATCTTCGACGAAATTCCGACCGGCCTCGGCAAGACCGGCCGCTTCTTTGCCTGCGAGCACGACGAGGTCATTCCCGATATCCTCGTCCTCGGCAAATCACTCGGTGGTGGCATCCTGCCGGTTGCAGGCGTGATCGCCCGGCGCGATCTCGATGTCGCGGGGGATTATGCCATCGGCCACTACACCCATGAAAAAAACCCCGTTACCACGCGTGCGGCGCTGACGACCATCTCCATCATCCTCGAGGAGGGGCTCGCCGAGCGTGCCGCCGAACTCGGTGCCTACGCGATGGACCGGCTCAGGACCTTCGGCGTACGCTGCGCAGCAATCGGCGATGTGCGTGGCCGCGGCCTGCTCTTCGGCGTCGAGATCGTCGCGAGCCGGACGGATTTCACACCGGACAATGCGCTGGCCGAACGGGCCTATTATCGCTGCCTGGATGCAGGTTTGAGCCTGAAAATCAGCCAGGGCAACGTCATGACGCTCTCCCCACCCCTTGTGATCTCCCGCGAGGAGCTCGACCAGGCACTGACAATCGTCGAACAGTCGATCCTCGCGGGCTGACGGAACCGGTATCGGACAAACGAGGAGCAATGCCATGAAAGCCGTCCGGACGGATCAGGAAATCGAATGCCCGGAAATCGACGCTGGTCTCCGCGCACGCGGCGTCGAGCTGGTCACGTTGCCGGATGGCGTCCCGGAGGGCAGGCTGATGCGGGAGGTGGCGGACGCCGACCTCCTTTTGATGTGCTACACGCCGATCACCGCCCGCATCATCGCTGCGGCAACGCGGCTTCGGGGCATTGTCAAATATGGTGTCGGCATCGATGCTATCGACATTCCGGCGGCCATGGCGCGTGGCATACCGGTCGTCAACGTGCCGGACTACGCGCAGGAGACGGTGGCCGAAGCGGCCTTTGCCCTGACGATTGCGCTTGCCAGGCGCCTGCCCGAGATTGGCCGGGCCATGGAGCGCGATGGTTGGATCTGGCCGGATGGGCGTTGGCTGGGGCGCGACATCGCGGGTGCGACGATGGGGCTGGTGGGCACCGGAAAGATCGGCCGATGCATGGCCCGCATGGCGGGCGCCGGCTTTCGGGCGCGCGTTCTCGGCTACGATCCGCATGTCGATGCAGCAGCGATGGCCGCATCCGGAATCGAGAAGGTCGATGATCTTCAGGCGATGCTGCGGCAATGCGATTTCGTTTCGCTGCACACCATGCTGAACGCCTCGACACGCCATCTGATCGGCCGGGCCGAACTCGCCTGCCTGAAACCATCGGCAATACTCGTCAACGTTTCGCGTGGGGCGCTGATCGACGAGACGGCGCTGGTCGAAGCCGTGCTTGCAGGCCGCCTCGGCGGCGTCGGGTTGGATGTCTACGGCCAGGAACCCCTGGCGAAGGAGGGCCATCCCCTCAGCGCCCTCTTCGGGCGTCCCGACGTCATCCTGTTTCCACACCTGGCATTCTTCACCGACGAAGCGATGCGGCGTCTTTCCGACGACACGCTGGCCCGCTGCTTCGAGGTGTTGGAAGGCAGGCCGGTCGAGATACGATCGCATGACCCGCGCCTGCGCATGCAGGAGCACAACGTCGTCTTCGTGTGAGGCATTCTTGGCTGTCGTCTCTCAACTTTGTCCGGGCAAGCCCGTTAGAAGCTGCCGTGGGCGGGGGTTGCCTGCCAAAATCTCGCGGATCGGCGCTGAAATGCGCCTGGGCCGCGCTAGGCGACACGGCGCTCCTCGAAAACCATTCGGCTTTCCTCCTTACCGCCCGCGAGGGTGAGGCGGCGGCGGTCGGCTTCGGCCATTCGCGTTGCCAGCGGAGTGCAGCCGTGGCGCTCCCGATAGGTCCGGGAAAAATGCGATGCGCTGGAGAAGCCGCAGGCCATCGCGATTTCGATGACGGCCTGGGATGAACTGAGCAGCAGCAGGTGTGCCCGCTCCAGTCGCATATCGAGGTAATAGCGCGCCGGCGATCGCCCCATCTCGCGCTGGAACAAGCGCTCCATCTGGCGGCGCGAAAGCCCGCTTGCCGGCGTCATGTCGGCAAGCTTCAGCGGTTCGGCAAGATTCGCCTCCATTTGCTCGACGATGCGGATCAGGATCGGGTTGTCGATGCCGAGGCGCGCCTGCAGCGGCAGTCGCTGGCGTTCGCCCGCTTCGCGCACGCGCTCGGAAAGCGAAAGCTCACAGATGCGATTGACGACATCCTGCCCCAGATCCTCCTCCACGATGCGCAGAAGCATATCGAAAGGCGCGTTTCCGCCGGCGCAGGTATAGAGGTCATTGTCGATCTCATAGGCGCTCTGGCGTGTGTCGACGGCGAAAAACCGTTCGGAAAAATCCGGGAAATGTTCCCAGTGCACGGTGCAGCGGTGGCCGTCGGCCATGCCGGTTCGCGCCAGACAGTAGACCCCGCCGGCGACGCCTGCGAGCGGAACCCGATTGCGCCGGGACAGCCGGAGCCATGCCTCGAGCGCCCTGTCCTCCGGCGGTGATGCTCGCCCGCCGCAAACGACGATGAGGCGCGACTGTACCGGCTGATGCGGCCATGCGCGTGCCTCGGCAAGCGCTCCATCAGGCGCGATGCGGGTTCCGCAGGCGCTCAACACCGGCTGGCCATCCCCTGTCACGACATGCCAGCAATAGATCGGGCGGCCCGCCACCGCATTGGCGAGGCGAAGCGCCTCGACCGCTGCGGAAAAGGCATGCAGGGTGAAGTCATCGAGCAGATAGAAAGTGAAGCGGCCGCCCCGCGCGCATGTCTGCTGCATTGTGCTCTCCCGTGGTGGTGGAGGCATTGTGCAAAAAATAATTACATTATGCAACATAAATGGACAGCAAAGACGTTAGGCTGGAGCTGGAATCGCCATGCCAGGGGCGTGGAGCGACCCAGGCTCGTCTGTTTTACAGCGCGGCTTGCCAAAACAACAAAAATGACCGCAGATATCCATATGACTGATCCTCAAAGCGCCCGGGCCCTTGCCCCCCGCCGTCACGGCGAGATTATTCGCCGCCTGGCTGCTGACGGCACAGTCGGCATCACCGAGCTTGCCGATTTCTTCGACGTGTCGCGGCAGACGATCCGCCGCGATCTGAAGCTTCTCGCCGATCGGGGTCAACTCGATCTCGTGCATGGCGGCGCGACCCTTTTCGGGCCGACAGAGGCGGCCTTTACCGCGCGGCGCGAAGAGAATGCCGATGCAAAGGCTGCAATCGGCCGGGCTGCGGCGGATCTGGTGCGTGATGGCATGGTGGTCTTTCTCGATTCCGGCACGACCACGCTTGCGACGGCCCACGCGTTGTTGGAGCGGAAAAACCTAACGATTTGCACGACTTCTCTTTCGATTGCGCTTCTGATGTGCCGGCAATCGATGACGCGTGTGCACATGCTGGGCGGCGAGATCGATCGAGACGAGGAGGCCTCCATCGGCGTTGATGCGCTGGAGGCGATCAATCACTTCCGCGTCGATGTCGCCTTTCTCGGCGGTGGAGGCCTTTCCCCGGATGGCGAGGTGACGGACTTTACCCGCAACGGCGCCGAACAGCGGTCGCGCATGGCGACGACGGCCGGCAAGGCCTACTTCCTCCTCGATAGCTCGAAATTCGGCCGACTGACGCCGCTGCGGATTCCACGGTTCGAACTTGCCGCCGGCGTGGTCGTCGATCGCCGTCCGCCGGAGGCAATCTGCGAAGCTCTGGAGCGAAAAGGGCCAGCCTTGATCGTTGCAAAGTGATGAAATGTAATAATTTGTAACTTTTTGTCTTGTCCTTTCCGGTCGTTTTGCTACGGTGCGGCCTTCCAGAGCTTCGGGAGGTCGCTTTATGGCGCAGGAATTTCCAACACAGGCACAGGTCGTCATCATTGGCGGCGGCATCATCGGCTGTTCGGTCGCCTATCATCTGACCAAGCTTGGCTGGACCGATGTCGTCCTCCTGGAGCAGGGGCAGCTCAGCGGCGGCACGACCTGGCATGCCGCCGGTCTCGTCGGTCAGTTGCGCAGCCATGCCAACATGACGAGCCTTATCAAATACTCGACACAGCTCTACAGCGAACTGGAGGCCGAGACGGGGCTTGCCACAGGCTGGAAGAACTGCGGCTCGGTCTCGGTGGCGCGCACGGCCGATCGCATGACGGTGCTCAAGCGCACCGCGGCCTCCGCCCGCGCACAGGGCGTCGCGATCGAGGTGATCTCGCCGAAGGAGGCGCAGGATCTCTGGCCGGTCATGGCGATCGACGACCTCGTCGGCGCTGTCTGGTTGCCCGGCGATGGCAAGGCCAATCCGACCGATCTCACGCAATCGCTCGCCAAGGGCGCCCGCAACCGCGGCGCGCGCATTGTCGAGCGGGTGCGGGTCACCGGAATTTCGACGAAAAATGGCGCGGTCACCGGCGTGGAGACGGATCGTGGCGCGATCGCGGCGCAGATCGTGGTCAATTGTGCCGGCCAATGGGCACGCAAGGTCGGCCAGATGTGTGGCGTCTCCGTGTCGCTCCATTCGGCAGAGCATATGTATATCGTCACCGGCAAGATCGACGGCGTGCATCCCGACCTGCCGGTGATGCGCGATCCTGACGGATACATCTATTTCAAGGAAGAGGTCGGCGGCCTCGTGATGGGTGGTTTCGAGCCGGAGGCCAAGCCGTGGGGCATGACGGGCATTCCGGACGATTTCGAGTTCGCGTTGCTGCCGGATGACTGGGACCAGTTCGAAATCCTGATGCAGAATGCGCTGGAGCGCGTTCCGCAGCTGGCGACCTCGGAGGTCAAGAAATTCTACAACGGCCCGGAAAGCTTTACGCCGGACAACAACTTCATTCTCGGCGAAGCCCCGGAGCTGAAGAACTTCTATGTCGGCGCCGGCTTCAACTCCATGGGCATCGCGAGTGCCGGTGGGGCAGGGCGGGCGCTGGCGGAATGGATCGTCAATGGTGCCGCGACCATGGATCTTTGGCCCGTCGACATTCGCCGTTTTGCGAACTTCAACAACAATCCGCGCTGGCTGCACGATCGCGTCAAGGAAACGCTCGGCCTGCATTATGCCATGCCCTGGCCGAACCGCGAGCTGGATACGGCACGCCCCTTCCGCCGCTCACCGCTCTATGACCGGCTTGCTGCAAAGCGCGCCTGCTTCGGCTCGAAGATGGGTTGGGAGCGCGCCAACTGGTTTGCCGCCGCAGACGAGACGCCGGTCACGGCCTATTCATTCGGCCGCCAGAATTGGCACGAAGCCGTGCGGCGCGAAATGGAGGCGACGCGCACCGCAGCCGGCGTCTTCGACCAGACGTCTTTCGCCAAGCTGCTGGTCCAGGGACGGGATGCCGCGGCTGCGCTGAATCGCATCTGCGCTGCCGAGATCGATGTCGAAATCGGCCGTTCCGTCTATACGGGCCTTTTGAACGAGCGCGGCGGCTATGAGAGCGACCTGACGGTCATGCGTCTGGCAGTCGACCGCTTCCTTCTCGTCACCGGTTCGGCGCAGGCCGTGCACGATGCGGACTGGATCCGCAAGAACATCGCGGCTGATGCCCATGTGACGCTCACCGACGTTACCTCCGCCTATGCCGTCCTGGCACTGATGGGGCCGAAGTCGCGCGACATCCTCGCCCGTCTAACCTCCGCCGATCTTTCCAACGAAGGCTTCCCCTTCGCCACGATCCGCGAAATCGATATCGGTTATGCCACGGCCTATGCAAACCGCATGACCTACGTCGGGGAACTGGGTTGGGAACTGATCGTGCCGACGGAATTCGCCGTCGGCGTTTATGAGGCGCTGCACGAGGCGGGTCGCGATTTCGGGCTGCTGGATTGCGGCTACTATGCGCTGGAGGCGCTCCGGCTGGAAAAGGGCTATCGCGCCTGGAGCCGCGAGCTGACGCCGGATATCACCCCCTACGAAGCGGGTCTTGCCTTCGCGGTTGCCCTGGACAAACCGGGCGGCTTCATCGGCCAGGAAGCGCTTGTTGCCGCAAAGGCCAAGGGTGTGCCGACCCGGCGTATCGTGCAGTTCACCGTGGACGATGCATCGCCCATGTTGTGGGGCGGTGAACTGATCCTCAGTGATGGCAAGCCGATCGGTGAAGTGCGCTCGGCGGCCTATGGTCATACGCTCGGCCGCTCCGTCGCTCTCGGCCTCATCGAACATGCGTCCGGCGTGGACAAGGATTTTCTGACCGGGAGTCGCTTCGAGGTCGAGCTTGCGGGGGAACGGTTTGCGGTGACAGCATGCCTTTCAGCGGCCTATGACGCGAAAGGCCTTCGGGTGAAGGCATAGGCGAGCCCCAAACGCCGTTGCCTTCGCAAGTCTGGTATGGTTCCTCACGGTGGGCCGCGGTCGCGGGACATCCCACCATCAATGAAAGCGCGCAGCAGCGGCTGCGCGCGAGAAAATGCGCCGAGCGAGGACGACGTCTTGCATAACCCGAAAGTGCCTGTCGGTATCGTCATCGCGCTCGGCATGACCCAGATCATCGGCTACGGCAGCCTCTATTACAGCTTCAGCATCCTGGCGCCCGCCGTCGCCAGGGACATCGACCTCACGGTCGCGCAGGTCTTCGCCGTCTTCTCCGCGTCGCTGTTCGTCGGAGGTCTATCGGCGCCATATATCGGCAGGCAAATGGATCGCGTCGGCGCAGCGACGGTGATGACGATCGGTTCGGCCCTGTCGGCGCTGACCTTGATCCTCTGCGCGTGGTCGCCGTCCGTGGCGGCCTTCGCCCTCGCCATCGTTCTCCTGGAGATATCGTCCGGCATGGTGCAGTACCAGGCCGCCTTTGCGACACTGGTGGAAGCCGATCCCCGATCCGCCTCCAGAAGCATCACGTATCTCACGCTCATTGCCGGCTTTGCCTCCACGATCTTCTGGCCGATTTCCACGGCGCTGATGGGCTATCTGTCCTGGCGCGAGATCTATCTCGTCTATGCTGCGCTCAACTTCGCGGTCTGCATGCCGCTGCACCTCTGGATCATGAGGAAAGGCAGGCTTGCCGCTGCCGGCGGATCGCGGCCGGTGCGCGAACATGTCATCGGGCAATCCCGCGTGAACGACGTCACAGCGCCGTGTTCCTCGTGTCCGTCGCATTCGCGCTTCTGGCATTCACTCTGGGGGCGATGCTTGCGCATATGGTGCCTATGCTCGCAGCGCTCGGTCTTGGAAGCGGGGCCGTTGTCATAGGTGCACTGTTCGGCCCAGCACAGGTCCTCAGTCGGCTGATCAACATGATATTCGGCACGCGGCTGGCTGCGCCGGGACTTGCCGTGGTGTCCGCAATGCTCTTGGTTCTCAGCGTCGTCATCCTGGCGCTGTCCGGCGCCTGGCTTCCGGGCGCGGTCGCCTTTTCCATTTGTCTCGGTCTCGGATCGGGCATCCACAGCATTGCCCAGGGCAGCTTGCCCCTCTATCTGTTCGGCTCGGACGGGTACGGCGCTCTCACCGGAAAAATGGCCGCTGCGCGGCTGGCTGCCGCCGCTGCAGCACCCTTCGCGTTCGCGGTAACGATGGAGACGTTCGGGATAGGAGCTTCGCTTGTCGTCAGCGCCGCCCTTGGTGCCATAGGGATCGGTGCGTTTGTCGCGGTCGCCGTGTCGGCGAAGCGGAGCCTCGTCCGCGTCTCCTGAGCCGCTAAACCGATCTGGGAGCAGCGGTTATAGTTGCCCACCAAGGATGATGACGCGCTCTTGCTGCGGTCGCGGCCGTGCCACCTCGACACGTGCGGCCGCCGTCCGTCCGATCGCCTCCTGGCCGGCCAACGGCGGCGAGGCGCCCCGATATTTCGTCGTGACTTCGCGGGGCGAAGTGCCCGGGGTTTGGCAAACGTAAGATGCCGCCAATGTGGCGGCATCTTACCTTCCATGCAGGGGTTTTGGTGCAGATCCCGTGTCGAACTACATGCGGATGCGCTCGCCGGAAGGATCATAGACGCATCGGTCCACAACCCTTGCCCTGCTGCGGCGGCCGAAGGCCTCGACTTCGATTTCGCTGAGGGCCATGTCCTCGCCCTTGAGATATCCGAAGACGATCGAAGCGCCGACGGTGTGGCCGAAATCGCCGCTGGTGGTCATGCCGACGACGCGGCCGTTTACCGACATTGCTTCGCCGCCATAGACCGGAAGAGGCTCATCGAGCTGGAAGCAGGCGAGTTTACGGGCGATGCCGCTCTCCTTCTGGGCCGCGATCGCGTCGTGACCCAGGAAATCGCCCTTCTTCATCGACACGGCAAAGCCAAGTCCCGCCTCCAGAGGTGTGTCGTCAGGGGTGATGTCCGCGCCCCAATACAGGTAACGCTTTTCCATGCGCAGACTGGAGATTGCCTTGTAGCCGACGTCGGCGATGCTGAACTCGGCACCTGCCCCTTTCAGCAGCTCGTAGACGTAGGCCATGTATTCGGTGGGCACATGCAGTTCCCAGCCGAGCTCGCCGACATAGGTGACACGCGCGGCCATGACCGGCGCCCAGCCGATGCGGATGTCGCGACACGTCATGTAGGGGAAGGCCTCGTTGCCGACGTCGTTTTCACTCACCTTGGCAAGGACGTCGCGCGAAAGCGGGCCGCAGAGGTTGATGACACCATATCCGCCCGTCACATCCTGCACGTGAACCGATCCGTCGCGCGGCATGTGGCGGCGAATCCAGCCGCCGTCGCGCGTGCCGAAGGCAGAGCCGGTCACCACATGGAACCGGTCCTCGCGCCGTCGCATGATCGTGAGGTCGGCCTCGATGCCGCCGCGCCTGTTGAGGAGCTGCGTATAGATCACGGCATGTTCGCTGCGGTCGACATTGGCGGCCGCCAGCCATTGCAGGTAACGGAGGGCACCCGGACCGGTAACCTCGAATTTGGAAAAGGACGATTGGTCTACCAGCACCACGCCCTCGCGGGCCGCCCGGTGCTCGCGGCCGATGACTTCGGCATAGGGCGCGCGCTCAAAGGTTTCGAGCGGCGGTTTCGGCTCGCCGGCTTTCAGGAAATAATTGGGCCGCTCCCAGCCGAATTTCACGCCGTTGACTGCCCCCCGGGCAGTAAGGGTCTCGTATAGCGGCGAGCGGCGGAGTGGACGGCAGGCCGAGCGTTCTTCTTCCGGCCAGGCGACAGCGTAGTATTTCGAATAGGCCTCAATGGCACTGTCACGCAGATAGGCAAGCCCGCCATGCGGTTGACCGAAGCGGCGCAGGTCGAACGCCCAGAGATCCATGCCGGGGTCGCCTTCCAGGATCCAGTTTGCCATGGCGCGCCCAGCACCACCCGAGGCCGCGATTCCGGACGTGAAACCGCAGGCGACGAAGAAATTCTCGAAGTCGCCGGCAAGGCCCATGACCGGCTCGCCATCGGCCGAGATCGGTATGGGACCATTGACCACGGAGCGCACGCCAAGTTCGTTCAGGATCGGAATGCGGTTCGACGCCCCTTCGATCACCCCGGCGATACGCTCGAGGTCGTCGGCGAACAGTTCCTGACCGAAGCTCATCGGCAGCTTGCCGAGGCCATAGGCGGCGCGTGTTTCCTTCTCCCAGCCGCCGATCACCATCGCGCCCGGCTCCGGCTTGACGTAGAAATTGGCGTCGGGGTCGCGCAGTGTCGGCAGATTGTCCGGCACCAGCGGTGATTTCTCCGTCACGAAGTATTCGTGCTCGACCACGGTGATCGGCAGGTCGATGCCCGCGAGCTCGCCGAGCTGGCGCGCCCAGAGGCCGGCGGCATTGACGACCACCTCGCAGCCAATGTCGCCCTCGGTGGTCTTGACGGTCGTGATGCGGCGATCCTTGATGGCAAAGCCGGTTACGGTAACGCCCTCGACAATGCGCACGCCGCCGGCTCGTGCACCCTTGGCATAGGCATGGGTCAATGAATAGGGATCGACATGGCCGTCCGAGGCGATCCAGGTCGCGCCGCGCAGCCCCTTGACGTCGACAAGCGGAAACAGTCGCTTGATCTCGTCGGGGCCAACCAGCTCCATGTCGAAGCCGTAACTTTTGGCGGCGGTGTGGGCGCGTTTCAATTCCTCCCAGCGGGCATCGGAGGCGGCAAGTCTGAGGCTGCCGACGTTCTTCCAGCCGACGTCCTGGCCAGTCTCGGCACCGATCCGGGCGCAGAGATCGGCGCTGTATTGCATCAGACGGGTGAGGTTCACCTTGCTGCGCAACTGCCCCATCAGCCCGGCGGCATGCCATGTGGAGCCAGCGGTCAATGCGGTTTTCTCGAGGAGAAGGACGTCTTTTTCTCCCGCTTGTGCGAGATGATAGGCGATGCTGGTGCCGATTGCGCCTCCGCCGACAATGACGATGCGGGCGTGGGAGGGAACTTTGCTGGGCATATTCGGCCTTTCCGGTTGGGGCTTTCGACAGCGAGATGGTTTGTTTGCCCGTTGAAGCGGCCTCTTGCCGGCGCAACGCGATTTTCTTAGAGGTCGAGGACGAGCCTTGGTGAACGCGCCCGGGAGCAGCAGACCGTGAGATAATCCTGCCGCTCGACTTCGCAGAGCGCCTCGTCCCGATGGTCAGGAATGCCGTCTATGTAGCGGACCATGCAGGAGCCGCAGATTCCCTGCCGGCAGCTCGTCGCAATCCCATGTCCACGCTCGGCCAGTGCAGCGAGCAACGTCTTGTCGGCCGGTACGGTGATGACCTCACCACTTGAGGCGATCTCGACTTCGAATGCCCGGTCACCCTCGGCCAAGCGCTCGTTCGGAGCGAAGGACTCGACATGAATCTGATGAGGCGGCCAGCTTTCGGTCGCCTTGCCAAAGGCGTTGAGGAACCCTGGCGGGCCGCAGGCATAGACATGCGTTCCGGCGGTAGTCTTGCCGACCATTGCGGGCATGTCCGGGCGGCGGGCGGGATCGTTGCCGTCGTGATGGAGCGCCGCGCGACCGGCGGCGATTTCGTCGAGAATGAATGTACAGAACGCTGTTTCTTCGAGAGAGCGTGCGCAGACATGAGCGAAGTAGTCCGCCCCGGCCTGCCGTAAATGATGGATCATCGCGATGATTGGGGTGATGCCGATTCCGGCGGCGATCAGGAGATGACGCTCCGCATCTTCGGCCAGCGCAAAACCGTTGCGCGGGCGGTCGGCACGCACTATGGCCCCGTGCGTGAACGTTCTGGCCACCTCCAGTGATCCGCCCTGGCCCTGCTCTTCGCGCTGGACGGCGACCCAGTATTCGGACGTTCGCGCCGGGTCGCCACACAGCGAGTAACAACGCAAGTGACCGCTTGGGAGGCGGAAGCTGAGATGAGCGCCGGCGTCCCAGGCCGGAAGGCGCTCACCGGAGGGCGAGACCAACCTGTAGGCCGAAGCTCGGGCGGTCAGCGCCTTGATATCGGTGACTTGAAGCAGGATTTCCGGCCCGGAGAGCATGGCTGGCATCAATTCGGCAGGATCAGGTGCTCATCCGCTGGGCATACCAGCGGATGTAGCGATCGACGTTCTGCTCTTTGGTTGGGGAATAGGGCCCGGGTTCGAAGCCGGGCGAGGTGATGCCGATCCATTGCCGGCGACAGATCTCCCAGTCCTCCGACATGACCTGGTCATGGAAAGCCACGATCTTTTCGGGGTCGTAGTCGCGGCCCTCGACGGCCGCCTCATCGACAAGCCAATAGCCGCGCACGATCGTCTTTGTCGGCGAGACCGGCGTGATGCGCACTGTATGGGCATAGTCGGCGTTCGCGTGGCACCAGAAGTTGATGTTCGTGTTGGCGCGGGCCGTTCCCATGTCGGGATCGGTGAAACCGGCCATCAGCACGTCGCATACCAGCTGGCCATCCGGGCTTTCGGTGACCATGCCCTTGCGCACCGGCGTGCGGTTGGCGCGGAACCACTCGGCGGTGTTATTCGACGACGTGTTGACGCGGGCGACGTCGAGACCTGCCTTTTCCCAACGGATCGTACAGTCGGCGAGGCGTTCGGCGATCTCGTCCTTCAATGCCGGATTGTCGTTTTCGGTGTCATACTGAACCGAAACGTATCCGTGATGGTTGGCCTCACAATGGTAACACTCGCGGTTGTTCTCGACGACGATTTTCCAGTTCACGTCGAGATGATAGTCGCGGACGAGCGCCATTTTCGCTCGGGCGATACCCTGGGATTTCATTATGGGCGAAAGGTGATCATGCAGTTCGTGGAACGGCAAAGGCATCTCGGCGAGATTGACGAAGATCAGCCCATGCAGTTCCCCGACATGAACCGGTTTCAGCCTGTGGGCGCTCTTGTCGAAATCGTCGCCCATCATCGGCGCGCCGATCAGCGCTCCGTCATGGGTATATGACCAGGAATGATAGGGGCAGACGAGGCGCGCCGCCGTGCCCTTCTCCTTGGTGCAGATGATCGAGCCACGGTGTCGACAGACATTGTGGTGGGCGTGGATCTTTCCGTCACGGTCACGCACCACGACGACCGGCGCACCGCCGACATCGAGCGTGATATAGTCTCCCGGCTTCGGCAACTCGATCGTGTGTCCGGCAAAGAACCAGTTGTTGCGGAATATCTTCTCCTGCTCGGCCGCAAAGATCTCATCACTCAGGTAGAACTGGCGTGGCAGGCCCTTGCCTGGGCTATAGGTCGAGAACATATCCATTTCGGCAGATCCTAAACGCAGGTTTGATCGACTGGAGATGAGGCTACCTGCATCTCGTTCCGTCGAGCAAACGCGAATACCTTCGGGTCTGCGCAAGAAAATCTAAGGGTACCGTGCGTGCCGAACGTCTCCCGCCGGGCAACATCATGCCCAAGGGGCTCGTGGTGAAAATCGCACTGGAAAAACAGATCCGGGCCAGATCGAAATGCCCTGGCCCGGAGATTCCATTGTCCGCCAAGCGGTCGCTTGCCTATGTTGAGCTGTGAATGCCGGCGGTGAGCTTGTCCCCACGGCTTTGCACCAGTGTGTCCTGCCGAGGCGTCTCCATAGGGGAGAAGCCGAAGCGCTTCTTGTAGCAGGTTGCAAAATACTGGCTGGAGGAGAAACCGCAGTCAAAAGCGACGTGGGTGACGGATTGCCGGCCGTCTTCAAGGAGTTGGCGCGCGGCGTTGAGCCGGAGCATCTGGAGATAGCGGACAGGCGTCATGTTGGTCAGCACCTGGCAATGCTGGGTGAACTGGGTGCGCGAAAGGTTGCACTCGGCCGCCATGTTCTCCAGCGTCCAGTCTTCGTCGAGCGCGTGCCGCAGTCGTTTCAGAAAAATCTCCACGGTGCGTTTCGAGCTTGCCAGCGCAAGATCCAGCACCGGCGCCTGGCTCTCCAGCATCTGGCGGAACTGCAGCAGCATCATCGAGATCAGCAGGCGAAGCCTCGCCTCGCCGCCCTCGATATCGCCACCTGCGACCACCTCGTGTATCTCCAGGAAGGTACGCGTGACGTCGCGTGAAGCGAGATAGGAAATCTGCTCGTTCTTCGACAGGAGTTCGCTCAGCCTTTTGCGGTCCCGCTCCGGCCAGCCGATCCAGTCGGGCCAGAGCCAGGTCTCGTGCGGACGGCGCACACCCATGTCCATCAGGACCCAGATGATGTGGCTGGCGCCGATGGTCGGGTCGCCGAGCGCATGCAACTGCCAGGGCCGCACGACGAACATCTGGCCTTCGTTGAGCGTGGTCTTCCGGCCATCCATCGTGATGGTCAGCGAGCCGCGCGCGAGATAGGCAATCTTCACGCCTTCATTGCAATGTTCGCGCAGCCCCCAGTCCTGTGGCGTCGTCGCGTCCCAGCCGCCGACGGAACACACTTGTGGCAGCGCCTTGCCGAGATCCGTTCCCGGATAACCCCGCCTCGTCCAGGCATTGAGCGAGACCTGTCCGGCAAGCGACGCCTTCATCAGGTCCTGGCAGTTGCCGGCGTAAAGCAGGGCGCCCGGCTCACGAAAAACAGCGGGCCGGCTGACCGCCCGTTCGTTGTTGGCTTTGTTCATCACTCTCCTCCGCCGGTGTTCAAAATTTACCACTCCTCTATTTCGAACGCGGGCAACGATTTATTGCGCAATGCTTGGCCATCATCAAGCGACAAATCGAGGCGCTGGTGATTTGCCGTTGAAACTCAACGGCATGGAGGAGAAATGGGGAGGATTTGCCGGTGCGGATAGGCTTCCACACGGATGCGTTCAATTCGGCCTACTGGTCGTTCGAAAAATGCTTGCAGTGGGCGAGCGACAACGATGTGCACTTCATCGAGTGTGGCCTGATCGACGGCGTGAGCTGGATTCACGGCCTCGGCTATCAACCTCATGTCGCGCTCTACGAAGACCCCGCGCTGCTGCGCCGCAAGATGGATCGCTACGGCGTGCGGTTTTCCCAGGTCGATGCCGCCTATCCGCTTTCCGGCGAGGACGGGCCGCTTCGGGGCGTGCCCTATGTGCTGAAATCGATCGCCTGGGCCGCACAGGCCGGAAGCCCCTGCGTCGACACGACCGACGGGCTTCACATGCCGGAGGGCTTGAGCGAAGAGGAATCGATGGCGCTGATGAAGCGCAGCTACGAGAAGATCATCGAGGTCGCGGAAGCACACGAGATCATCGTCAATATCGAGCCGCACGGGCATTTCACGACACGCCCGGAATTTATGGCGCGCATGCTGGCCTTCGTCGATTCGAAGTGGCTGCGCATGAACATGGATACCGGCAACACCTTCATCGCCGGCCAGGAGCCGACCGAGTTTCTTCCGCGTTTCATCGACAAGGTCAGCCATGTCCACGTCAAGGACGTGTCGCAATCGCTGGCAGATGCGGTGCGCGGCGGGCAGACCGGCATTGCTGTCAGTCATTGCGCGCTTGGCGATGGCGTCAATGCAGAGAACATCAAGGCCTGCCTCGCCCAACTGCGCGACCATGGCTATGACGGCGTGCTCAGCCTCGAATGCGAGGGCGCGGCCGGACCGATGATCGAGAAGTCGCTCGCCTGGATCCGCGGCACCTGCCGCGATCTCGGCATCAAGCTGCATTGAGCGCGCCATGAAACTCGGCATCAACCTTCTGTGCCTGACGGACTTCGTCGAGGACAGTCATTTCGACAGCATAGGGCGGCTGCGTGACCTTGGCTATGATGGCGTCGAGGTGCCGGTCCTCAAGGGGGCGGTCGGCCACTATGAGCGCCTGGGCAAAAAACTCGACGCTCTCGGCCTTGGCCGGTCGACCACCTCGATCGTGCCGACGCCGGAGGCCAGCCCAGTCAGCAGCGATGCCGATGTGCGGGCGCGCGGGCTTGCGCATCTCGACTGGGCGCTCGATTGCGCCATCGCGCTCGGCGCCGAGAGCATGGGTGGCCCGTTTCACGCGCCGATCGGCGTCTTCACCGGCACCGGCGCCAGCGAGGACGAACTGAAATACGGTGCGGATGCACATCGCGCGCTGGCCGAGCGGGCGGCGGCTCACGGCATGTATCTGAGCCTGGAGCCGCTCAACCGTTTCGAGACCTACTACCTCAACACGATGGAGCAGGCCCGCGCCTATGTCGATCGGGTCGGACACCCCGCCTTCAAGATCATGTACGACACGTTCCACGCCAATGTGGAGGAGCGCCGGCAGGAAGAGGCCATCCGCCTGATTGGCCCGGATATCGGCGTTTTCCATGTGTCGGAGAACGACCGTGGTATCCCTGGGCGGGGGCACATAGACTTCGCGGCGATGTTCACCGTGTTGAAGGAGATCGGTTATGACGGCTGGTTGACGCTTGAGGCCTTCGGGGCCGGCCTGCCGGCCATCGCGGCGGCGACCCGCGTCTGGCGGCCGCTGTTTCCGGATTTCGAGACGCTTTTTTCCGAAAGCGCAACGTTCATTCGCAAGACATGGGCAGCAGCATGAGCAATCCCGCAATCGAGATGCGCGGCATCACCAAGAGTTTCCCCGGCGTGAAGGCGCTGAAGAGCGTGAGCTTTTCCGCCTATCCGGGCGAAGTGCACGCGCTCGCCGGTGAAAACGGTGCCGGCAAGTCGACGCTGATGAAAATTCTTTCCGGCGTCTACAGGCTGGATGGCGGCGCCGTTGTCGTGGGTGGCGAGGAGCGACATTTCAGCCATCCGCTGGAGGCGATCCGCGCCGGCATCGCAGTGATCTACCAGGAATTTTCCCTGCTGCCGGAGCGCACCGTCGCACAGAACATCTTTCTCGGCCGCGAGCCGACGCGGTTTGGCCTGATCGACCACAAGGCAATGAACGCGGAGGCGCGGCGCGTGCTGGCCCTGTTCGGCTCGGCGCATCGGATCGAGCCGGATACGGTCGTGGCAGACCTCGAAGTCGCGAGCCAGCAGCTTGTCGAGATTGCCAAGGCGGTGTCGCTCGATGCGAAGGTCATCGTGATGGACGAGCCGACCGCAGCGCTCAACGAGGCGGAATGCGAGGTGCTGTTCGGGCTCGTCGATACGCTGAAGAAGCGCGGCGTATCGATCGTCTATATTACCCATCGAATGCGCGAGATCACGCTGCTGGCCGACCGGGTTACCGTGCTGAAGGACGGCGAGACGGCCGCGAGCTTCGACCATGTGCCGGAACCCGATACGATCGTGCGCGCCATGGTCGGCCGCGATATCGGCGATTTTTATGCCGCACCGGCAACGCTGGAGGAGATCGGCAACGTCGTGTTGTCCGTGCGCCATGCCGGCAATGAGCGGCTGAAGGACATTTCCTTTGACCTGCGCGCCGGCGAGATCGTAGGTTTTGCCGGGTTGCAGGGGGCAGGGCGGGTTGCGCTTGCCCAGGCGATTTTCGGCTTTGCGCCGTTCACCGAAGGCGAAGTTTTGCTTGCCGGTAGACCGGCGCGTTTCACCAATCCTCGTGACGCCATCCGCGCCGGCATTGGCCTGTTGCCGGGTGACCGCAAGGCCGAGGGACTGGTGCTGATGCAGTCGGTTGCGGACAATGGTTTGCTGACGGCGCGTGCGCTTTCCGGCCTCGCGGGCAAGGCCGATGCGACGCCATTTGCCTCCGCCGAAGAGATGGACAAGCTACTGCACGAGCTCGACGTCAGGGCCGGCAGCTTTTCCCAGGAGATCAAGGCCTTGTCCGGGGGCAACCAGCAGAAGGCGATCGTCGCGCGTTGGCTGGCGCTGGCGCCGCGGCTGCTGATCTTCATCGAGCCGACGCGCGGCATCGACGTCAATGCCAAGGCCGGCATCTACCACCTGATGCGCGATCTCGCGCGCAAGGGCACGGCGATCATGATGGTGTCGTCTGACCTGCCGGAGGTGCTGGGCGCCGCCGACCGTATCCTCGTCATGCGCGCCGGCGAACTCGTGGCCGCGTTCCCGCGCGGCGTGTCGGAAGCCGATGTCATGCTCGCCGCAACCGGCGAAGAAGCGGTGGCGGCATGAACACGGTGGCTCTCACCAAACGTCCCGCCTGGCGCATGGAGCGCTATGCACCGGCTCTGCTGCTTGCTGCGGCACTTTCCATCTATATCGCGATCGCGCTCAGCCTCGGCCTCACGCGATTCCTGACGCCGGAAGCGGCGATCTCCATCCTCAATCGCTCCATCGCGCTCGGCATCACCGCCGTCGGCCAGACCTTTGCGATCCTCGTCGGCTCGATCGACCTGTCGGTGGCGCATCTGATCTCGGCGTCCGCCATCGTCTCGTCGGCGATCATGAATGGCGATCCGGCGATGATGCTGCCTGCGGTCCTCGCCGTGCTGCTGATGGGCGCCGTGGTCGGCACACTGAACGGACTGATGATCACCAGGCTGGAGGTCAATCCGCTGATCGCGACACTCGGCATGGCGCTGATCATCCAGGGCTGCCTCGCCTCCTTCCATGGTCGCTTCGGCGGCTCGGTGCCGGATGCCTTCCAGTATTTCGCCTATGGCGAGGTGCTCGGCCTTCCGGTGAGCCTCATCGTTCTGGCGCTCCTCGTGCTGGCGGCCTGGGCCGTGTTGCGCTTCACCCGCTTCGGCTCAAACATCTATTCGGTCGGCGGCAATCGCGATACGGCGCGCGCGGCCGGCATCAAGACGGCGCGCGTGGTGATGGCGAGCCACATCATTTGCAGCCTGTGCGCCTCGTTGGCCGGCCTCTACCTCGCAAGCCGGCTGAAATCCGGCTCGCCATGGATCGGCACGGAGGGCGCTTATGATCTGGAATCGATCGCCGTGGTCGTCATCGGCGGCACGATCCTTTCGGGCGGGAAGGGCGGAATTTGGGGCACGGTCGCCGGCGTCATCATCTTCTCGCTGATCGACTCGATCTTCAATCTCGCCGGCGTTGATGCTTTCGCCAAGCAGGTGATGCGCGGCATCATCATCGTCGCCGCCGTCGCCTTCTACGCCGTGCGTTCGAAGAGGATAGTGGCATGATCCAGGAAACCGTCGGTTCCGCAAAGGCGCCCGGCGCCGCAAGGGGCGGCCGCCTGCCGAAGATCAATCCCGTCTTCTTCGTGCTCGCAGCGCTGCTTGTCGCCATCACGTTGTCCAACCCGAATTTCGTCGAGCCCACGGGCTACATGAATTTCCTGAAGCGGGCCGCACCGCTGGCCATCCTCGCCGCCGGCCAGATCTACGTCATCGTCTCGGGCGGCTTCGATCTCTCGGTCGGCTCGGTAATCACGCTGACGGTGGTCGGCTCCTCCATGCTGCTCAACAACAATGCCGATGCCACCTGGTGGGTGATCCCGGTCATGTATGCGGTCGGGCTTACCGTCGGCGTGGTCAATGGGCTCGTCGTCAGCTATCTCCGGGTGCCCTCGCTGATCGCCACGCTCGGCATGATGATCACGCTGAACGGTGCCGCCTTCATGTGGTCGAGTGGCTCGCCGCGCGGCTACCTGCCGGAGACGTTCCGTTTCTTCGGGCGCGTGAACATTCAGGGCATTCCGCTCATCCAGTTCCTGCCGGTGGCACTACTCGTGCTCATCGTGGTCGGGATTGGCCTGTTCTGGCTCATGCACCGCACCAATCTCGGGCGTTTGCTGCATGCCATCGGTGACAATCCGCGGGCGGCGCAGATGTCGGGTGTTCCCTTGGAGCGGGTGCGCATCATCGCTTTCGTCGTCTCGTCGCTGAGTGCCGTGACGGCCGGCATCCTGCTTGGCGGCTTTGCCGGTGTCTCGACGGATGTCGGCGTCGGCTACGAATTGCAGGCGATCACCGCCTGCGTCATCGGCGGCGCGCAGCTTCTCGGCGGGCGCGGCTCGGTGCCGGCGTCGATTGCCGGCGCGCTGACGCTGACGGCGATCTTCACGCTGCTCAACTTCATTGGCTTGCCAAAACCGGTGCGCGACGTCGTGCAGGGCGTGATCCTGATCGTCGCCGTCGTGCTTGCCACCTACCGGCGCAACCGCGCCGGCCGGACCTGAATTTCGCCGGCCGCAAGGCCGTCGGGAGGAACCTGACATCATGATCAAATGGGAGTGAGACATGAAAAAACTGCTGACCGCCGCCCTTTCGGCTGCCCTGCTTGCGAGCACGGCACAAGCCCAACAGCTGAACTTTGACGACCCCGCGGAATTCGCCAGGCAGCGTGAGATGTTGACGGCGAAAGCCAATGGCCCGGAGGGGGAGCCATGGGTGCAATATTACGGTGACCAGATGGCCGACACCGCAAAATACAAGAAGGAAGGTCCCCATACGATCTGCTTCTCGAATGCCGGTGTGAACAACGCCTGGCGCGTGACCGGCTGGACGAACATGCAGGCAGAGGTGAAGCTCCATCCGGAGATCAAGGAACTCATCCATGTCGATGCCGAAGGCTCCGACGACAAGCAGATTTCCGATATTGACGACCTGATCAACGGCGGCAAGTGCTCGGTGCTGATCGTCTCGCCGAACACCACGGCTGCGCTGACCCCCGCCGTCGAGAAGGCCTGCGCCAAGCTTCCGGTCATCGTCTTCGACCGCGGCGTTAATACCAAGTGCCCAGTGACCTTCATTCACCCGGTCGGCGGTTACGGTTTCGGCATCCAGGCCGGCGAGTTCGTGGCGGCCACAGCCCCCGCTGGTGCCAACGTGCTGATGCTGCGCATCGTGCCCGGTGTCGATGTGCTGGAAACGCGGGCCTCGGCCGCCAAGCGCATCTTCAAGGAGAAGGGCCTGAACGTCATCGGGGAGGAGTTCACCGAAGGCGACAATGCCAAGACCAAGTCGATCGTCGAGGACTACCTGCAACGTGGCTCGATCGATGCGATCTGGATGGATGCCGGTGCGACGGCGGTTGCGGCGTTGGAAGCTTTTGAGGATTCCAGCCTGCCGCTGCCGATCATCACCGGCGAGGATCAGCAGGACTTCTTGATGAAATGGAAGGCCGAAGGCTTCAAGGCGATCGCGCCGACCTACCCGACCTATCAATGGCGCACGCCGATCATCGCGGCCGTCAAGGTGTTGAAGGGTGAGGCCGTGCCGGGTCCGGAATGGGTGATGCCGCAGCCGGCGATCACCGCCGAGACGCTCGATCTCTACGTCAACGACAAGATGCCGCCGCTGCACCACGCGATGTGCGGCTGTGAGAAGCTGCCCGACTACCCGGCAGCCTGGGGCGGACAGTAAACATGGGCGGGGCCGCGTGACACGCGGCCCCGTTTCGCCAATCGCGGCGGTGAGGCATGGTCCGCGCTAGGCTGCGCGTCGGCCGGTCGAAGCATCGAAGATATGCAGTCGCGAGAAATCCGGTAGCACGCGAACCGTCTCGCCCGGGCGGACGTGCAGGCGCTCGCGGCCGAGATAGGTGAGTTTCTGGCCGTGCATGTCGAGTAGCAACAGTGTTTCCGCGCCGGTCTGCTCGACGACCACGACGGTCGCCTCGGTGCCGGACGGATCGAGACGGAGATGCTCGGGACGGATACCAAGAACGACGTCCGCAGGACTTGCTGTGTTCTTGATTCCGGCTGGAGCGGAGAAGCCGCTTTTTCCGGTGAAATACCCGTTTTCAAGACGGCCTTCAAACAGGTTTATCGCTGGCGAACCAATGAAGCCGGCGACGAATACATTGTCGGGGTGATCGTAGAGGTCCAGCGGCGATCCTACCTGCTCGACGACGCCACCTCGCATCACCACGATCTTGTCCGCCATTGTCATCGCCTCGACCTGGTCGTGGGTGACGTAGACGGTCGTGGTGCCGAGGCGCTGCTGCAGTGCCTTGATTTCCGCGCGCATCTGCACCCGCAGCTTGGCGTCAAGGTTCGACAGGGGCTCGTCGAACAGGAAGACCGCAGGATCGCGAACGATGGCGCGGCCCATGGCAACACGTTGGCGTTGTCCGCCCGAAAGCTGGCGCGGCAGCCTGTCCAGCAAGGGGGAGAGGTCGAGAATTTCGGCGGCGGCGGTCACGCGCCGGTCGATTTCGTCGCGCGCCTTGCCGGCGAGCTTCAGGGAGAAGCCCATGTTCTTGGCGACGGTCATATGCGGATAGAGCGCATAGTTCTGGAAGACCATGGCGACGTCGCGCTGCTTCGGCGGAATGTCGTTGACGATCCGCCCGTCGATCCGCACCTCGCCGCCGGAAATGCCCTCAAGGCCTGCGATCATGCGCAGCAGGGTGGACTTGCCGCAGCCGGACGGCCCGACAAGAGCGACGAATTCGCCATGTTCGACCGCGACATCGATGCCCCGCAGGACCTCCACAGTACCGTAGGATTTGCGAACATCCCGGATCTGGACCTGTGCCATGGTTACTCCGTCCCCTCTGTGGCCGCGTCGAACGCCAGCCGCGAAAATGCTTCGGGCGGCGCGCTGTTTGCCTGCATCAATCGCGTCATCAGGTCCGTCAGGCGCTGCTCCTCTTCGGGGTTCGCCAGCGGTGTTTCCTGCCCCGGATCGGCGGTGAGGTCATAGAGGCGCGTCTCGGATTCAAGCAGCGCGCCGGGGCCGTAGTTGTTGTACATCGGCGATCGATCGATCACCGGCACCTTGAGCAGTGTCGCGCCCTTGGTGAAGTCGAGCGGCGGCGACAGTTCGACCGAGGCCAGTTCCGCCGGCGAGAACGGCGAGAAGATGTGCGTCGGCATCAGCGTGTACTGGTAGAGTTCCTGCTGCGACAGGTCCTCCGGGAAGCGGTGATAGGTATAGCGGCCATCGGCAACATTCACCGCGCCGCCGAAATAGCCGAACAGGGCGCCATCGCGCAGGTCCGTGCCATCTGCCATCGCGCAGAGCGAAAACCCTTCGTTCTCGACTGGCGGCGTGGCGCCGAACAGGTCGAGGAACGTTGCTGCGAGATCGATCGACTGGGTGAGGGCCTGTGACCGGCTGCCCGGCCGGGCATCTCGGGGGTCGTGCAGGAAGAGTGGAATGTGCGCCACCTCTTCATAGAGGTTCATGCGGTTCTTCGCCCAGAAATCATGTTCGCCAAGCAGGAAGCCATGGTCGGTGGTGACGACGAGCGCCGTGTCCTTCCACAGGTCGTGGCGATCGAAATAGTCGAGCAATTCGCCGAGCAGATGGTCGCACATCGCGACCACGGCGTAGTAGTTGGCGCGCAGCTCCTCGCATTCTTCGGGCAGTTCGTCGACACGACCGTAACGCGGCCAGTCGCGGATCGGGCCTTTCCAGCCGGTGTCGAATGGCGCCTTGAAGCGTTCGGGGGCCGTGAAGGGCTCGTGTGGGTCGAAGGTCTCGATCTGCAGAAGCCAGTTGTCGGCGTCGCGGTTGCGGTCGAGGAAGTCAAAGCCCTCGGCAAAGCAGCGCACCGAAGGGAAATCCTTCTCTTCCTTGATGAACTCGCGGTTGACGATGTTCTGGCCGAAATAGGAGCGCTTCTGATCGCTGAACTGCCGGGCGTGGTATTTTTCGCGAAGCCGCTCCCAATGCGGCTGCACCATCGCCTTCCACCGGTCGCCTTCCTGGCCGCGCACGAATTCATAGGAATCGTAGCGGTTGTGATAGGTCGCACCACCGTCTTCCCAATAGTGGAAATGGTCGGTCACGAGGTGGCTGTAGGTGCCGCGCTGCTGGTGCAGGATTTCCGGAAAGGCATTGTCGAACGGCTCCAGCGGCCCCCAGCTGCGATGCAGGAAGGTAAGCCGGCCAGTCAGCATGTCGCGCCGGGCCGGCATGCAGGGCAGACTGCCGACATAGTGCTTGTCGAAGGTCACGCTGCGGGCGGCGAGGCGGTCGAAATTCGGCGTCGGGATTCGTGTGCCGCCATAGGGACCGAGCAGATGCCTGTTCAGGGAATCGAAAAGAACAAAAACCGCCTTCATGCTATTTCACTGCTCCTTGCGTGAGGCCCTTGACGATGTAGCGCTGGGCGACGAGCAGCACGAGAATGGCCGGCACCATCGCCAGAGCAGCGCTTGCCGCCATCTGGGTGTATTGAATCTCGAAATCCTGGGCGAACTTGGCGATGGCGACGGGAACCGTTGCGGTCTGCTTCATCGTCAGCGTCAGCGCGACGGCGAACTCGTTCCAGGAGAAGATGAAGGTGAGGATCGACGTCGCGGCAAGGCCGGGCGTGATGAGCGGCAGGATCACGTACCACAGGATATGCGGCGTATCCGCACCGTCCATGATCGCCGCCTCTTCCAGTTCCTTCGGCACGTCGCGAACGAAGACCGCCATCAGCCAGATCGCCATCGGCAGGTTGAGCGTCGCATGTGCGAGGATCAGCCCTGTGAAGGTGTTCTCCAGTCCGACGGCGCGCGCCATGGAAAACCATGCACTCGCCAGCGCCACCGGCGGGATCATGTGGAAGATCATCGTCCAGGCGAGGAAGAGATGCACGACCCATCCGGGCCAGCGCATCCGGTTGAGCGAGAAGGCGGCGAGCGTTGCGACAACGACGCAAAGCACGGTGCTGACGAGCCCGACGATGATCGAGTTGCGGTAGTTGAGCAGGAAGTCCGAGGTCTTCGACCAGAGAACTTCGGAAAAGTTGCTCCAGATCGGCGTGAAGAGCACATCGCCCATCAAGAGCGATATCTGTGTGCGAAAGCCAGCTGCAACGGTCCAGATGATCGGCGCAAGAACAAGGACGGCACCGGCGGCGAGTGCCAGGTGGACGGGAACAATGGAATTGGTGCGACGGCTCATGATGTCGCTCCCGTGCGACGGCGCGCTGACAGAGCGATCACCAGAAGCAGCGACACGAGGAAGATGACGGCCACCGACATGGCCGAGCCATAGCCCGCCTTGTCTTCGGTGAAGAAGCGCTGGTAGAGGGTGAAGCTGATCACCTCTGTCGCGGTGCCAGGCCCGCCGCTGGTCAGGAGATAGACCTCGTCGAAGACCTTGAAGGCGAGCACGAGGCGGAAGGCGAAGGTGACGATGATCGTCGGGATCATCAGCGGCAACGTGACATAGACCAGTTCCTGCCACGGGCCGGCACCGTCCATCTCGGCAGCCTCGAAAACGTCCTGCGGCAGGGATTCGAGCCCCGCCAGGAACAGCAGGAAGCAGAATGGCGTCCAATGCCAGATGTCGACCGCGATCACTGAAAGCAGCGCCGTCTCGGGCGTTCCCAGCCAGTCATGCGGCATGATGCCAAGGAGAGAGAGCGCCTTGTTGACCAGGCCGAAGTCGTAATTGAGCATCAGCTTCCAGATGGCGCCGATGACGATGCCGGGGATCAGGATGGGCAGGATGAAGATCGCCCGGTAGAGCACGCGCCCACGGGTTATCTTGGTGCAAAGCAGAGCCATGGCGAAGCCGAGGATCATCTGGCCAGCGACGGCCCCGAAGGCGAAGATAAGCGTGTTGGAGATACCGGCGCCGAACAGGCTGTCCGAGAACAGCGCCTTGTAATGAGCAAGGCCGACCCAGGTGCGCACCTGCTGCCCGTCCGCCCAGGTGACGTTCTGAAAGCTTGTGAGAAACAGGTTTGCAATCGGGAGCGCGCTGAGTGCCACCATCATGGCAAGGGCTGGCCCGAAGGTCAGCCAGCGCCAGAGACGCTGGCCGCCATCCTCGGCGGGATTGCTTGACCGCCGCAGCGGGCTTTGGGTTTGCGCGTTTGCGGCGGTCATGGGTGGCCCTTATTTCAGAGGGGTCAGCTTGTCGGTCTTGTAGGCATGGCCGGCCATGATCTTCTCGATCTCGTCGGACATGCCGTTCAGCGCATCGACCGAGGTGATCTCGCCGGCAACCGCACGGTTGAGGCCGAGTTCCAGCACGGCAATCACTTCGCTCGCCTCGGGAAACTGGTAGATGTTGACGGCGTGCGGCAAGGCTTCGGCCAAGGGCTTCATCCAGCGATACCGGTGTTCGTCGGCAATCGGCTCCTTATAGACGGCGGCGTGGATCGGGATGCCGCCGGCCTTGGCAGTTTCGAGCTGGGCTGCCTTTGTCTGGAACCAGCGCAGAAACTCGACGGCCGCGCGCTTGCGATCGTCGGGAACGTTCTTCGAAATGCCGGCGAGCCAATGGCCGAGACCGGGCGCGGTCTGGAGGCCTTCCGCGGCCGGCGGCGGCGCCCATTCGACCTTGTCGACGATCGCCGACTTGTTCGGATCGTCCATCTGCGACCAGGCGGCGATCACCATCATGATATGCGCGGAATGGCCGGTCACCATGGCCTGGATGACTTCGGCCTGGTCTGCGGCCGCCGTCTTCGGGTGGCCGGCTTCCTTGGCGAGCCGGATGTAGTAGTCGAGCGCCTCACGGCCGTGGTCGGAGTTCAGCGTGACCGAATAGTCACCGGCTGACTGGTCGTTGAAGATGCCGCCGCCAAAACCGTAGAGGTAGGGGTAGAAGTCGTAGGCCACGGTATGCGGCCCGCGCGCGCCGCGCTGGACGATGCCGTACATGTCGGGCGGATTGTGGAACTTCTTGGCGTTGGCTTCCAGTTCGGCAAAGGTCTTCGGCGCCGACAGGCCCGCTTCCTTGTAGAGGTCGCCGCGATAATAGAGCATCGGGATCAGCGGCGAGACCGGCATGGCCATCAGCTTGCCGTCGCTGGTCATGGTCTTCTTCTCGGCATTGTAATAGACCGTGTCGCCGAGCGTATAGACCTCGGGATCGAGCGTGAAGCCGGGGTCGATGTCGGTGATGGCCTCCACGAAGCCGCCGGCATACATTTCGGCAAACCAGCCCGAATTCATGATCAGGATGTCGTACTGGCCATCGCTGGCGCGCACCGAGTTGCGCTGCTTTTCCAGCGAGCCGGCAAAGGGATTGACGTCGAGTTCGACCTTGTTTCCGGTCTCCGCCTCATAGGCCTCAACCGTCTTGCGAAAGCTTTCGAACCAGGGCGACTGGTTGATCACGATGGTGATCGGAGCGACGCTTGCCGCGTAGAGCGGGCGGAATGCGCCTGGCGCGAGGCTGGCCGCCGCGGCCATGCCCACGCCTTTTAGGATCGTACGTCTGTGCATGCTGGTCTTGAATGTCATCGATGAATCTCCCTTGCCTCATTCATGCTGAACATCTATCGGCCTTCAAGAAAACAGGTGCTCCCCGCGGCCTTCGCGCCGCATTGCGGTTGCCCCCGCCCTCCTATTCGCAGAAAATCGGACTGGCCCAGTTCCACTGGCCATTGGCCTGGCGCATGCGGGCATAGATCCAGTCGCCCTTGCGCAGCGGTTCGATTGCCATCTGCCCGCGCCACTGCCACTGGTGCGGGCGCGGCAGCGGGTGGAGTCGGAAGGCGGGACTGTCGATCGGCCCGAGATTGCCCGAGAGTGCGCCCTGCAGAAGGCGGCCGGTGCTGACCTCGAAGGTCTGCCCGTCGACCACCAACCGGACTCCGGCATCCGGCCGGATGCGGATGCGCGCGGCAATCGCCTGCATCGAAGCGGTGGTGTTGTTGGGGTTGCCGATCGAGCGGATCGTGAAATCGATGCGATTGCCGGAAAGCCGGACCGCGTTGTCATCCTTCGCGTCGCCGCCTCCTTCCAGCGGCGAGACCACTTCGGACCCGCGCAGCCGTGGCTCGACGGACAGGATGTCGCCGCCGATGAGTTCGAGGGAGCCTTGCCAGTCGTGGAATTTTCCGCGTGCGCCCCAGCCGAGTTCCAGCACGAGCAACGTTTCCAGCGCGCTATTGCCGGCATCGATCGGGCTGCGCTGCAGGTCCGGCGTGATCCGGCCGACGACATCACCGTTGCGCACGAGGTCGATATAGTCGATGGCACCGCCGCCGACCGCCTCGAGTTCCAGCGTTGTTGGCCCGCCCGCCGTCACGCTGCCGCCCTGCATGGTGTCGCCGATGGAGAAGAACAGGTGGCTTGCGTCGCCGGTGAGGGCATTGGTGCGGCGTCGGTGGATGCCGTCCCACAGGGCTGAACGGGAATTTTCCGCAGCATAGACCGCCGAGCGCCCGTGACCATAGGAGCCGGGATAACCGCTATGGTGATCCGTATTTCCGAGGAAGCCGAAGCGGAGGCCGCGATTGAGACCATGGCGGGCGGTGGACTGGCCATCACTCGGCCCCATGGAATGCAGGAAGGGACGGTCCATGACCGACGTCTCCGAACAGCCGTGCATGGAGATGATCTCCATCACCGGCGACAGGTCCTCGATGACGCTGTCCCAGTTTACGCCGCGTGCGCCGAGGCGGTAGCCGATGTGATGCGGGAAGGCGAAGACGGCATCACCATAGGCGGCGCGCAGCCTTGCATGCAGTTCCGACGGCGTGTCGGCCTTGATCAATTCCTGGCCCGCGATGTCGCGGTAGACGATCGTGTAGTCGCCATGTGCAAAGGAGTGGATTTCATAACCGGGGAAAACGGTGAAGACGCCCGGCTCGTCTGCCTCTGCAAGCGTTTCGAAATGGGCGCCCCACAGTCTGTCGAGCTTGGCAAAACCTTTGACGTGAAAATCGACGATATGCTCCACGCTGGGATCGTCGACCGGCATATCCGGCCAATATGCGTGTCCCGTGACGGAGACGAAATCAAGCTGGCGGCGCGCGCGGCGCAGCGCCTGTTCGAGGCTGCCGTGGCCATAGGAAATGTCGCAGTGGTTGTGGATATCGCCGTAATAGGCCCGTACGCCGAAACGCGAAGCCAACGGCGCCAGCCGCTCCGGCAGACGCTCACCCAACATGCCGTACCTCTCCTCCCTGGACGATGCGCGACCGCGAAGGTCCAATCATCATCAGATACAATATGTATTGTACGCTAGCAGATGTATGGGCGGATGCAAGCGTGTTTTGGGGTGATGGCGGGAAATTATGGTGGGGTTTGGCATACGCCAGCGCATGCCGCCGCGAATGCCGGCAATGGCGTCAGATGGAAGGTACGCCTGTGCTGCCGCGAGCATTCGAGATGCAGTCGAGATAGACGATCTGGGGCGGCTCGTGCGGCGCGGCGATACGCTTGCGGATCGTGTCGATCAGGCTTTTGGCGGCATTGAGATAGGAGCTGCCGGCCATGGTCATGAAGCCGAAATGTTCGGTCGGGACGTCGTGATGCCCCAATACGAAGAGGCTGAGATCCTTCGGGCAGGCGATCTCCATCTCTTCCAGGCATTGGCGAATGCCGAGAGAGTCGGAAATGCCGAGTGTGACCATCGCGGTGAACGGCAGTTTGCCATGCTCGTCGAGCAGCGCGGACAGTTCTTGTCCCAGCGCGTCGCCGACGCGCTGCGTCGGGTGCAGCACGCCGCGAAGCGCGATGCTCTGCGTGTGCCGCCAGACGGTCTCATGGCGCTGGCTTATCCGGTCGAAGGCACGCCGTGCGGCGAGGATCGGCTGGGCCATGGAGTCCAGCGAAACAAGGGCTACGGAGCGGTGGCCGAGTTCCGACAGATATTCCAGGGCCAGATCGAGCGCCGCTTCCCAGTCGGTTCCGACGCGGTCGATGTCGACGCCGGCGACGGAATGGCCGTCGACGACGAGGGCGCGCGTCTTGCTTTGCAGCAGGTTGAGCAGGCGGATCGGAATGTTCTCGTAATGCGACTGGAGAATGGCCGCATCGAAATCCGGTACCGAGGTGAGGATCTCCAGCAGGTGCCCCGTATTGTGGTAGGAAATCTGGACGACCTTGCTGCCGGACCGCGACAATTGCTCGACAATATGGTTCTGCACCAGCACGCAGCGTTCGTTCAGGCTGGCGTTCGACAGGATCAGCAGGCTCTCCAGATGCGCCACGGCACCGTCATCGCTGGACGCCGATGCCTCGCCGCCCTTGACCACGTAGGTGCCACGTCCGACCTGCGAGGTCAGCATGCCCTCGTCGCGCAGGCGGGTCAGCGCCTCCTGCACGGTCGCCTGGCTGACCTGATGAATGCGCATGAGATCGCGTACCGTCGGCAGCCGCGCGCCATCCTCAAGCCGGGAAATCTGATCCCTCAGGGAGGCGAGAACCGTGTTTGAGGACGCAGCGCGCAAGGATCTGCCTCGACCTTCGAATCGTGTCTGTTTTTTGTCGCTTCCATCTCGATACATTTTGAATCTCGCCCCGGCAATCCCGCGCCCGAAACGACGGGATAAAGGGTAGTGAAGTCGAATTGTATTATAGCTGATACAAATTGAACTTTACAATTTGAATTTCACGTATACGCTTTGGATCGAGACGGCGGCAGGTCGTCCGCGCAACGACCGGAGGGGAGTCCGTCGTGCTGGAAAACAATGTCCTTGTTCATCAGAGACCAACCGCTCGTGCCGAGCGGAACAACCCGGCCTTCATTCGCGTCGATGGCGTGCGCAGGACATTCGCGCAGCGGGACGGCGGCGGCGGTAAGGGTGTTGACCAAGGCGCAGGCTTATGTCGCCGATCCTGCGAACAAGGACGAGGTTCTGAAGATCGTCTCCGATTTCCAGAAGCAGCCGGTCGGCATGAACGCGGCGTTGCTTTCGGACTACACGTTCAGGCCGAATGTCGACAAATCCTACGTCGACGACATGCTGGCCATCGCCGGCTACCTGAAGGCGACAAACCGCATCCAGGGCGATGCAAAGGACGTGCTCAGCTATACCTTCACCGGCCCCCTGAAGGCGGCGAATGCTGCTGCCGTCGAGGTCGAGGGCCAGTGGGCGCCCTAACGTCATGAAAGCACCAGGCGCCTGCCACGGCAGGCGTTCGGCATATGTCACGCAAGCGGATTGATCACCATGTCTCCTTCGGCTGCCGATAGGATTGCCGTCGCCGTCATCGGCGCGGGCTTCATCGCCGACTACCATATCAACGGTCTGCGCGCCGCAGGCGGGGCGGATATCGCCGCACTCGTCGGCCGGCGGCCGGACGCGACGCGCGCAAGAGCGCAGGCGCTCAGCATCGGCAGGGCGGAAACCGACTACCGTCGCGTGCTGGAGGACAGCACGATTGACGCGGTGGTGATTGCCACCCCGGACGATACCCACGAGCGCATCGCGATCGACACGCTCGACGCCGGCAAGCATGTCTTGCTGCAAAAGCCGATGGCGCTGAACAGCGCTCAATGCCGCAGCATCCTTCAGGCGGATCAACAGGCCGGACGGCGCCTCACCGTCAGCTTCATGCACCGCTATTTCCCGGAAGTACGCTGGCTTTGCGAGCGGCTGCAATCCGGCGCGCTCGGCACCGTCCATTCCGCGCGCATTCGAAACGCCACGCCGGGGGCGGACTGGAACGACTGGTTCTTTACGCCCGGTAATGTCTCGGGTGGCGTCGTCATGCAGCTCGGCGTGCATGGCATCGATCTCGTTCAGCACCTGCTCGGTCCGATCAGAACCGTTGCCGCCGACATGACGACCGCGCGGCCGGAACGGCAGCTTGCCGACGGTCGCACGGTTCGCACGGAACTCGAGGACAATGTGTTTGCCGCCTATCGCCTCGAGGGCGATGTGCGGGTGAGCCATGAGATGAGCTACACCGAGCTTGCCGGTTGCGATCGCTTCCGGCTGGAACTCTATGCGGAACGCGGCACGGTCTGGCTTCGGACGGAGCGCGGCAGGGCGGCAATCCACGCCCCAGCAAGCGTTGGGAAGACGGGTTGGGTGAATCCGGAATTACCGGAGGAAGCGCTCGGCGAAGCCCATCATCGTCATTGGCTTTCCATCATCAGGGGCGAGACGCCGCCGGATGATACGGCCGGAGCCGGTCTCAGCTCGGTCCGGGTGGCCGAAGCCATTTATGCAGCAGCGCTTTCCGGCATGAGAACGCCGATTGGCGAGGATGGGGAGAAGGCCGGATGCGCCTGAAGATCGCGATACTGGGCGTCGAACATTACCACGCCAATTTCTGGGCCGGCGCCTTCCTGCAACGGCCGGAGGTCGAGATCATCGGTGTCTGGGATCAGGCCGCGGACAAGGCGGCCGAATTTGCCGGTCGTCACGGCATCGAGGTACAGGACGACCTCCACCGCCTTATTCGGAAGAGCCACGCGGTTGCGATCTGCTCGGCGACGAGCGGGCACCTGATGCTGGTCGAAGCCGCCGCGGCTCTCGGCCGGCCGGTGCTCTGCGAAAAGCCGCTCGGGATCGACCGTGCCCAATGCGACGCCATCGCCGCAGTGGTGGCGCGCACGGGCATTCGCTTCATGCAGAGCTTTCCGAAGCGCTTCGACCCTGCCAACCATGAGATAGCGCGGCTTTTACAGGAGAAAGTCCTTGGCCGGGTGACGCTCTGCCGGGTCCGGCACGGCCATAGCCATGGTCTTACGGAGGTTTTCCGGTCCGCCTGGTTCGTCGATCCGACGCGTTCCGGTGGCGGTACGCTGCTCGATGAGGGCGTGCATGCCGCCGATTTCCTCCGTTGGATGTTTGGCGAACCCGAGTCGGTTTTTGCCACACTGTCGTCGGCGGCCCTCGGCCTACCCGTCGAAGACACGGCCGTCGCCACCTTCCGCTATGCGGATGGCCTGATTGCCGAGGTGACGACGAGTTGGTGTTTTGCCGCAGCGGACACGTCGATCGAAATCTACGGAACGGAAGGCTCGATCCTGCTCTCCGGCGTCGACATCGCCTCGCGCCCGACGCGCGAAACGGACTTTCTGCGCGTGTTCCGACGCGGGGAGGGGGAGGGTTGGTCCGCTTCGGACGTCGTCCCGTCCTTCAAGACGGGCGTTTTCCACGAGCACGTCGCCTGGGCTTTTGTCGACGCACTGAAGAAAGGCGGCCCCATGCCGGTTACCATCGAGGACGGCCGAAA
Source organism: Shinella sp. (assembly GCF_052438155.1). Classification (NCBI taxonomy): domain Bacteria; kingdom Pseudomonadati; phylum Pseudomonadota; class Alphaproteobacteria; order Hyphomicrobiales; family Rhizobiaceae; genus Shinella; species Shinella sp. Next base: position 63,206 of record NZ_JBQVPI010000013.1, on the reverse strand, counting down.
AGCCTTCACGATGATCGAAGCGGCCTATCGCTCGGCCGCTACGGGTCGCGTGCAGATGATCGGGACATAAAATCCAGCGAAGGCGACCTCAATGCGAGGGCTGCACAGGCTAGCGCGCCCATGGACTGGGCGCGCAATTTTTTTCGTGTCAGGTTGCTGCTGGGGGCCGGACAGACTGCTCCTTTCCGGCATAGGATTCGACTCCTGTGACGGTATTCCGCCTCTCGCGGGCGATGGCCATACGGCGCACCAAGACGTAGAACACGGGTGTTAGCACGAGGCCGAACAGGGTGACGCCAAGCATGCCGGCGAACACGGCGATGCCCATGACATGCCGCATCTCGGCACCAGCCCCCGTCGCGATCATCAGCGGGACGACGCCGGCGATGAAAGCGAGGGAGGTCATCAGGATTGGCCGCAGGCGAAGCCGGGCTGCTTCGAGAACGGCGTTCAAAGGATCGACGCCTTCGTCTTCCTTCGCTCTGGCGAACTCCACGATCAGGATCGCGTTCTTGGCAGCCAAGCCGACGAGAACAACAAACCCGATCTGCGTGAAAATGTTGTTGTCGCCTCCAGTGAACCACACGCCCGCGATAGCCGAGAGCAACGCCATCGGAGCGATCAGCAACACAGCGAACGGGAGTGACCAGCTGTTGTATTGCGCTGCGAGAATCAGAAAGGCGAGCAGCACAGACAGGGGGAAGACGTACATGGCGGCGTTGCCGGCTTGCTTCTCCTGATAGGCGAGGTCCGTCCACTCGAAGGCCATGCCGGGTGGCAACGTTTCCGATGCGATCCGTTCCATTGCCGCGGTCGCTTGCCCGAACGAATATCCGGGCGCGGGGCTGCCGCTGATATCGGCCGATGGAAAACCATTGTAGTGCATGACGCGGTCCGGCCCCGAACCGTGCTTGATGGTCAGCAAGGCCGACAACGGGATCATTTCGCCCGCCGCGTTACGCACCTTCAGTCGGCCGATGTCTTCTGGCTGCATACGGAATGGCGCGTCGGCCTGAACCATCACGCGGTAGGTGCGGCCGAACAGATTGAAGTCGTTCGCGTAGAGTGAGCCCAGGTTGACCTGCAAGGTTTCAAAAATCGTGTCGAGCGACACCCCTTGCGACTTGGCCTTCACCCGGTCGATGTCCACCTGCACCTGCGGCGCATTTACCTGGAAGCTCGCGAGCATGCCAGCCAGTTCGGGTGTTTGCATCGCCTTGCCCATGAGAGCGCCCTGCGCCTGCGCGAGGGCCTCGAAGCCAAGCCCTGCCCGATCCTCGATCTGAATCTTGAATCCGCCGGTCGAGCCAAGGCCTGGAACAGGAGGTGGTGGGAAGATGCCGGCAAAACCATCGGGTATCTGGCTGAATTTTCCCATCAGGCGGCCTGCAATCGCGAAAGCCGACAAGGACGGATCCTTGCGCTCGTCAAACGGCTTGAGCATCGTGAACATGACGGCGGCATTCGGAATATTGACCATGCCGTTTACCGAAAGCCCCGGAAACGCGACGACGCTTTCCACCCCAGGTTCGGCAAGCGCGATTTCCGACATTTTCTTGACAACCGCCTCGGTGCGATCAAGCGAGGCGCCGGTTGGAAGCTGCGCGACGCCGACGAGGTAATACTTGTCCTGAGCCGGTACGAACCCGGTGGGCACGGTCTGGAAACCCATCCACGTCATGCCGACCAGGCCGGCATAGATCAGCAAGACGAGCGTGCTGAGCCTCACGGCACGGCGTACCGACCAGACATAGGCATTCGAAGCGCTGTCGAAGGCGCGATTGAACAGGCGGAAGAACCATCCGAACACGGTGTCGATGACGATCGTCAGCCGGTCGCGCTTTGCATCGGCATGATGCGGTTTCAGGAGCACGCCCGCGAGTGCTGGGGAAAGCGTCAGAGAGTTGATCGCCGACAGGATGGTCGAGATTGCGATCGTGAGGGCGAACTGCCTGTAGAACTCCCCTTGCAAGCCGGACAGGAAGGCGGAGGGAATGAACACCGCCGACAGCACCGACGTAATGGCAAGGATAGGCCCGGTCACTTCGTCCATGGCCTTGCGGGCAGCCTCTTTCGGCGTTTCGCCGAGCGCAATGTGACGTTCCGCGTTCTCGACGACCACGATGGCATCATCGACCACGATGCCGATCGAGAGCACGAGCCCGAAAAGCGACAGCGTGTTCAGTGAGAAGCCGAACAGGTACATGAGGGCGAATGTGCCGACCAACGATACAGGCACGGCAACGAGCGGAATGATCGAAGCACGCCAAGTCTGAAGGAAGAGTACGACCACCAGTACGACCAGCGCTATGGCTTCAAGCAGTGTCATGACCACGGCTTCCAGAGAGGCCTTGACGAAGACGGTAGGGTCGTAGGCGATGCGATGCTCTACTCCATCGGGAAAACCTTTCTGTAGGTCTTCCATGGTGCCGCGAATGGCGCTCGAAACATCGAGCGCATTGGCGCCGGGGCTCTGGATGATCTGGATCGCCACCGCCGGTTTGCCGTCAAGAAGGCTGCGCAGCGCGTAGGAATCGGCACCAAGTTCGATGCGGGCAACATCCCGCAGACGGGTGACCTGGCCCTCGGCACCCGTCTTGACGACGATGTCGCCGAACTGCTCCTCGTTCGAAAGCCGGCCGAGGGCGTTGACCGTGATTTGGAACGCCGCCGAAGCATCCGGCTGCTGGCCGACCGAGCCGGCGGCCACCTGCACGTTCTGCTCCCGGATTGTCGCCACCACGTCGGAGGCGGTCAGGCCGCGCGCCGCCACCTTGGCCGGGTCGAGCCAGATGCGCATCGAGTATTCGCCGGCACCCCAGACCAACACGTCACCCACACCCGGTAGGCGCGCAAGCTGGTCACGCACCTGCAAAGTGGCGAAATTCGAGAGGTAGAGAGGGTCGTAGCGATCGTCAGGTGAGACGAGATGCACGACCATCAGAATGTCGGGCGAGGTCTTCTGCGTCACGACGCCGATGCGCTGCACGTCCTGTGGCAGGCGGGGGAGCGCGCGCGCGACGCGGTTCTGCACCTGGATCTGCGCCATGTCAGGGTCGGTGCCCTGCTGAAAGGCCACCGTCAGCGTCATGCGCCCGTCGGTCGCGGCCTGAGAACTCATGTAGAGCATGTTCTCGACGCCGTTGATCGCCTGTTCAAGCGGTGCCGCGACCGTTTCGGCAATAACCTCGGGATTGGCGCCTGGATAACTTGCGGTGACCTGCACCGTTGGCGGGGTGACCTGGGGATATTCGCTCAACGGCAGCTTCAGGAGTGTCAGGCCACCGGCGATCAGCATCAGGACAGACAGAACGACCGCAAAGATCGGGCGGTCGACGAAAAAGCGCGGAATATTCATCGACGCGCCTCCTGCGTTTCAGCTGCGGGCCGGTCTCCATCGGCGGATTGGTCTGCCAGCATGGAAACCATCTGCGGCACGACCTGCATGCCGGGGCGGACGAGCCCCTTTACGATGATCCTCTCACCCGGATCGAGGCCGGCTGAGACCACACGCAGACCATCGATCATCGGGCCGAGTTCGACCGGGCGGTATTCGGCCTTGTCCTCGGCTCCCAGAACCAGCACATAACGGCGTCCTTGATCGATACCGATCGCCTGATCGTCGATAAGCACGGTTTGAGCTGGATGGGCCGCAACGAGGTTCACGCGCGCAAAAAGGCCGGGCGCCAGTCGACCATCAGGGTTTTTGACAACAGCCCGCGCGCGGATCGTTCCCGTGCTTCGGTCGACGCGATTGCCGAGAAAATCGAAGGCGCCTTCATGCGGAAAGCCGGTATCGGTCATCAGCCCCACCTGCACCGGCAACTTGTCGGCAGCCTTTCCACGTTCTATCTCGCGCACATCCGCGATGAACGCGAGATAGGTGGCTTCATCGATGTCGAAATAGACATAGAGGGGATCGGTCGAGACGATCGTTGTGAGAAGTGTCGCGGCTCCGGCATTGCCCCCGGTGACAAGGTTGCCCTCGGAGACCAGAATCCGGTCGATGCGCCCACCAATCGGGGCTGTGACGCGTGTGAAGGAAAGATCGAGTTCGGCGGACGCCACAGCCGTCTTCGCGATCTCAGCCTGTGCCTGCCGCTGACGGCGAGCAGTTTGCGCGTCGTCAAAGGTCTTGCGCGATACACTGCCATTGCGCGCCAGCATTTCGGCGCGGTTGAAATCGATCTCGGCCTGATCAAGCAGTGCCTTCGCCTGCTGCAACTGCGCCTTGGCGGCATCCAGGGCGACCTGGAAGGGCCTGGGGTCGATTTGGAACAGAAGCTTGCCTGATTCTACGAGCCCCCCTTCGGGAACACTGACTGCGTCGATTGCACCGCCGACACGTGGGCGCAGTTCGACGAACCTGGTCGCTTCGAGATAACCTGTAAACTCCACCGGCAGCGCCACCTTGCGCGTGACGACCTCGGCGACGGGCACCTGTGGTCCGGGTGCTTCTTCCGACTGGGCAGCCGCTTCTGACACGGCGGTCGACGATACCAGCGCGAGAAGGCGGCTCGCATGGGGCTCCACTTCGTTGCGATAGACAAAAGTGCCACTGGCAACGGTGACGCCAGCCAACAGCAGGGCGGCGGCTTTCTTGTTCATTTTCTTTCACCTTCATACGGGCCGTTCCAGGCTTTCAGGAGACGGCAGCAGTCAATTTTGATGAAGGTGAGGTTTCCAACGACGGGAAGGTCAAGGCCCTTATTTTCCGAAATGGCGCTCGGCACATCTGGCTCATCATTCGCAGCTTCTAGGTGGGTAACGCCTCCGTGTTGCACGTTTTGGCTCATTGCTCCGGGCAGCAAGGCCGCAGGCTTCCATGTTCGAAAAAGTACATTTCTGTCCAACAACCGCCTTGACCTTGCAACGGCTGGAAGCAGCACCCTGACGGCAATGCTTCTCTACCCGGCCGCTCTCTGGGCACCCGGTCGTGAGCAAAACCATGTCGGATTCAGAGAAAGTCGAGACCATGACGGAAACCAGCGCCCCGCACATTCTTATCTACACGACCCCGACCTGTCCGGACTGTCATGCACTCAAGCGCTGGCTCTCCGAGCGGGGGCTAGCTTACGAAGAACGCGATCTCACCGACCCTCGGATCGCGGAGGAGGCAAAGGCGCGAACGGGTGTGCGGGTGGCACCGATCACCATCGTCGGTTCGGAAATCTTCTACGGCACGTTCCAGAGCCAGAAGCCGGGCCTGTCGAAGGTGCTCGGACAGACGCAAGGCATGTGAGGGATCGGACGTGACAGCCAAACGAATTGACATCCGGCAGGCTCGAGCCCGCCTTGAAGTCCAGAATGGGCAGACCATACTCGATACGGCACTCGCCGCCGGCATTCCCTACCCTCATGGCTGCAAGTCCGGGCGCTGCGGCTCCTGCAAGTCCCGGTTGATCGAGGGGGAGGTGGACCTGCTTCAGCATTCGCGCTTCGCCCTGACCGATGAAGAGAAAGCCGACGGTCTTATCCTGGCATGCCGGGCGTTGCCCCGGACGGATGCAGCCGTGGCTTGGCTAGGCAGCGAAGACGACACCATTCAGGCGCCAAAACATGTAGAGGGCATCGTGACCTTCCTTGATGACCTCACCCACGACATCAAACTGGTTCGGATTGCACCCGGGGGCGGAATTCCTTTGCAGTTCACAGCAGGGCAGTATGCGCAGGTCGAGTTCAATGGCGTTCCGGCCCGCAGCTATTCAATGGCCAATATGTACGGCGACGACGGTCTCGAATTCCATATTCGTCGTGTTCCGGGAGGGACTACCTCGGAGCATGTGCATGGCACATTGAAGGTCGGTGACAGGGCAAGATTCACACTCCCCTTGGGCTCTTCCGGCCTACGCCAGCAGCATTCCGGCTCGATCCTGTGCATTGCCGGCGGCTCCGGGCTGGCGCCGATCAAGTCCATCGTGGAAACTGCTCTCACTTACGGGATGAAGCAGCAGATCCATGTCTATTTCGGCGTCCGGGCCGAGCGTGATCTCTATCTTGTCGAGCATTTCCAGGCTCTCGCCAAGCGGCATTTCAATCTCACCTTCGTGCCCGTGCTGTCGCAGGCGCAGCGAAAACAATATCGGAGCGGTGTCGTGACGCAGGCTGTGGCGGAGGATCTCTCCAGCCTTGCCGACTGGAAAGCCTATGCTGCCGGCCCACCGCCGATGGTGGACGCGGCCATGGAGATGGTATTTGCGCGCGGATTGCGCAGGCAAGACATGCACGCCGACGTGTTCTTTACCCTGGAGGATTTGCCGGCGCCGGCTGTCGAATGATGCTGCCGCTGACGATGAGGCCCCCTCGCTCGCCCGCTAATGACAAAGGTCCGCCGCGAACATCCTCGCGGCGGACCTTTGTTTCGTGTGCTGATCCAGACTAGGCCTGGATGTCGATCGTGCCCATCATGCCGAGCTGTTCGTGCTCGAGGATGTGGCAGTGATACATGCGCGGTCCCGGCAAATCCTGGCGCAGCAGGATCCGCACCGTCTCACCGGCCGTGATGTTCACGGTATCCTTCCACGCTCGATAGGATGGCATGGAGACCTTCCCATCCTTCTCATGTTCCGTGATCTGAAACTGCGTCCCATGCACATGGAACGGATGATCCATATCCGCCTCGTTGACGATTTCCCAAAGCTCGACTTGTCCGACTTTCGAGACTTCGTCTATCCGGTTCATGTCGAAGCTGGCACCGTTGATCAGGAACTTCATCCCCATGCTGTCGGACGACAAGGACATGCTGGAGTGATCCATGCCGCTCATTGTCATGCTGCCATGGTCCATTCCGCCCATCGATTCCGTCAGCACGAACCGGCGCGTGACAGCCGGGGTCCCGAGAGGTTCGATGGTGCGTAGCTTTGCTGGCAGGGGCGGCATTGCGGCCGTTGCCTCTTCTGATACGTTTGCCGTCAGCAGGATCATGCCGGCCTCGTTCGGTTTGCCCGGCCCCATCCATCCACGCTCGTAGTCGAGCGTCGTGAGCTTGGCTTCGCCCGGCTTGTCGAAGGAAACGATCAATTCAACGCGTTCGGCCGGCGTGAGCAACAGTTCGTTGACGGCGACGGGTGCCTCGATCAGGCCGCCGTCCGTTCCGATGACGGTCATGCTGGCATTCTCGAACGCGAGGCGCAGGAACCGCGCATTCGTCGCGTTGTAGAGACGTATGCGGCGTTTTTCGCCGCGCGCAACAGCCATTGCCGGGTTCTTCTGCCCATTGACGAGCACGTGATCGCCGACGCGACCGTTCATCAGGTCGGCCATCGTGCTTTCCGGCATCGTCCCGTCGGCGGCGATCCGGAGATCGGTGAGCATAAGAACCGTGTCGCCATAGTCCGGCGGGATGGGGTCGTTCTTCGGTTTGACCAGAAAGATGCCGGCGAGCCCGCGATAGACCTGCTCGGCGGTCAGCCCATGGGGGTGGGGATGAAACCAGTAGGACGCCGCACTGCCTTCCGGCAGTTCGAACGCATAGATGCGCTCTTCGCCCGAGGCTACGGGGTCCGTTGGATTGCCGTCCTGATCGGCCGGAACCGGCATGCCATGCCAATGGATCGTCGTGGGTTCGCCTGGAATCCTGTTCTCAAAGCTGATCTCGACTGTGTCGCCCTCACTCGCCTCGATCACGGGATTGGTGCCGTTGTAGAGAAGCACAGGCGTATCGAGCCCGTCAGCGAACCTTACGAAACCTGGTTCTGCGGCCAGTTTTGCCTTGAATACGCCGGGCACGGCCGATTGGTTGGACAGGCGTGGCAACGCCCTGAGCGGCTGCCCTTCCGGCAAAATCGGGTTGGTGGCCGTCTTGGGCATGTTGTGACCGCCGTGGCCGTTCATGCCGCCCATATCGTACTTCATCTGGGCTGTGGCAGGCCCGGCAGCGACGAGACCCGCAAGGCTCGCCAGAAAAGTCCGTCGATGCATGATCGTCTTCCTCTTGGTCGCGTGGATTTCGCCAAAGGCGGCCCCTGAGAGCCGCCCTCCGGATTGTTAGCGGCCACGGGCGGCGAGCCAGGTTTTCATCATGGCGATCTCGCTTTCCTGCGCCTTGATCACCTCTTCGGCGAGTTTGCGCACCAGCGGGTCCTTGCCATGCTCAAGCACGACTTTCGCCATGTCGACAGCACCCTGATGGTGCGGGATCATGCCGCGCATGAAGTCGATGTCGGCATCACCGGTGAACTCGACCATCATGTCCTTGTGCATGCGGTCATTGGCGCTGGCGAACGCCACCGTCGAGGGAGTGTCGGGAACCGGCATCGTGTGGCCCGACATATCGTAACCTTGCATTGGATTGTCCTTGTTCATCTGACTCTGGGCGATCGCGAGGCCACCGCTGATGGCGAGCGCACCTGCGATAAAGATCGGGGTGAGCTTGTGCATGATATCGCTCCAGCTCAGCCCGCGGTTGCCGGATAACCGGCCTCTTCGAGAACCTGTTGAACTGCGGCCAGGGTAGCGGTCGTCTCGATCTCGACGCTGCGTATGGCGGGACTGGTCTCGACCTTCGCGTTGGGATCGACCGACTGGATCGCCCGGGTGACGGATTTGGCGCAGCCGCCGCAGGTCATGTTTTCGATTGTGAGCTTCATGAGAGTTCTCCTTGGTTGGGTCTCAGATACTCAAGCTGGGGCTTCCAACCATGGGAAGGTCAAGTGGCGCCGAAAGGAAAAGTTTGCTATTGACCTTCCCATGGTTGGAAGCCCCATCTTCTGTCCGAACCTGAATTTCGGAACGAGAAAAGGAGGCGGCTATGAATGCCCCCGTTCGCGCAACAGACTTAACCGGAACGATATCGCTCCCCATCGAGGGCATGACGTGCGCGTCCTGCGTCGGGCGTGTCGAAAGGGCCCTGAAGACCGTCCCGGGGGTCGAGACCGCATCGGTCAACCTGGCGACGGAGCGTGCGAGCATCACGACCAGATCGACAGTCGACCGCGCCAAGCTCATCGAAGCCATCGAAAACGCCGGCTATTCCGTGCCGGCGAAATCGGCAGGTTCGCCCGGCCCCACGGAGCTATCGATTGACGGCATGACCTGCGCATCCTGCGTCGGCCGTGTCGAGCGTGCCCTGAAGGCGGTTCCCGGCGTAACGGGGGCGGTCGTCAATCTGGCGACGGAGCGCGCGACAGTCCACGGAGAGGCCGCGGTCGCGACTCTGATCGCGGTGATCGAGGACGCCGGTTATGAGGCAAAGCTGATCGGTGCGGCCGCCGCCGCCGATGGCGATGAAGACGAGAACGCCGAGCGAGCGGTGAAGAAGGATGCGGAGCGCCGTGAACTGGCCCGCGATTTCACCATCGCGGCGGTGCTCACCGCGCCGGTCTTTCTTCTGGAGATGGGATCGCACGTCATTCCGGGCGTGCATGGCCTCATCGAGTCCACGATCGGCATGCAGTGGAACTGGTACATCCAGTTCGCGCTGACAACGCTCGTCCTCTTCGTTCCGGGCGTTCGTTTCTATGACAAGGGGCTCCCGGCGCTCTGGCGTCTTGCTCCTGACATGAACTCGCTTGTGGCCGTCGGTACGCTCGCAGCCTACGGCTATTCGCTGGTCGCGACCTTCGCCCCCGGTTTCCTGCCGCCCGGAACGATCAACGTCTATTATGAGGCCGCCGCAGTCATCGTCGCGCTCATTCTGCTCGGCCGCCTGCTCGAGGCCCGCGCCAAGGGCCGGACATCCGAAGCGATCAAGCGCCTGGCAGGCCTTCAAGCCAAGACGGCGCGCGTGCGCAGGGGCGGCAAGGTGGTCGACCTGCCGATCGGCTCGGTCGTTTCCGGCGATATCGTTGAAGTTCGTCCCGGCGAACGCCTGCCCGTCGATGGCGAGGTGGTGGAAGGCACAAGCTATGTCGACGAGTCGATGATTACCGGCGAACCTATTCCGGTTTCCAAGACACTGGGTAGCGCGGTCGTCGGCGGCACGGTCAACCAGAAGTGCGCGTTTGCGTTTCGTGCGACCGCGGTCGGCGGCAATACGGTGCTTTCGCAGATCATCCGCATGGTCGAAGAGGCGCAGGGCTCCAAGCTGCCGATCCAGGCGTTGGTCGACAAGGTCACCATGTGGTTCGTACCGGCCGTCTTCGCCGTCGCGGCGCTGACCTTCGCGGCGTGGCTCACCTTCGGCCCGTCACCCGCGCTAACGTTTGCGCTGGTCAATGCCGTCGCCGTCCTGATCATCGCCTGCCCATGCGCCATGGGTCTGGCGACGCCGACCTCCATCATGGTGGGCACCGGCCGCGGCGCGGAACTCGGCGTGCTCTTCCGCAAGGGGGAAGCGCTCCAGTTGCTGAAAGACGCGAAGGTCGTGGCGCTCGACAAGACGGGCACCCTGACCGAGGGCAAGCCGACCCTGACCGACCTGGAACTGGCCGCCGGCTTCAGCCGATCGACCGTCCTCAGTCTTGTCGCCGCTGTCGAGGCCAAGTCGGAGCACCCGATTGCCAGTGCAATTGTGGAGGCGGCTGCCAGTGAAGGCATCGCGCTGCCGGTCGTGTCGGACTTCGAATCGGTGACGGGCTTCGGCGTCAAGGCCATGGTCGAAGGCAAGCGCGTTGAAATCGGCGCAGACCGCTACATGAACGAGCTCGGCCATGATGTCGCAACGTTCTCCGAGGTCGCCGCCCGTCTCGGTGACGAGGGCAAGTCGCCCCTCTATGCCGCGATCGACGGAAAGCTCGCGGCGATCATCGCGGTCGCCGATCCGATCAAGGCCGCCACGCATGCGGCAATCAAGGCCCTGCACGATCTCGGCCTCAAGGTCGCGATGATTACCGGCGACAATGCCCGTACGGCCAAGGCCATAGCAGCCAGGCTGGGGATCGACGAGGTGGTGGCGGAAGTGCTGCCGGACGGCAAGGTCGATGCGGTTCGTCGCCTCAGGGTCAAGTACGGCAAGGTCGCCTTCGTCGGCGACGGCATCAACGATGCCCCGGCGCTTGCGGAGGCGGATGTCGGTCTTGCCATCGGCACTGGTACGGACATCGCAATCGAGGCTGCGGACGTGGTCCTGATGTCGGGCAGTCTGCAGGGCGTGCCGAACGCGATTGCTCTGTCAAAGGCGACCATCGGCAATATCCGGCAGAACCTGTTCTGGGCGTTTGCCTACAACACGGCCCTGATTCCGGTCGCGACCGGCCTTCTCTATCCGGCCTACGGCGTCTTGCTCTCGCCGGTCTTTGCCGCGGGCGCCATGGCCCTGTCCAGCGTCTTCGTACTCGGCAATGCGCTGCGGTTGCGGACGATCAAGCTGGCGAACTGACAAACCGCAGCAGCCGACCCGACATCCGGGTTGGCTGCGCGCCATTTTACGGAGAATATTGATGAACATTGGACAGGCATCAAAAGCCTCGGGCGTTTCGGCCAAGATGATCCGCTACTACGAGCAGACCGGCCTCATTCCCGCCGCTGACCGAACGTCGTCCGGCTATCGCGACTATTCGAACACCGACGTCCACATGCTGCGCTTCATCCGCCGTGCGCGCGATCTCGGTTTTTCGGTTGCCGAGATCAGCGATCTTCTTGGCCTGTGGCGTGACGAGACCCGGCAGAGCGTCGAGGTCAAGCGTCTGGCGCAGGGCCACATCGATGAACTGCAAAAGAAGATCAAGGGTCTGCAGGACATGGCCCACACGCTCACGACGCTCGTCAACGCCTGCCACGGCGACCACCGCCCCCACTGCCCGATCCTGCAAAGTCTCGAAACCGATCTTGAGGACGAGGACCTGGTTATCCAGCCTCGCTCCGGCGCGGTCGCACGTCCGGTGCAATGACGCACCCGTCCGGGCGCCTGCGCGCGACAACGATCGCCATCTTGGCCGGCGCGCGCGCCCCGGCGAACACCGGCATCACGGCGCCTTCAGGGGACCCAGAGCACGCAGGTGCTTTCTCATCTCCTCGGCGGCGTCCGCGTTTTTTCCGTCGAACAGAAGTTCCAGAATGCGGACATGCTCGATGCAGCGGGCGCGGGCGAGTTCGCGGTCGACCTTCTGCTGATATTCGATGAGCCGGCGAAGCCGATCGACGCGGCGCAGGCTCTCGATGAAGAAGGCGTTGCGGCTGCATTCGGCAATGGCCTCGTGCATTTCGCTGTTGATTTCGAACAGCCGGACGGCGGAGATTTCGAGGATCCCGCCGGCCACCAGATGGCGCTGCTGCTCAAGGTGCCGCTCGAGGACAGGCCTGTCCAGTATGAAGCCCGGCTCCAGGATAGCGGCGGGCTCGATCGCCTGGCGGAAGCTGTAGCTCTGCCGATAGGTCTCCATCGAGGTCAGGACCGGCAGAAACCGCCAGCCATGCCCCGGCAGGCGCTCGGCCCAGCCTTCTTCCGACATGCGCCGGAGGAGGGCCTGCAGGCGAGGGCGCGTGACGCCGTAGCGGCGCAGCAGTTCATTTTCGCTGATCCTGTCGGGGATCGCTCCGGCCAGTCGGTCGCGGGCGATCGCCAGATACGTCTCCTCGCTGCCGTCGGAGCCCGACTCGCTTGCGGCAAAAGCCTCCGCCGCCTCCGGGTCTGCGACCTCGAAGCCACCTCTTTCAGCCGGCGACAGCACGCCCGCGCGTTGCAACTCGCGCAGCGCCGTGCGGATCGGCGAGCGCGAGACGAGGAAGCGTTCGGCAAGGCTGCGCTCGGTCAGTGCGTCGCCGGGTGCCAGCCGCTCTGCATGCACAAGCCGGGCGATCTGCTGGGCTAGGGTGCTGGCGATCTGGGTCATGTCCGCTCCTTCGTGGCTGAGGTCTTCTCGCATTTTTTGCGTGGTTCGCCAAGCTGTGGTTTTTTGTGCTTGCATAGTGCCAGGATTCGGATTAGTGGGATTTTGTAATTTCAAAACACCATGAGTGTTGGCTCGATCGAGGAGGGTTGCAAGTGCGCATATTGGCCCTGCCAGGCGACGGGATCGGTCCTGAAATCACTGCAGCGACCATTGAAGTTCTTGAGGCTGCCGACCGGCGGTATGGTCTTGGGCTGCGGATCGAAAGCGCAGATATCGGCCTGAAGGCGCTGGCGGAGCATGGCACGACCTTGCCGGACCCGATCCTGCAGCGCATTCCACAGGTCGAGGGTGTTATCCTCGGCCCGGTTTCGCATTACGAATATCCGCCGATTGAAAAGGGCGGCATCAATCCGTCCGGGGGACTGCGGACCAAATTCAACCTCTATGCCAATATCCGCCCCTGTCGTTCGCGCCCGGATCTGTCGATCCTGAAGAAGCCGATGGATCTCGTGATCGTGCGGGAAAACACCGAAGGGTTTTATTCCGACCGGAACATGTTTGCGGGCAGCGGCGAGTTCATGCCGGATCCGGACCTTGCTTTGTCCGTGCGCAAGATTTCGGCGGCGGCCTGCCGACGGATAGCCGAGGCGGCGTTCCGGTTGGCGACGACGCGGCGGCGCAAGGTGACGGCGGTGCACAAGGCCAATGTGCTAAAACTCTCGGACGGGCTTTTCTTGCGCGAAGTGCGCAAGGTGGCAACGGCCTTCCCGGATGTGGTTCTGGAGGAATTGATCGTCGATGCCACGGCGGCGCTTCTGATACGCCAGCCCGACCGGTTCGATGTCCTCGTCACGACCAACATGTTCGGCGATATCCTGTCGGATGAGGCGTCCGAACTGTCTGGCAGTCTTGGCCTTGGTGGTTCGCTCAACCAGGGCGACGATATCTGCGTGGCGCAGGCCCAGCACGGATCCGCGCCGGATATCGCCGGTCTGGATAAAGCGAACCCGACCTCGCTGATCCTCTCTACCGCGATGCTGCTGGACTGGTTGGCCGAGCGTCACGCCGCGCCGCATTTCGCCAGCGCCGCCCGGGGGATCGAAGCCGCGGTGGAGGCGGCGCTGGCTGACCCGGCCGGCCGTACCGCTGACCTCGCCGGTCCGCTCGGAACCGCCGCGTTCGCAACCCGCATCGCCGGTGCGGTCTCGCTTGGGGAGCGGCACCCACGATAATTGCTTGATTCCGGATTGTCGTATATATGCGCTTAATACCATTCCGGGGTTGAAAATGAACGAACTTCATCGCTCGCTGGCGGACAAGATCGTCCGCCACATCAGGACATCGGCCATGGAACAGGGACAGCATCTGACGGAAGCCAGCCTCCAGACCCTGTTCGGCACCTCGCGTCCGCCGATTCGCTCGGCGCTCGGGCTGTTGGCCGATCAGGGCATCGTGGAGCGGGTGCCGAACAAGGGCTTCTATCTGCTCGACCCTCACCGCGTCGCCGCCGATCAGTTGCCGGCCGCCGATGACACGTCGGACGAGGCGACCTACCTGCGCATCGCCGACGACCGCCTGTCGCGCCGCCTGCCTGACAGGGTCAGCGAGACGGACTTGATGCGGCGTTACGGCGCGTCGCGGCTGGCCCTGCGGCGCATCCTGACCCGCATTTCCGGCGAGGGCTGGATCGAGCGCAACGAGGGCAGGGGCTGGACATTCGCCGTGCTGATCGATTCCGTCGAGGCCTATCGCGAATGTTATGATCTGCGCCAGGTGATCGAGGTGCACGGCATACGCTCGCCGGAATTCCGGTCCGACCCGGTCGTGCTTGCAGATCTGCGCCGACGGCAGGAAATCATTGCCGACGGGGGGTGGGAGCGCCTCAGCCAGATGGAGCTGTTCGAGGCGAACTCGGCCTTTCACGAGGGGCTGGCGACCTTGTCCGGCAACAGGTTCCTGCTGACCACCGTACAGAAACTCAACCAGCTTCGGCGCCTGATCGAATACCGGCAGACGCTGAACGCGGCGCAGGTACGGGGCCAGAATGCCGAACACCTTGCCATCCTGGATGCGCTGGATGCCAGCGATTTCGACAGGGCGGCAAGCCTGATGCAGGAGCATCTCGGCAAGGCCAAGCTCCGCAAGGCCCGCGCCGAAATGTTTTCCGGTGGCTCCGCTAGCGAGCCGAACCAAGGAGGTGACACATGACACGCGTTCTCGTACCCGCAGGGGCGTTGGGATTGGGTTATGACCGCGAGGCGCTGGAGCGCGGCGTGGCCAACCGTCCCGATATCATCGCCATCGACGGCGGCTCGACGGATAGCGGCCCGTCCTATCTCGGGCGGGGCGTTTCGAAATATTCCCGCGCTTCGACCAAGGTGGAATGGCGCGAGTTGATGCAGGCGCGGGCGAAGGCCGGGGTGCCACTGGTCATCGGCACGGCCGGCACCTGCGGCGCCGATGCAGCGGTGGACTGGTTGTTCGACATCACCCGCGAGATCGCCCTCGAAGAGGGCATGAAGGTCAAGGTCGCGACGCTGAAGTCCGGCCAGCCGAAGGAGCGGGTGAAGGCAGCGCTTGGCGGCGGTCGCCTGCACGCCTTGCCGGCCGCGCCTGACATCTGCGAGGCCATCGTCGACGACTGCACCAACATCGTCGCGCTCGCGGGCATCGAGCAGGTCGCGGCGGCGCTTGCCACCGGGGCGGATATCGTGATCGCCGGGCGCACCACCGATACGGCGATCATCGCCGCCCTTCCAGTCGTGCGCGGCGATCATGCCGGGGCCGCCTGGCATGGCGCCAAGGTCGGCGAATGCGGTGCGCTGGCCACCACGCAGCCTAATTCCGGCGTGATCCAGATCGATTTCGATGCCACGGGCTTTACCATCGAGCCGATGGCTGCGGATGCCGCCGCCACGCCCTATACCGTTTCGGCCCACATGCTCTACGAAAACTCCGACCCCTTCATCCTGCACGAGCCGGGCGGTCATCTCGACGTGACGCGGTCCGACTACGAAGCGCTCGATGGCCGTCGGGTGCGCGTCGAGGGCTCGAAATGGGTGCCGGGCCGCTACACGGTGAAGCTTGAGGGCGCGCGCGTCGTCGGCTACCAGACCGTCGGCCTCGCCGTCGTGCGCGAGCGCCGCTATGTCCAGCATGTCCGCGAATGGGCGGCGGATATCGAGGCGAAGGTGCGCGACAAGATCATCGCCCGCATGGGCCTTGCCGCCGATACCTTCAACGTCGAGATCCGGCTGATCGGCATGGATGCGACGCTCGGCGCGCTGGAAAACCGCCGCGACGTGCCGGTCGAGGTGGGCATTCTGGGCATCCTGACCTGCCCGACCGCAGAACAGGCGGCCGAGGCCGGAAAAATCCTCAATCCCTATCTCCTGCACCATCCCCTGACCGAGGACGAGCCGATGCCGACCTTCGCCTTTCCGTTTTCACCCGCCGAAATGCAGCGTGGCGCGCTTTACGAGTTCTGCCTCAACCATGTGATGGAACTGGACGATCCGCTGTCGGCCTTCGTGCTCGAAACCCATGAGGTGGGACATGCCTGAACTGGGAAGCCTCGTCAGCAAGGTACGCTCCAAGAATGCCGGGCCGTTCTGGCTGACGGTCGATGTCTTCTGCGACGATCCGACGACCTACGCGCGGGTGCGCGAGGGGTTGAAGGACGCCACCGTGGCGCGGCTCTTCGGCGTCGAGCAGCAATTGCTCAAGCGCTTCGACATCCCCGCACTGAATGTGGTGAAGTTCTCCGTGCCGCGGCCCGTCGTGCAGGGCACGCGGGCCGACCGCGACATGCATGGGGCAGGATGGGCCTGCCTTCTGGAGGAGCTGCAGATAGATTGACCGTTCTGCCGCAAGCCTTGGTTTTGCACCGCCCCCTGCCTTGGTGCAGGGGGGGGCGTTTTTTGTGGTTTCCTCTTCGCTGTAGCCGGTAACAAGGGTGTTGCGCAAAGGGCTATATTGTCGTAAGTATCTCATTAAGACAACGGCAAGGAGGCCGGTGTCTGTGTTGCCGGACCGGCAGCACCAGGGCTTTCGGCCCGGACTTTTTGGGAGGAAATTATGATAAAAGCAGTTTTTGCCGCAGCATTGGCGTTTTCGCTTTCGGCCGCAGCGCCGGCCCTTGCCGATCCGGCAGTGGTCATGGCGCCGGGTGGCGCTGGCGGCGGTTATGACGCCATGGCGCGCCTGCCGTTCGAAGCCATGTCGAAGGAAGGCATCTTCGCCGACGGTGCGACCTACACCAACAAGGGCGGTGCCGGCGGCACGATCGGCCTTGCAGAATTCGTCGGTGCCAACCGCGGCAACGACAATGCCGTCATGTCGATGGGCGTCATCATGGTGGGGGGCATCCTGCTCAATTCCTCGCCTGTCACGCTGGACGACGTGACGCCGCTGGTGCGCCTCACCAACGATACGGGCGTTGTCGCAGTGGCGACTGATTCGCCGATCAAGACCGTCGACGATCTCGTCAAGGCGATGAAGGCAGACCTCGGCGCGGTGTCGATCGGCGGCGGCTCGGCCGGCGGCGTGGACCATATCGTGATGGCGTTGATCGCCAAGGAAAGCGGCCTGGAACCGGCCAAGCTGAACTACATCCCCTATGACAGCGGCGCGGAAGCCGTGACCGCGCTCGGCGGCGGCGCCGTGACGGTTGCCGTGTCGGGCGTCTCGGAATTCAAGCCGATGGCCGATGCCGGCCGTATCCGCATCATCGCCGTCACCTCCGAGGGCCGCGTCGAGGGTGTCGATGCGCCGAGCCTGAAGGAAGCTGGCCTCAACGTCGTTGTCGGCAACTGGCGCGGTCTCGTCGGTGCGCCGGACATGTCGGCAGACGGCCGCAAGATGTGGCTGGACCGCTTCGCCAAGATGCATGACAGCGCTGCCTGGAAGGACATTCTCGCCAAGCAGGGCTGGGAAGATGCCTACCTTTCAGGCGATGATTTCGTCACGTTCCTCAACGACGAAAAGGTCCGTATCGGTGCAATCCTGAAAGAATCCGGCCTCGTCAAGTAACGCGCCGCGCGTCTCGAAAGGATGTCTGACATGACGGAACGCCCCTATTGGATTGCGGCGGCAACGGTCGGCTGGGGAGCCGTCGTTCTCTGGAAGGCCGCGGAATTGCCCCAGTTCGACCAGTACGCTCATGTCGGCCCGGGCTTCATGCCCTCGGCCGTCGGGTTCGGGTTGGTCCTGCTGGGCTTGATGCTGGCGCTGCAGATCCGCCGGGGCGTTTCGTTCGAGGAGCAGAGCGCCGAGGATGTGAGCGAGGACCACCACGTCTCCTACAAGGCGCTTGGTCTCGTCGCTTTGGCCTGTGCCTTGCCGATGCTGACGATGAAGCCGCTTGGCTTCGTCGTCACCTGCACCGGCTGTTTCGTGCTGATCGCGGCGGCGTTCAAATCGCGCCGCTGGCATCTGGATATCGTTATCGGCCTCGGCTTTGCGCTGTTGTGCTGGTGGCTCTTCCGCAAGCTGGGTGTCCAGCTCGGCGGTCTTCTTCCGATGATGGGGGTGTAGAATGGACGCGATTACCGGCTTGATGAACGGTTTTTCCGTCGCGCTGCAGCCGCAGAACCTCCTATGGTGCTTCGTCGGCACGTTCCTCGGAACTGCTATCGGCGTGCTGCCCGGCATCGGGCCGGCGCTGACCATCGCGCTGCTCCTGCCCGTCACCGTCTATATCGAACCGACGGCAGCCTTCATCATGTTCGCCGGCATTTTCTACGGCGCCATGTATGGCGGTTCCACGACCTCGATCCTGCTCAACACGCCCGGCGAGAGCGGATCGATGATGACCGCGCTCGAGGGCAACAAGATGGCCCGGAATGGCCGCGGCGCAGCCGCGCTCTGCACCGCGGCCATCGGCTCCTTTGTTGCCGGCACGATCGGCACGCTGGGCATTACCTTCCTCGCGCCGCCGATCGCCGAACTTGCCTTCATCTTCAAGCCGCAGGACTATTTCGCCCTGATGCTGCTTGCCTTCCTGTCCGTCTCGGTGGTGATGGGAACCTCCAAGGTGCGCGGCTTCATCGCGCTGTTCCTCGGCCTGTCGCTCGGCGTGGTCGGCATCGACAAACAGACCGGCCTGCAGCGGTTGACCTTCGGCGTGCCGGACCTGATGGACGGCGTCGAGATGACGGTCGTGCTCGTCTCGCTGTTCGCCATCGGCGAGACGCTCTACGTCGCCAGCCGCTTCGGCCTGCAAAAGCCAAACCTCAATCCGCTGGCCGGCGGCATCTGGATGACGAAGGAAGACTGGAAGCGCTCCTGGAAGCCATGGCTGCGCGGCACGCTTTTCGGCTTTCCCATCGGTGCACTGCCGGCCGGCGGCGCGGAAATCCCGACCTTCCTGTCCTATACGGTCGAGCGCAACCTGACCAAGCACCCTGAAGAATTCGGCCACGGCGCCATCGAGGGCGTGGCGGGCCCGGAGGCTGCGAACAATGCTGCCGCCGCCGGGGTGCTGGTGCCGCTGCTGACGCTCGGTCTGCCGACCTCGGCCACTGCCGCGATCCTGCTCGCCGCCTTCCAGAACTACGGCCTGCAGCCGGGGCCGATGCTGTTCATCAATTCGGCCGACCTCGTCTGGGGCCTCATTGCCTCGCTCTATGTCGGCAATCTGATGCTGCTCATCCTCAACCTGCCGCTGGCGGGGCTGTGGGTGCGGCTCCTGTTCATCCCGCGTCCCTATCTCTATGCCGGCATCCTGATCTTCTCGCTGGTCGGCATCTGGGGCGTGTCGAATTCCTGGGTGGATCTTGCCATGATGTTCGGCGTCGGCCTGCTCGGCTACACGATGCGCGTCTACGATTTTCCGATCGCGCCCGTGCTGATCGGCCTCATCCTCGGGCCGATGGCGGAAGTGCAGATGCGTCGGGCGCTCGCCGTAGGGCAGGGGGATCCGATGGTCTTCGTCTCCACCCCGCTCTCGGCTGTACTGGTCGCCGTCTCGGCGCTGATCCTGATCGTGCCGGCGTTGCTGCACTGGCGGCGCACACGCAAGATCAACATGCCCGACGAAACCGCCGGCGTCTGACGCCGCCCATCCATCCTGATGCCTGACCGGCCGCACCCCGTGCGGCCGGGCGGGAAAACACAACCCTCAGGGAGCCCAAAATGGCCGAAACGCTTTATTTCCGAGCCGAAGAGCTAACCAGCTACGCCACCGCCATGTTTCTTTCGGTGGGCATGAGCGAGGCGGATGCGGCACTGATCGCCGGCGATCTCGTCAAGGCGAACCTGCGCGGCGTCGACAGCCACGGTGTCAGTCGCATCCCGATGTATCTGGAGCGACTGAAGCGCGGCCTCGTCAATCCACGTCCCGACGTCAAGGTGACGAAGGTCGCGGGCGCCGTCGCCGCAGTCGATGGCGACAATGGCATGGGCTTCATCGCCTCGAACATCGCCATGAACGCCGCTTGCGACATTGCCGGCGAGATGGGCATCGGCCTTGCCGGCGTCAACCGCTCCACCCATTTTGGCATGGGGGCCTGTTATGCGCTGCGCGCCATCGAGCGCGGCTTCATCTCGATGATCTTCACCAATTCCTCGCCCGCCATTCCGATGTGGGGCGGGCGCACGACCTTCCTCGGCGCAAGCCCCATTGCCGCCGGCATTCCGGGCGGAAAACACCCGCCCTATGTCATGGACATGGCGATGACGGTGATTGCGCGCGGAAAAATCCGGCTGGCCGCGATGAAGGGCGATCCCATTGCCGAGGGGCTGGCGCTTGATATCGACGGCAACCCCACCACCGATGCCGCCAAGGCCTTCGAGGGCGTCTGCCTGCCCTTCGGCGGCGTCAAAGGTTCCGTGCTGGCGACGTTGATGGACCTGATGTCCGGCGTGCTGACCGGCGCGAATTTCGGCGGCGACGTGAAAAGCCTCTATTTCGACCATTCCGAACCACAGAATGTCGGCCACCTGTTCTTCGCCATCAAGCCCGACCTCTTTCTCTCGATGAGCGATTTTGCTGCGCGCATGGATGAGTTCTACGAGCGCATAAAGGTTCTTCCGCGCGCGGCGGGTGTGGACGAAATCATGATGCCGGGCGAGCCGGAACAGCGCCGCGAGGACGAGCGCCGCCGCACCGGCATCCCGGTCACAGACAATGTCGTCGCGGACCTTGCTGCCGAAGGCGCGGGCGCCGGGGTCGCTTTCCCCGAAGGCCGCGCAGCGCCATTCGGGACGGCCTGATGAACCGCCTCTCCGCTCATATCGGCTATCTCTATACCGAACTGCCGCTCGCCGCGCGGCCGGCCGCAGCCGCACGCGATGGCTTTACCGCGATCGAGCATCCCGAGCCCTGGGCCGTGCCCGCCGCCGATATGCGAGCCCGCCTTGCCGATCTCGGCCTTACCTTCTCGCAGGTCACCTCCGGCATGGGCGATGCGGCAAAAGGAGAAAAGGGCCTTGCCGCCCTGTTGGGCCGCGAGGCGGAGTTCCGCGCCGGCTTCGACCGGGCGCTCGATTACGCGCAAGCCATCGGCTGCCCCTTCGTTCATCCCATGGCGGGCGTGCCGAAGGGCGGCGTGCTGGACGCCGGCGAGACCTATCGTTTCAACCTCTCCTGGGCTTTGAACCGGGTGGAGGGGAGCGGTGTGCGCGTCCTCGTCGAGGCGATCACCATTCCGGGCTACTACATGGGGAGCCTTTCCCTCGCGGCGGAATTGCAGGATCAGTTCCACGGCCGCTTCGACCTTCTTTTCGATACCTACCACGCCGCCACGCTTGGCGAGGACCCCGTCCTCTGGGCGGCGCAGAATGCCCGCCGTATCGGCCATGTCCACATTGCCGACCACCCCGGCCGCCATGAGCCGGGAACCGGCACATTGCCCTTCGACCGCATTCTCTCCGCCTTGGCGGCGGCGGGTTACGCAGGCGCGGTCGGCTTTGAATATGTCCCGTCCGCCGCAACATCGACCAGCGCAGCGTTCCTGCCGGGCTGGAAGCGGCTCCTTTCCGAAAAGGTTCTTCCATGACCGCGATCACTTCCGTCAATCCCGCCACCGGACGCCCCATTCGCAGCTTCGAACTGCAGGACGATTCCGCTATCGAAGCCGCTCTGGAAGCCGCCAGCCAGGCGCAGCGTGCCTGGCGGCTGGTGCCCGTCGGCGAAAGGGTGGCTCTGCTCACCCGCATGGCGGCGGTACTGCGCGCCGGCAAGGCGCGATATGGCGAAATGATCGTGCGTGAAATGGGCAAGCCGCTCGCCGAGGCCGAGGCCGAAATCGAAAAATGCGCCTATAACTGCGATTTCTACGCCGAACATGCGCCGCTCTATCTCGCCGATGAGCCAGTGCCCTCCAATGCCACGGAGAGCGTCGTCGCCTTCGAACCGCTCGGTGTCGTGCTGGCGATCATGCCGTGGAACTATCCGTTCTGGCAGTATTTCCGCTTCGCCGCCCCGGCGCTCGCCGCCGGCAATGGTGCGATCCTCAAACATGCCAACAACGTGCCGGAATGCGCGCTGGCCGTGCAGGAGGTGATGGAAGCGGCCGGTGCTCCCGCAGGGTTGACGGCGACGCTTATTATCGACACATCCAAGGTCGCCGGTCTCATCGCCGACGCGCGGATCGCGGCCGTCACGCTGACCGGCTCGACCGAGGTCGGCGCCATCGTCGCATCGCAGGCGGGCAAGGCACTGAAGAAGCAGGTGCTGGAACTCGGCGGCTCCGATCCGTTCATCGTGCTTGCGGATGCCGATCTGGAGGCTGCGGCGGAGACCGCCGTCAAGGCGCGCTACGTCAATGTCGGCCAGTCCTGCGTCAACGCCAAGCGCTTCATCGTCGAAGAGGCGGCCGCCGAGCGCTTCACCGCGCTTTTCGTCGAAAAGGCCGCCGCGCTGAAAATCGGCGATCCGATGGACCGCGACACGAAGATCGGCCCGATGGCCCGCGAAAACCTGCGCACCAGCCTGCACGAGCAGGTCGAGCGGTCGCTGGCCGAGGGCGCGGAGCTGAAGCTCGGCGGTCAGCCGATCGAGGGCGACGGCTTCTACTATCCACCCACCGTGCTCGACCACGTCAAGCCCGGCATGACGGCCTTCCGCGAGGAAACCTTTGGCCCGGTCGCCGCCATCATCCGGGCGAAGGATGCCGACGAGGCCGTGGCCATGGCCAATGACAGCGAATACGGCCTCGGCGCCGCGCTGTGGACGGGCGATACCGCCCGCGGCCGCAAGCTCGCCTCCCGCATCGATGCCGGTGCCGTCTTCATCAACGGCATGACCGCCTCCGACCCACGTTATCCCTTCGGCGGCATAAAGCGCTCCGGCTATGGGCGCGAGCTCGGCGTCTACGGCATCCGCGAATTCGTCAACATCAAGACTGTCTGGATCGGTCCAGCCAAGTGAGGTCTCAAATGTCCGAACCTGCCATCCTGCGCCCGCACGAACTGAAGACCAATGATCGCGGTGGCGGTGCGCGCACCACGCCGCTCGTCACCCGCCGCTGCGGCTCGACCAGCATGATCAACGGCATTACCGCCTTCGACCCGGGCGCCGCCATCGGCGTGCATTTCCACAATTGCGAGGAAAGCGTCATGGTGATCGAGGGGGAGGCCATCGCCGAGATCGATGGTGTGCAACATCACCTCGGCACCAACGACACGACGTGGATCCCCGCCAACGTGCCGCACCGCTTCATCAACGCCACTGACAAGCCGATGCGCATCTTCTGGACCTACGCCACGGTCGATGCCACCCGCACCATGGTCTCCACCGGCGAAAGCCGCTCCATCGACGCCGAACACGGCCACGCGCCGAAATGAGGGAGGGTTCCATGTCCCCCGTCATGGAGGTCGCCGAGATTACGGTGAACGACCCGGCAGGATTCGAGGCGGCCGTCGCGGCGGCGCGACCCTATTTTCTCGCGGCGGAAGGTTGCCTTGATCTGGCGCTGCACCGAATTATCGAAACGCCGGATACCTATCGGCTTCTGGTGAAATGGCGCCGGATCGAGGATCACACGGTCACCTTCCGCGCCTCGGAAGGGTTTCAGAAATGGCGGGCACTGGCCTCGCCCTATTTCGCCGGCCCGCCGGTCGTGACCCACTCGACGGCAATAGACTTGTGACGGGCGGCGCATGAAACACTCACTGCTCCTGCGACGCGGCATGACTGTCCTGATTTCGGCAGGCGGCGTGGCCATCTTCCTGTTGCTGGATCTGCCTTTGCCGTACCTGTTCGGTCCGATGGTGGCGTCGCTCGTGGTCGCACTCTGTGGCGCGCCGCTTACGGGCCTGGGGCAGGTTTCAATCGCGGCGCGTTCGGTGCTCGGCGTGGCGATCGGAACATCGGTCACGCCAGCACTTGTGGCCGAGCTTCCCTCGATGCTGGCTTCCGTGGCGCTGGTTCCCCTCTATATCGTGGTGATCGGCCTGATCGGCGTGCCCTTCTTCCGGCGCGTCTGCGGCTTCGATCCCGTGACGGCCTTCTATGCCGCCATGCCGGGCGGGGCGGCCGACATGACGATCTTCGGGCAGGAGGCGGGGGCGAATGTCCGGCAATTGTCGCTGGTGCATGTCACGCGGCTGATGGTCATCATGGTCGTCGCGCCGATCATCCTCGTCAACATCTACGGCGTCGGCCTCACCCATCCGATCGGTCCGCCGGCCTCCGACCTGCCGGTGTCGGAACTCATGATCATGGCCGTCGCGGCCCTCGTTGGCTGGAAGGGCGGCGAGCGGATCGGCCTTTTCGGGGCGGCGATCCTCGGGCCGCTGCTCGTTTCGGCCGTCCTGTCGCTCGCCGGTATCCTGCATCTGCGCCCGCCGCGCGAGGCGCTTCTGGCTGCGCAGTTCCTCATCGGCATGGGCATCGGCGTCAGCTATGTCGGCGTCACCATGCGGGAGCTGCGTGACACGGTCGCTGGTGGGGCCGCCTTCGTGGTGATCCTGGCGGCGCTTGCGGGCGCGGTAACGGAACTGGTGACGCTGACCGGCCTTGCCCCGCCCGTCGAAGGCTTTCTATCCTTCATCCCCGGCGGCCAGGCGGAAATGTCGATGCTGGCGCTCGTTTCCGGCGCAGACCTCAGCTTCGTCGTCGTGCACCACTTGACCCGCATCCTCGTGGTCATTCTCGGTGCGCCGGTGCTCTTCCGCTTTCTGCGGCGGGCTCAGCCGCCCGATTGATCGGGCCGCAAGCGCGCCAGCGCCGCGACGATTGCCCGTCCAGCGGCCTCCACGTCGTCGGCCGAGACATCGAGGTGGGTGACCATGCGGATGCGGTGCTGCCCTTCGACATTGACGCGGATCGCCTCGCCCGCAAGCGCTTCCGCCAGCGCGCTTGCCGAAACACCCGTCCCCACGAGGTCGAGAAAGAGAATGTTGGTGACAGCGCCCTCCGGCTGCACTTGAAGTCCGGGCACCGCTGCGAGGATTGCCGCAAGGCGCCGGGCATTGTCATGATCCTCCGCCAGTCGCTCGATATTGTGATCCAGCGCGTAGAGACCCGCTGCAGCAAGGATGCCGGACTGCCGCATCGCCCCGCCCAAACGGTGCTTCCAGATCAACGCCTCCTCGATAAACCCGGTGGATCCCGCCAGCACCGCGCCGACCGGGCACCCCAATCCTTTGGACAGATCGATCCAGACGCTGTCGCAGGGCGCTGCGAAGCGCGCTGCCGGCAGGCCCGTGGCCACCGCCGCATTCAGCAACCGTGCCCCATCCATATGCAGCGCGAGCCCGTTTTCCACGGCCAGCCCCTTCAAAGCGTGAATCGCATCTTCCGACCATATCCGGCCGCCACCCCGATTGGTGGTCTGCTCGATAGAGATGACCCGGCTGCGTGGCGAGCGGTGGCGCGGCGCCCGCAGGCGGCTTGCGACGTCCGCGACGGTAAAGATGCCGGTGGCGGTATCGATCGGCCGGAACTGCGCGCCGGCAAGCACCGCGGCTCCCGCCCCTTCGGACCCGAAAACATGTGCGTTCTCCGCACAGACGATCTCGTCCCCCGGCCGGCAGTGCACGAGAAAGGCGATCTGGTTCGCCATGGTGCCGGAAGGCAGGAACAAGGCCTTTTGTTGCCCAAGAAGATTGGCGACACGCTCCTCCAGCGCCAGCGTCGTCGGGTCCTCGCCCCGCTGCTCGTCGCCCACCGGCGCGGCGCAGATGGCCAGGCGCATGGCCTCGGACGGCCGCGTCGCGGTGTCGGCGCTCAGGTCGATAAGGCGAGGGTGCTCTGGCATGAATGGGTCCCTGAAACGTGCTGCTGGAATGCAATTGCGAAAGAATACCGGGTCTTACCCGGATATGCGAGGCAACGGAACCGGCGGCGCAAAGTCAACAGGCCCGGATCGAAAATCGCTTTCACGGGTGAAATGGCGACTGAGCATTTCTGCCCATAGCCGCACGGTCTGGTGCGAAACGCCATAAGCCACGGGGCCAGCAGGACCTCACCATAGGCAGGCCGAGCAAAAAGCGAAGTTACGACCAAATGGCGTGAGCGATCACCCCGGTGGGCAACCGATGGTGACGGTAGGAGGATCATGGGAGGCTTTTGCCATGCCATAGGCCGCCTGTTTTCCTCGATGGCCGTTACGTTTACGGTGCTGCCGTGAGAGACTTGAAATCGACCGGCAAACGCTACCGTCGAAAGGTCGCGGGCATACCCCACGAGGAGACAACAATGCCACATGTGATACTCAATATGGTCGAAGGGCGGACGGAAGAGCAGAAGAGGGCGCTCGCCGATGCGCTCACCAAGGCTGTAACGGCGACGTTGGGCTGCAGCGAAGACCTCGTTTCGGTGGCGATCGAGGACTTTAAGGATGAGGAATGGATGACCAGGGTCTTTGCGCCGGACATCCAGCAGCGGTCCGATACGATATACAGGATGCCTGGTTACGGCTCCGAGGATTGAGGTCCCGGCTGCCGAGCGCGCCTGCCGCAGGTCTGGCAGCTATTGACACTGAAGCGTTGCGGGTGGAGCGCAAATGCGCCGAAATTCGATGGGTAGCCATAATCGGCTCGACTCGTCGAAAAACAGGTGCCGAGTGTTGCGAACCTCACGTTGGCCCCTCCGGATCGTCGCCTTGACCTGTGCCGTGCTCTCACGGGCGATGATCTTGGCGGGGAGGATCGTCTCCATCGGCACATTCGTGGCAGCCAAGCTGCCTCTGATTTCAGTGCAACGAGCGTTTCAGGTCTTCCGTAAAGATGGATGCCGCCAGGGCGCGGCCGCGCTTCTCACGCTGAACGAGCGAGAGGACATTCTTGCCGAACGTTCCATCTCGAATGGGCACATAGGCAAGCGTGCCGTTGTGCTGCTCTTCCGCTACGTCGAACTTGCTCAAGAAGGCAATCCCGTCGCTAAGGGCGGCGAGGGACTTCATGGCCTCGATCGAATTCGTGACGAAGGTCGGCTCCACAATGAGGCCCGCGGCGACAAAGGCTTCCGAAACGATGGAATGCATGACCATCGACCGGTCCGCGAAGATCAGCGGATAGCCTGTACAGTTTTTGAGCGGCATCATTTCATGGCCGGCAAGGGGGTGGTCGCTTGAAACCACGGCGCCGAGGCGTGTTTCGAGCCGGACCAGGGTCTCCAGCTGTGCCGTCGGCGGCAGGTTGAAGGCAAAGCCGAGATCGGCTTCGCCATCGGCGACAGACTTGACGATTTCGCGGATTGGCATGTTCCGGATCGAGAGCCGTATGCGCGGATGGCGGGCGCAAAAACCCGTCGCGGTCTTCGCGACGATCCCCTCGGCAAGCCCGTTCGTGGTTGCAATGATGACTTCGCCGCTCTGAAGGCCCTTGATATCGCGGATTTCGGCTTCGACCTGGCTGTATTCCTTTATGGTCCGCCGCACATGTGCGACGAGAATTTCACCGGCCGGTGTAAGCCGGAGGCCACGCGGCAGCCGCTCGAACAGCGGTTCTCCGATCACGCCTTCCAATTGCAGGATATGCTTGTTGATCGCTGACGGCGCGACGTTCAGACGGTCGCCCGCCGCCCGGATCGAGCCCAGGCGCGCAACTTCGTCGATATAGCGCAAAACCCGGGAATGCAGCATCATTTCACCTCAAACGGGATCGTCCGCGCGAAAATACTGTTTTTCGATCGCAGTTCAATCGGTGGGGACGCATCCTTCGCAGGACCGCCCCCACAATGTTGCCGTTCAGGCCATCAGGCGGAACCTGTGCAGGGAGATGAAGAGGCTGAGCAGCTTGTTGACGACGGGCTCGCCCTCGTTGCGGTTGCCCAATTCCTCCAGGGCTGCATCGATGGCACTGGCCGCGGCGGTCAGTTCGGAAACGGTCATGTTTGCCATGACGCCGTAGATGTCGAGCGGCAGTACCGCCTTCTCTTGCATGTTCTCGGTGACGATGCAGGCGCCGGCATGGGTGTCCACCTGTTTGACGCAATGGCACATTTCCGCGCTGTCCTCGCCGACGACCACGAAATAGGGTTTTGGCGCCGGCCAGAAGGTCGCGACCGCGCCGCGATCGATGGAGACGCCCTTGAATAGGCCGTTGACGATATGACGCTTGCCATCGGCATAACGCTGGATGACCGACAGGCGGCTGTATTTGACGCCATCGACCTCGGGCACCACCTTGCCGTCCCGCAGCGGCACCCAGACTTCCTGGTAGAACTTTGCATGGCCGCGGCCATAGACGTCGAACAGATAGATTTTTGCCGTGTTGCCATCTTCAGAAATTTCCAGCGGCACGATATCGAGCTGCTCGGCCGAAAGATCGGCAAGGCCCGGCACGCCCTTCTTGCACATGCCGGAATAGTCGATCTCGGCATTCTTCAGGAGCTTGCGATCCTTTGCTACAAGTTCGCCATCCTTGAACACATAGAGCGGATTGATCTTCGACAGGCTGTCGGTCAGCACGATGTCGGCGAAGCGGCCGGGCGTCAGCGAGCCGATCTGGTCTTCCATGTGGAAGGAGCGCGCCGTGTTGTAGGTCGCCATCTTGATCGCATGGATCGGGTTGATGCCCATCTCGGCGCAAAGCGAGATGATCCAGTCCATGTGCCCCATGGTCAGCAGGCGTTCGATGGAGATGTTGTCCGTGCAGAGCATGAAGTTGTCGGTCGGCCATTTGCGATCCACGATGGACCGCAGCAGGACCTTGATCACCTCGCTGGAGCCGACGCCGAACTTGATATGCGTCGGGAAGCCGTAGCGGATGCTTTTTTCGATGTCCTTCTCGTTCCAGACGTCGTGGTTGTTGGAGCAGCCGATGGCCGGCAGGTAGTTGAGCATCATGTCGGAGAGCGCGGTGACGCCCCAATGGCCGTTCATGAAGCCACCGCGGGCGCGAACCCAGGCAGCCTTGCGGAAGTCGTCGTCATCACCGGACGAATAGGTGAAGTGCTCGAACTCGCCGAGGCCGATTACCGGTTCCATGTCGAGCACGCGGTTTGTCACCGTCGCGGAGACCTTCTTGCCCGGCGCGAAGGCATAGAGGCGGTAGGGCAGCTTGTCATAGTCGCGGAAGAGGTTTTCCGCCGCCTGCACACCCTCCTGCCCGGCCGCACTCAGCAGATCGAGGCATTCGGAATAGATCGTCGTCGTGCCACAGGGCACCATCGCTTCCGCAAGCGCCGTCGGGTGGGCAAGCTGGGACTCGAAATGGATATGGGCGTCGATCAAGCCCGGAATGGCATAGAGCCCCTTGCCGTCGAAGACGTCCTTCACCTTCAGGACACTCTCGTCGGGATTGAGCGCGATGATGCGCTTGTCATAGACGAGGATCGAGCCCTGGTAGACGGTCTCGCCGTGAACATCGAGGATGTTCAGGTTCTTCAAAAGGAGGTCCGCTTCACGCTCCCCGTTCAGGATGGCGAAGATCGCACGCACCTTGTCGTAGTGTACGGTTTCCATGTAGCTCATCTGCGTGTTCCCGCATTGCTGGTAATCGGCACGACAGCCCTCAGCCACGCCCCGTCGGCCGCCGGTCGGGCGGGGCGTGGCTGGACCTTCGTGTGTGTTGTCGGATTGGCTGTTTGACCGTGGGTTATCCGTGCCCGCGCTCTTCCGCATGGCTCTCGTGCCAGGATCCGATCGCCCAGTTCGATAGCGCTGACATGGCGGCGAAGAGCACGATGCCGACCAGGGTGATCAGCCCGAGCGCCGCAAACATAAGCGGTATGTCGAGCTGGAAGCCGGCCTGCAGGATTTCATAGGCAAGGCCGGAGCCCATGCCGCCCGTGCCGGCGACGAACTCCGCCACGACCGCGCCGATCAACGCAAGCCCGCTGGAAATGCGCAGGCCCGCGAAGAAGTAGGGCAGGGCGCTCGGAATGCGCAGGCGCATCAGCGTCTGCAGCCGGGAAGCCTTGTTCGCGCGGAAGAGGTTCAGCAGACCCGGATCCACACTGCGCAGCCCGAGGGTCGTGTTCGAGATGATCGGAAACAGTGCGACGATCGCCGCACACAGGGTGAGCGCCAGCCGCGTGTCCTTCACCAGAATAATGATGAGGGGCGAGATGGCGACGATGGGCGTGACCTGCAGGATGATCGCGTAGGGAAACAGGCACGCCTCGATGAGGCGGCTCTGGTTGAACAGGAAGGCGATGGCAGTCCCTGCCACCACCGCCACAGCAAAGGCCTGTATCGTCACCATAAGCGTGACCGACAGCGCCCGCAGAAGCGATGTCAGGTTCTCGGCAAAGCTCGCCCAGATGTCGCTCGGCTTGGGAAAGAGGTAGATCGGCACATCATTGACTGTGCACAGGACCTGCCACAGCACCAGGATTGTGACGCCGACGACAGCCGGTCCTGCGAACCGAAGCGTGCCGTCGAAGTTTGTGGTCGCGTTCTTCATGGTTTGCCTCCTCCGGACATGCTGCCGGACATTTCCGAAGCCTCGCGCAGTTCCCGCGACAGTTCCGCGCAAAGCGCGGCAAAGCGCGGGCTGCCCCGGAACGCATCGTCGCGCGGCCAGGGGGCGTCGATGTCGATGATCTTCGAGATTCGGCCCGGCCGGGCCGCCATGACGACGACGCGCGTGGACAGGAATACTGCCTCGTAGATCGAATGGGTCACGAACACGATCGACAGGCCGCGTTCACGCCAGAGTTCCAGAAGATCGGCATCGAGCTTGTTGCGCGTGAACTCGTCCAGCGCTCCGAAGGGCTCGTCCATCAGGAGCAGATTGGGCTCCGTCACCAGCGCCCGCGCGATCGAGACACGCATGCGCATGCCGCCGGAGAGCTGCCGCGGCAGGCGATCCTCGAAACCGGCAAGCCCCACCTTCTCCAGCGCCAGGCGCACCCGCTCGTCCGCCTCCTTGCGGGGCGTCCTCGCAAGGTCGAGCGGCAGGCGGACATTTGCCTGAATCGTCGCCCAGGGCATCAACGTCGCATCCTGGAAGACGATGGACAGTGACTTGCCCGCCGTTCCGGTCTGGTCGAACGAGCCGCCCCACCAGCTGAGTTCCCCGCCGGACGGTTTCAAGAGGTCCGTCATCATGCCGAGGAGTGTACTTTTTCCGCAGCCCGAGGGACCGATCAGCGTCAGGAACTCACCGGGCTCCACCCGCAGGTTGACCGGTTCAAGCCCTCTGAATCCGTTCGGGAAGGTTTTTTCCGCCGAACGGACGTCAATGATGGCTGTTTGTTGCGCAAGCGCCATACTACTCTCGATTTTCCTTGAAAATGCCAGTTGCGTCATCCGTCACCTCAATCTGGCTTGATTTTCAGGCCCTTCACGTAGTCGATCGTGAAGGCGTCCTTCCAGTTCGTCTCGGGCTTGAGCAGGCCCGCCGAGACCATGTAGTCATAGCTCGCCTTCCAGCGTTCTTCCTTCATGATGCCGATGCCGTCCGTCGCCGCGTCACCGCCGGTAACGAGCCCGAGTTCCTTCATCCGCTTCAGGGCGAAGGCGAGCTGCGCGTCGCTCATCTTGGGGTTGGCTTCCTTGATGAGCACATTGCCCGCCGCCGGATCGGCAAGATAGCTCTTCCATCCCTCGATCGAGGCGCGCACGAACTTCTCCACCACATCCGGTTTGCCTTCGATGACATCCGTGCGGGTGACGAGCGTGATGCCGTAGGGCGGATAACCCTCGTCGGCGAACAGGAAGAAGTTGTAGGGCACGCCCTGCTTCTCGAGCGTGAAAGGTTCCGAGCTCGGGAAGGCCTGCTGGGCCGACTGTGGATCGACCAGGAACGGCTGGACGTTGAAGGTATACGGCCGGACCTGCGTGTCCTCCAGGCCATGCTTGGCCTTGAGCCAAGGCCACCATGAGGCCCGGGCGGACGTTGCGATCATGAGGGTTTTGTCTTTCAGGCCGGCGAGGCTGTCGACATCCTTGTGGGTCAGCATGCCGTTGACGTCATGCTGGAACATGGCGGCGACCGCCTTGACCGGCAACTTCTGTTCCACGCCGCTCAGGACCTGAAAGTCGAAGCCGTTGTAGAAGTCGGTTTCGCCGGCCAGCAGCAGCTGCATGCCGTTGATCTGAGGCCCCCCCATCTTGATGGTGACTTCGAGCCCTTCCTTCTCGTAAAGACCTTTCGCCTTGGCCTGATAGAAACCACCATGCTCGGCCTGAGCATACCAGCTCGTCATGAAGGTGACCTTTTGGAGATCCGCGGCCTCGGCCATCCCCAGCGAGCACAGAAAAGTAACCGATGCGCCAAGCAGCAGGCGCGCCTTGTCCGTTGTGTTCTTCATTTTCGTTCCTCCCAAAACGACAGCAGGCACATTCCAGAGCCTGCTCCTCACCAGCATCAAACGCGAAGAACGCGCTTCCGAAAAGCATATAATAACGCACGGAGTGCTCGCTTTTCGAGCACGCTAAAAAAGTTCCGGAACCTCGCATTGCGACTCAGGTTGAACTTGTCGGCGTCAATCGCGATACGGGAGGCTGTTTTTCCACAAGCCGCGTGAAGCGATCGCAGAGAACCTCACTTGGGAACCTCTTTGTTTCGGCGTGGAATACTGCCCTCCATTTCCGACAAGGACATGCGCCGCCCGTCCTTGTCGGAAACGACTGCCAGCGCAAGTGGTGGACGAAGAAAAGCGCCATGCTCACCCAATCGGTCGGGTGCGAGACAATAGGCATCGCCGGCGCGAGGGACGATATGTATCCGGGCGCCTTCTCCACATAAAAATGCCTTCAGGTTGTATACCAGACGCGCCTCACCCTGGCGGCTCTCCGGCGATACATGCTGGGCTTGCGGCCCTTCACATTGATGCGCGCATATCGGGAAACGGCTCAGTTTTTGTCAAAAGCGCTTTACCTGCGGGGCATGTATGCAGTATGTATGCAAGATTGCATTCAATAATTTGGAAAAATTGCATGCTTGCTTTTGTTGCAAAGCGGATGCTGGGCCTGGTGCCCGTCATTCTCATCGTTTCGATCGCCGTGTTCCTCTTGCTGCGGCTGAGCCCTGGCGACCCTGCGGTCGTCATCGCCGGCGACAACGCGGACGCGGCGACAATCGAGAAGATCCGTATCTCGCTTGGGCTTGATCAGCCGCTGATCACCCAGTTCTTCATGTGGGCGGGTTCCCTGTTGCAGGGGGATCTTGGGATTTCGATCTTTTCCAACATCCCGGTGTCCGACCTCATCCTCCAGCGGATCGAGCCGACGGCGTCGCTGGCGCTGACGACACTCATCTTCGCCATCGTGATAGCCGTGCCGCTCGGCACCATCGCCGGCGCGACGGCTGGCAGCTGGCTCGACAGGACGTTGATGCTTGTTTCGGTGCTCGGCTTTTCCGTGCCGGTCTTCGTGCTCGGCTATTGCCTGATCTATGTGTTCTCGCTGCAACTGCGCATGCTGCCGGTGCAGGGCTTTGCCAGCATACGTGACGGGATCGGCCCGTTTTTCTCCACCATTGCACTGCCGACAGTGACGCTTGGCCTTGCCTACCTGGTGCTGATTGCCCGCATCACGCGCGCCAGCGTGCTCGAGATGATGGGGGAAGATTTCATCCGCACGGCGCGCGCCAAGGGCGTCAAGGAGCGCCTTGTCGTGACCCGCCATGCATTGCGCAATGCGGCCATCCCGATCCTCACGGTCATCGGCATCGGCGTCGCACTCCTGATCAGCGGCGTCGTGGTGATCGAGACCGTGTTCAACATTCCCGGCGTCGGGCGCCTGGTGGTCGATGCCATCTTGAAGCGCGACTACCCGGTCATCCAGGGCGTCATCCTCATGTTCTCCGGCGTCTATGTCCTCGTCAATCTGGCGATCGACATCGGCTATGCCTTCCTCGATCCAAGGGTGCGCTACTGATGAACAGCTTTGCTCCCCCCTCGGCCGCGCCGGCTTCCGCAAAGCGTCGCCTGCCGGCCTTCCTGAGCAATCCTTCCGTCCTGATCGGCGGCCTGCTCGTCCTGGCGATTGCCCTGATGGCGCTGGCGGCACCCCTGCTTGGCACGGTCGATCCGAGCCGTATAGCGCCGGCCATGCGACTGAAGCCGCCATCCGAGCTTGCCTGGTTCGGCACAGACCTCTTCGGCCGCGACGTCTATAGTCGTGCAATCTACGGCGCGCGCAGCTCCATCCTCATCGGCCTCTGCGTTGCGGCAACCAGCCTTCTTCTCGGCGTCGCCATCGGCCTGGTGACCGGGTATTTCCGTTGGGTGGATGCGGTCGTCATGCGTGTCATGGACGGGCTCATGGCGATCCCGACCTTCCTGCTTGCCATCGCGCTCGTCTCGCTGACCCGCGCCAGCATCGGCACGGTCATCGTGGCTCTCACCATTCCGGAAATCCCGCGCGTCGTGCGGCTCGTGCGCAGCGTCGTGCTGACGGTGCGCGAGGAACCCTTTGTCGAGGCCGCCATCTCCGTCGGCACCTCGACACCGAAGATTCTCGTCCGGCACATCCTGCCCAGCACCTATGCGCCGCTGATGGTGCTCGGCACCTATATCTGCGCCTCCGCCATCCTCATTGAGGCGGGTCTCAGCTTCCTTGGCACCGGCCTGCCGCCGGAAATCCCCAGCTGGGGCAACATGATCTCGGAAGGGCGCACCTTCTTCCAGGTCGCACCGCGGCTGGTCTTCCTGCCAAGCCTTTTCCTGGCGCTGACTGTGCTCGGCATCAACCTGCTTGGGGACGGCCTGCGCGACACGCTCGACCCCCGCATTGCAAAACGGATGTGAAGGTGATGCTGATGAAGACCCCACCCGTCATCGAGGTCGAGAACCTCGCCATTGCCTTGCCCGGCGACGGCGACCGCGGTTTTGCCGTCGACCACATATCGCTTTCGGTCGCTGCCGGCGAGATCGTCTGTGTCGTCGGCGAATCCGGCTCCGGCAAATCCGTCACGGCCCAGTCCATCATGGGCCTCTTGCCGAAGGTGTTTCCGAAGCCGGAAGGCCGCATCCTTTTCGAGGGCCGCGACATCACGAAGGCGACGCCCGCTGAACTCAGGGACCTGCGCGGACGCGGCATCGGCATGATTTTTCAAGAGCCGATGACCGCTCTGAACCCGGTCCAAGCCGTCGGCAAGCAGATCGACGAAGTGCTGCGCACCCATCTAAAACTCTCCGGCCGTGCGCGTTTCGACCGGGTCATCGCCGCGATGAACGAGGTCCGCCTGCCCGATCCGGAGCGGATGTACCACGCCTTCCCGCACCAGCTTTCCGGCGGCCAGCGCCAGCGCGTGCTGATCGCCGCGGCACTCATCCTCGGCCCCAAGCTCCTCATTGCCGACGAGCCGACAACGGCGCTCGACGTGACGACGCAGGCGCAGATCCTTGCGCAGATCCGCGATCTGCAGCGCGACCGCGGCATGGGCGTGCTTTTCATTACCCACGATATCGGCGTCGTGCGCGAGATCGCCGACCGGGTCGTGGTCATGAAGGCCGGCAAGGTCGTCGAACAGGGACCTGCGGCCGCAGTGCTCGATGCGCCGGCCACCGACTATACGCGCATGCTGATCGCCGCCGTGCCGACGCTGGAGCCGAAACGCAAGGGCCATGTCGTCACTGGCGACGTGGCGATCAAGGTGGATGGGCTGGCAAAGACCTATCACAGCGGCGGCCTTTTCCGTGACAAGCGCACGGTGCATGCCTTGCAGGGCGCCTCGCTGACCGTGCGCCGTGGCGAGACGCTGGGCATCATCGGCGAGTCCGGTTCCGGCAAGTCTACGCTTGCCCGCTGCATCACCGAATTGATCAAGCCGTCCTCCGGCACCGTGGAGCTAACTTCCGGCCAGAGCAGCCGCGCCTTCCGCCAGCGCCTGCAAATGGTCTTCCAGGATCCATACCGCTCGCTCAATCCACGCCGTACGGTCGGCCAGTCGATCATTGAAGGGCCGATGAATTTCGGGCTGAGCAGGGTCGAGGCGACGGAGCGGGCGAAAGAATTGATGCAACTCGTCGGCCTGGAGCCGCATGCGATCGACCGCTTCCCGCACCAGTTTTCCGGCGGCCAGCGTCAGCGCATTTCGATTGCCCGGGCGCTCGCCATGGAGCCGGACATTCTGGTTGCGGACGAGGCGGTTTCGGCGCTCGACGTTTCGGTGCAGGCCCAGGTGCTGCGCCTCATCGATGATATCCAGAAGCGCTTCGACCTTGCGATCCTCTTTATCACCCACGACCTGCGCGTGGCCGCACAGATCTGCGACCGGCTGATCGTCATGCATCGCGGCGTGGTCGTCGAGGAGGGCACGGTGGCCTCGGTCTTCGCTGCGCCCGCTCATGCCTATACCCGCGAGCTTCTCGCCTCGATACCCGGCCGGGCGGAAGAACCCGTTCCGGCCTGACGACAGGTTTTTACCAAAAGGGGAATGACAATGTTCAATCATGTGAAAACATCGTGCCGGGCGCTCCTCGCTTCGGCCGTGCTCTTGTCCAGCATGGGCGCCGCTCTTGCCGAAACCACGCTGAGGGTCGTGCCGAGCGCCGACCTTCAGGTGCTCGACCCGATGGGCGCGACCGCCGACATCGTGAAGATGCACGGCTTCATGATCTACGACACGCTCTACGCGCTCGACGAGCACTTCGTGCCGCAGCCGCAGATGGTTCAGGACATGACGCTGTCGGACGACAAGAAGACCTATCGCTTCACCCTGCGCGAAGGGCTGAAATGGCATGATGGGGCGCCGGTCACGGCGGAGGATTGCGTGACCTCGCTGAAGCGCTGGCAGGCGCGCGATGCCGCCGGCCAGCTTATGGCGCGCCAGCTCAAGGAGATGCGTGCCGTCGACGAGCGCACCTTCGAGCTGGAGTTCAACGAACCCTATGGCATCGTGCTGGAATCCCTGAGCAAGGTGGCCTCGAACATTCCGTTCATGATGCCCAAGCGCATCGCCGAGACCGACCCCTTCAAGGAAATCACCGACTATACCGGCTCCGGTCCGTACAAGTTCGCCAAGGACAAATGGGTGCCGGGCAGCAAGGTGGTCTATGAAAAGTTTGCCGACTACGTGCCGCGTTCGGAACCGGCAAGCGCCTTTGCCGGTGGCAAGGTCGTCCAGTTCGACGTGGTCGAATGGGATATAATAAAGGACCAGCAGACGGCACTCTCGGCGTTGATGGGTGGCGAGATCGACTTCTGGCAGAGCCCTTCGCTCGACCTGCTTCCTGTCATCGAGGCGGCCGGCAACCTCAAGACCAAGGTTGTCAACGAGACCGGCACGCAGGGCACGCTGTTCTTCAACCACACCCAGCCGCCCTTCGACAATGCCAAGGCACGTCAGGCCATGTTCTACCTGACGAACCAGGAGAACTATCTCCAGGCGGTCAACGGCAATCCCGATTACTTCAAGACCTGCGCCTCCTTCTTCATCTGCGGCACGCCGATGGAGACCGAGGCAGGGCTCGATGCCCTGAAGGCTCCCGATCCGCAGAAGGCCAAGGCGCTCTTTGAGGAGGCGGGCTGGGATTTCTCCAAGCCGATCGTCATTCTCGACCCGACCGACGAGAGCATCGTGCATCCGGAAACGGTGGTGACGGTGCAGGCGCTGCGCGACATCGGACTGACCGTCGACGTGCAGGCAATGGACTGGGCGACGGTGCTGAAGCGCCGCAATTCCAAGGAACCGGCCGACAAGGGCGGCTGGAACCTGCTCCACTCCTATGTCGGCGGGCAGGTCGTTTCCAATCCGGTCTGGAGCATCACCTTCTCGGCCGCTTGCGAGAAGGGCATCTTCGGCTGGCCCTGCGACAAGGCCCTGGAGGACCTTCGCCTGAAATTCGCCCTTGCCGACGGCGAGGAAGCCCGCAAGGCGGTTGCGGCGGAATATTCCATCCGCGCCTTCGAGACCGGCCACCATATTCCGCTCGGCCAGTGGAACACCTTCGTCGCCTTCTCCGACAAGGTTTCCGACGTGCTGGTGACGCAGGACGTCCCGGTCTTCTGGAACCTCAAGAAGAGCGATTGAGGCCAGAGCGGAGAGCGACGTCCGTCGCCGCTCTCCGCAGAACTCCCACTTCTAGGGTCTGTCTGGCTCATTCTGAATCAGACAGACTCTAGGGTTCTTTGTTTTCGTTTGTCTTTTCGGAAAAACCGGTTCCCATTTTTCCCTGACAAACTCTAGAATGCGAGCAGAAACCATGTCGACCGACTACGATCGTTTGCCCTTCCAGCCCGAAGAATATCTCGCCCGCCGCGATGCGCTCAGAACGCTCATGACTGAACGCGGCATCGATGCCTGCGTGCTGAACTCGACCGAGAACATGTATTACCTGACGGGCTTCGGCTCGCTCGCGCACGGCGCGACCTCGCTGATCGTGCGGGCAGACGGCAAGGCCGTCTGGGTGATGCGCCTGACGGAGCTCAGCAATATCCGCGCGCTGAAGGGCAAGATCTGGGCTGACGACGGCATCGGCGTGCCGGACGGACAGGACTATGCGACGGTGCTCGCCCGCACGATTGCCGAGTTCGTCCCCGGCAAACCTGTTATTGCCGCGGAATACGGTACGGTGCAGATGGCCATCGCCGGTTTCCTGCGGCCGAAGGACGATGCGGTCCTCAATGCCTCGGGTCTCGTCGAACATCTGCGCCGCATCAAGAGCCCTGCTGAAATCGACCTCCTGCGCAAGGCCGGCCATATCGCGGCGCAATCGTGCCTGGACGGGTTTGCGGCGCTGCAGGAGGGCATGACCGATACGCAGCTTGCCATGGTCGTCAGCGACAGCATGATGGCCAATGGTAGCCACCGTCCGGCCAAGATGCCGAATGTCTGCGCCGGCCCGCGCACGGCCCGCGCCCATGTCACCTGGTGCGGCGCGCCGATTTCCCGCGGCGAACTCGTCAATATCGAGCCGGCCGCGTCCGTCTTCGACTATCACACACCGATCTTCCGTTTCTATTCGATCGGCCAGCCCGCTGCGCGCGTGCTGCAGCTGTTCGACGTCTGTAAGGAAGCGCTCGACGAAGGCTTTGCCCGGGTGCGTCCCGGTATGACGGCGCATGAGGCGGCTCGCATCTTCGAGGGTGTGATCGAACGGCGCGGTTTTGCCGAATGGATGGTCACGCGCCCGGCCTACAGCATCGGCGGCTCGTTCGCGCCCGGCTGGGGCGAGGACAACGTCATGGCGCTCCGCCGCGATCATGACGCTCTTCTCGAAGAGGGCATGTGCTTCCACGTCACGCCCTGCCTCTACGAAGACGGCGTCGGCTGCGTCGGCGCCAGCATGCCGGCCGTCCTGACCGCAAACGGCTTCGAATCCCTCAGCGGCGATGATGTCGTCTTCGGCGTCAAGTAAGGTGCTGGGGCGCGGCTTTGTCGTTTCCTAGGAAAACGATTCGCGCGCTCCCATTCCAAAGCCCCATAGCCAGCCTGGATAGGCTACCAGCCTGCGAAATCGGCAAGCAGGCTCTCGTCGACCCGCTCTGCTGCGACATCGGCGAGGGCCTGATCAAGGATGGCGACGCCCTCCTGTGCTTGGTTTTCGGTGAGCGTCAGGGGTGGAGTGAATTCGAGCACGTTTGACTGGACCCCGACGTAATACAGCACGAGGCCAAGCTGGAAGGCGCGGTAGACGGTGAGTGCAGTCTGCCGTGCTGCCGGTTCGTGGCTCGCGCGGTCGGTGGCGAGTTCGACGCCGAGAGCAAGGCCGCGGCCGCGCACATTGCCGATCAGCGCCTGGCGCGCAGCGAGGCGATCGAGGGCGTCGCGCAGCACAGTGCCGGTTCTCTCTGCGTTCTCGACGAGATGGTCGCGCTCGATCGTCTGGAGCACGGCAAGTGCTGCAGAGGCGCAGACGGGGTTGCCGTGCACGGTCTGTAGCGAGAAGGCGACAGCGTGGTTCATGATGGCTTCCGGGCCGACCACCGCAGAGATTGGCAGGCCGCCGCCAAGGCCCTTGCCGAAGACGACGATATCAGGCTCGATGCTGGAATGCTCGAAGGCGTTGAAGCGGCCACTGCGGCCGAGACCGACCTTCACCTCATCCGAGACGAGCAGGATGGCGTGCTTGCGGCAGAGTGCTTCCACCGCCTTGAAGTAGCCGTCCGGCGGAACCAGCATGCCGCCGTCCGACTGGATCGGCTCGATGAAGAAAGCGGCCACCTCTTCCGGCGGCACGTCCGTCGCGAAAAGCGTTTCGAGATGGGCAAGTGCTGCGTCCTTCGCGGCTTCCGGGCTACCGGCTGCATAGCTGTTGGGATAGGGCACAAGCGTCAGGCCTTCGGCCCGAGTGCCCTGCTGGGCCGGATGGCCGGAGACGGCCATCGAGCCGACCGTGCCGCCGTGATAGGCGCCGCTGAAGGCGAGAATGCGCGGCCGGCCGGTGGCGGCGACGACCATGCGGGCGACCGTCTCGTTGGCGTCGGAGCCGGAATGGCCGAACCAGACCCGGCCGCGGGCGCGCTCTGGCACCAGCGACAGGAGCTTTTCCGCAAGCAGCACGCAGGGCTCGTTTGCGGTCGAAAGGTAGCTGGCGCCCGCCTGGTCCGAGAGCGCACGATCGACCGCCGCGCGGACCGCGGGATGGGAGTGGCCGAGGCTGGCCGCGCCCCAGGAGGCGGCAAAGTCGAGGAGCTGCCGTCCGTCGTCGCCGGTGAGATAGGCACCGCTGCCGCCGACGATCGCCTGCGGGAAGAACCGCAGATGCGCCATTTTCGAGACCGATCGGCTTTCGCGGGCGTAGAGACCGGACATCGTGCTTTCCTCGCCTATT
This sequence comes from Shinella sp., assembly GCF_052438155.1. NCBI lineage: Bacteria > Pseudomonadati > Pseudomonadota > Alphaproteobacteria > Hyphomicrobiales > Rhizobiaceae > Shinella > Shinella sp. The sequence continues at coordinate 22,433 of NZ_JBQVPI010000013.1, read as the reverse complement.
TGAAGAAGGTCAAAACCTCGTCGAGCTGGACGACATGGCAGTAGATCATGTTGATGATCTCGAGTTCCCGCTTGTGCAGTTCATCCGTTGCCGCAGCACCACAATCGTCGACGACCACCACGCCAAAACTTTCGTCGGCGAGGCTGCGCACGGTCGAGGAGACACACTGGTCGGTGAAGATGCCGCAGCAGATGACGTCCTTGATGCCCATATTTGCGAGGATCAGGCGGAGATTCGTGCCGGTCAGCGCGCTGTCGGTCGTCTTGGTGATGACGATTTCGTCGGGGCGTGGCTCGAGCTCCGGTACGATCTGGCCTTCCGGCAGCTCCTTCGGCAGAAGCAGGTAATTGAAGCCGGGCTTCTTCTGGCTGAGCGAGCGGTCGCGGCCGTCCGGCTTCTGGCAGGCGATGCGGGCGTAGATGACCTCCACCTTGCGCTTGCGGCATTCTTCGATCAGCCGTGCTGTGTTCGGGATTACGGTCCCGCGCACGCGGTCGTAGAACGGTTGCCAGCGGGCGGTTTCTTCCGGCGTGTCCTTCGGGTCGAGATAGGTGTTCTGGAGGTCGATGACGAGCAGCGCCGTCGTTTCCGGGTCGAGCACGATGTCGTCCGGCGCCTCGGCATTGGCGTAGTAGAAGGAACGGTAGGCGGTCTTCCAGCTCATGGTGCGGTTTCCTTCTTGCGGCGGGCGCGGGTGAGGATGTGGCCGATCTCGCGGTTGGGGAAGAGACCGCCGGGTTTCAGGATCATCACGGCGATCATAGCGAGCGCCAGCACGATTTCGGTAAGGCCGATGACCTGGCCGGCGCCGACGGACGTGGCGTTCAGCGCCGACTCCGTGCTGCGCAGGCCCTCATAGGCGACGGTGATGAGGACCGTGCCGGCAACAGCGCCGGTCACCGTGTTGGCCCCGCCGATCACCAGCATGGTGACGATCAGGAAGGTCTCCTTGAGGTAGAAGGCTTTTGGCGCAAAGGACGTGATGAAGTGGCCCCAGAGCGCGCCGCCGATGCCGGCGATGAACGCGGCGAGGATGAAGGCGCGCCAGCGCAGGTGCGGAATGTTGGCGCCGAGGGCTGCGGCCGCCACCTCGTCCTCGCGGGAGGCGCGCAGGAGCTTTCCGGTGCGCGATTCCTTGAAGAGCAGGGCGACGATGACGACGATGCCGGCGACGATGGCGGCGATCGGCATGTCCGTCGTCTTCGGTAGGCCGAAAAGGGTGCGCGGGCCGTTGGTGAAGGCGCTCCAGTTGTTCATGACCGTGTAGAGCACGACGAGCAGCGCGAAGGAGGTGATGACCGACGCCGCATCGGACAGTCGCATCAGCGGATAGGCGACGACAGCAGCAACGACTGCGGCCAGAACGCCGGCGGCGAGCATGGCGATAAGGGGCGAGACTTCCACCAGCTTCATGAATTCGTACAGGTCGGGCAGTGCCATGCCCTTCATCTGCGCCGGGATGGTGAGCACGGCGGAGGTGTAGGCGCCAAGCCCCATGAAGCCGATATGGGCGAAGGAGAGCAGGCCGGAATTGCCCATGAAGGTCTGCAATCCGATGACCAGCACCAGCGAGATCAACAGGTTGGTGGCGATGCGGTCATAGAGGCGGATGCCGAGAAGCTGGCTGCCGACGCCGATGATCAGGATGACACCGATGAGGATGAGGGCGGTGAGATAGGAATGTTTCATGGGTTCCGCTCCTCAGGTCCGCTGACCGCTCGCCGGACCCTTGATGAGGCCATCGGGGCGCCAGAGCAGGATCAGGATGACGAGGCTGAAGGTGAAGGCGTCGCGGAATTTCAGAAGATCCTGCGACAGGGTATAGTTGAGCGTCGTGTCGATGAGTGCCAGCAGGAACCCGCCGACGACGGCACCGGGCAGGCTGCGCATGCCGCCGATGACGGTGGCGATGAAGGCGATGAGCAACGGCTCCATGCCAACGCCCGGCACGACGGTGCCGATGCGGCCGATCCACAGGATGCCGACCACGCCGGCGAGGAAGCCGGAGAGTGCGAAGGCAGACGAGATGATGAGGTTCGCCGGCACGCCGAGCATGCGCGCCATGGTGAAGTTGGTCGCCGCCGCGCGCATGGCGATGCCGAGTGTCGTCTTGCGCATCAGAAAGGCGACGGCGGCAAGCAGCACGATGGAGGCAGCAATGGTGATGAGATTGCGCACCGGCGTGATCGCACCGCCGATCGAGACCGTTTCGGAGAAAATTTCCAGCAGCGGCACGTTGCGCGGGCGGGGAGAAATGAAGAGCAGGGCCGCGTTCTGCAACAGGTTGGAGAAGGCGAAGGAGGTAATGAGGACTGCGGTCACCGACTTGGCGCGCACCGGACGGAAGGCGGCATAGTCGGTGATGATGCCGAAGACGATCGCCATAACGACGGCGAGCACCGCCATGATGATCCAGGGTAGGCCGGAGCCGCTGGTGAGGAACATGGTGTAGCCGGCGACCATGATGAGCTCGCCATAGGCGAAGTTCACCAGCCGCAGGATGCCGTAGATGATGACGAGGCCGAGTGCCATGAGGGCGTAGGCGCCGCCGAGGCTCAAGACGTCGATGACGAACTGGATTGCGAAAGCCATGGGTCAGCCTCCCAGATAATGCGCGCTGAGATCGCTGGTCGCGCGGATCTCGTCGGGCGTGCCGGATGTGACGACCGCGCCGAGCCGCATGACATAGGCACGGTCGGCGACGGCGAGCGCCTGGTTCACGTTCTGCTCGACGAGCAGGATGGTGAGGCCGGACTTTTTCAGCGTCTCGATCATCTCGAAGATGCGTTCGACGATCGCCGGCGCAAGCCCGAGCGAGGGTTCGTCGAGCAGCAATACAGTGGGGCGCGACATCAGCGCGCGGGCAATGACGAGCATCTGTTGCTCACCGCCGGAGAGCGTGCCGGCCGGCTGGCGCGAGCGCTCGGCAAGGCGCGGGAACAATGTGTGCTGCCGTTCAAGGTTCTGCCGGTTGCCGGCCTGGTCGCGGCGATGGATATAGGCGCCAAGCATGAGGTTTTCGGCGACTGTGAGGTCCGGAAACACGTCGCGGGTTTCGGGCACCGTGGCGAGACCGGCACGCACCACCTGTTCGGGACTGGCAGACGTGATGTCCTTGCCGGCGAGCGTGATGGACCCGCCCGACGCTTTCAGCGCGCCGGCAATACATTTGAGCGTCGAGGATTTGCCGGCGCCATTGGCACCGAGCAGGCTTACAAGCTCGCCCTTGCCAACGGTGAAGCTGATGCCGCGCACGGCGCGGATCGTGCCGTAGCTGACGGAGAGGTCGCGGATATCAAGCATGGGCCGCTCCCTTACCGAGATAGGCCTCGATGACCGCCGGGTGGCCGCGGACATGGGCAGCATCCCCTTCCGCGATGGTGCGGCCGGAGGCGAGCACGTGCAGCCGGTGGCAAAGGCGCATGATGAGACCCATGTCGTGGTCGATGATAAGAAGGCCAAGACCGCGTTTCTTTGGCAGCTCGGAGAGTGTGTGCAGCAGCGTTTCCGTCTCGGCGTCGTTCATGCCGGCCGCCGGTTCATCGAGCAGCAGGAAACGTGGCTCGGCGGCGAGCGCCCGGGCGATCTCGACGCGCCGCTTGTCGCCGTAGCTCAGGCTTTCGCCCAGCTCGTCCGCCTTGGCCGTGAGGCCAAGTTCGTTGAGCAGGCCTTTCGCGCGCTCGGCGGCGACAGCAAGCGAAGCCCCCTTTGCCAGTGCTGCGGCCTCGACGTTTTCCAGCACCGTCATCGTGTTGAACAGCCGCACGATCTGGAACGAGCGGCTGATGCCTTGAAGCGCGATCTCGCGTGGGGAGAGACCAGACAGCCTGGTATCGCCGGCGGTGATCGTACCGCCTGCCAGTTTCACCTGGCCGGTAATGGCATTGATGAGCGTCGTCTTGCCGGAGCCGTTCGGCCCGATGAGGCCGACGACCTCGCCGGTCAAAACGGAGAGAGACACATGGTCGAGGGCGCGGAGGCCGGTGAATTCCACCGACACGTCGTTTACCGCGAGGCGCGTTTCAGACATGGCTTTTCCGAAGGTGATGGGCCGGCCTTTGGGCCGGCCCGTAAACGGGAACGATCAGGGCTTCGGCAAGGATTCCGGCTTGCGCCATCCCACGAAGGTCGGCTTGCCGCCCTTGAGTTCGATCAAAGCCGCGGCCTTGTTCGGCACATGGCCTTCTTCGGCTGTGCCATAGTCGAGGTCACCGGTGAGCAGCTTGAACTGACCGTCTTCCAGCGCCTTGGCAACAGCCGCGCCATCGGTCGAGCCGGCTGCCTTGATCGCCTGGGCGAGCATCATGATCGTGTCCCAGCCGGTCGAGACGAAGGAAGTGTCCGGGTCCTTGCCGAACATCTCCTTGTAGAGGCCGATGAACTTTTCCATTTCCGGATCTGCTCCGGCTCCCATCCAGGTATGCGTGACGAAATAGACGTTGTTGCCGAACTTTTCGCCGAGCGCCTGGTGCATGGCCGGGTCGTCATAGGCATCGCCGCCGAGGATCGGCGCGTCGTAGCCAACTTCACGCAGTGCGCGGATGATCACGCCGATATCCGTGCCGTAGGACGAAACGAAGATCACGTCCGGCTTCTTGCCAAGCGCCTGGAGACGCGCGAGCTGGGCGGAAAAGTTGTTGTCGCCGTTCGTGTAGGTATCTTCGAGCAGGATCTCGCCGCCATCGGCCTTGAACTGTTCGACGAAGTATTTCGATAGCGACTTGGTATAGGCGATGAACTGGTCGGTGACGACATAGGCCGTCTTCCAGCCCTTTTCCTTGACCGCGAAGTCGGCGGCCGTCGCACCCATCGTGGTGTTCCACATGGAGAGCGTGAACTGCTTGTCGCCGAGCGACCAGGAGGAATAGAGCGGGTCGGAAGCGCAGGTCGAGATGCCGACGAGGTTGGCGGTCTGCGCCTCGCGGCTGGCCGGCGAACCGAAGTCGAAGTCGCAGGGCGCGACGATGACCTGGGCGCCCTTGTCGATCAACTCGACGGCGACGTTGCCGACCGTCACCGGATCGGACTTGCCGTCGATATTGATGAACTCGATCTGCTTGCCGAGCACGCCGCCATTGTCGTTCAGGAATTTCACGGCAACCTGCGCGCCGTTATAGCCGGGCGTGTCGAGCGGGGCCTGGATACCCGTCATCGACAGCGCGCCGCCGATCACGATCTTGTCGTCGGCGGCAAACGTGGTCGTGGAGGCGAGCGCAAAACTCGCCGCCAGAAGCAATGTGGAAGTCTTTATCATGGTCGTTCCCCTTAATGATGCCTTTTCGGCAATGAATGGATCAGCGGTCCGGCCTTTTTGTTTTGTTGTGCGGCCCGCTTTCGAATGCTCCTCGTTTCCGTCCCGTCGGTTCGTTCCTGGCTTCTTACTGCCCGATTTCCTTCAGGAGATCGTCGGTCGAAATCTGCCGGCAATAGCCCTTGATTGCGCTGAGCGATGTGTTGTGGCGTTCCTCGGAATAGGTGCCGCAGGCATCCGGCACGAGCGTCACCAGGTAGTTGAGATCGCAGGCGTCGCGGATTGCCGATTCGACGCACTGGTCGGTGAGCAATCCACAAAGCACAAGTTGCTTCACGCCAAGATTGCGCAGCGTGTAGTCGATATGCGTGGAGACGAAGACGCTGGACGAGCTTTTCGGGAAGACGATCTCGTCTTCCAGCGGCTCAAGCTCATCGATCACCTTGCCGTCCCACGAGCCCTTCGGCACGTTGAAGCCGGTGATCTTGTAGTCGAGGCTGCGGTCGCGGCCGTCCTTGGTCAGGCTTTCGATCGTCGTGTGCAGTACCTCGATGCCGGCCTTGCGGAAGCCGCCAAGCAGGCGCTGCATGTTCGGGATCGCAACCTCGTGGATGCGCTTGAAATAGTAGCCGTATTTGCCACCGATATCCGAATCGGAAACGTCCTTGAACTCTCCGCCCTCACGGCGCACGGAAAAGTTCTGCACGTCGATGAAGAGGATGGCGGATGCGGCCGGATCGAGCGGGATTTCGCGGGTGGTCAGATGGTTAGCGGCCATCAGGCATTTCCTTCAATTCTGTCTGCCGCTTGGCGGAGGGGACCGGCCAATCGGTCGGCCCATTCCTCCTGCCCGCGAGCATCGGTGATAAGGTCGTTGCGCACTTCGAGAAGCACGTGCGGAATGCCGCGCCGCTCGCCGTGCACAGGGATGGTGTAGTCTGAGACGTCGTCGACGTGATACGGCGCGTTGAGCTTGACGGTGACGTCCTGATTGGCGGTGCGGAAGGCGTCGGCCAGTCGTTCGGCAAGGCGGGCATCGCGATTGTAGAGCAGGCCGAGTTCGAAATCCCGCACGGCGCCTGTCGCGCGCATAACCGGCGTGAAGCTGTGCACCGAGACGAGTAAGAGCGGTTTTCCGCTCGCCTGGCGCTGATCCAGCGCCACCGCGATCGCCTCGTGCAGCGGCTGGTGGATTTCCACATAGCGGCGGGAGCGATCGAGATCCGTGATGTCGGCGTTAACCGGAACCACCGTGCCGTCGCTTTGCGTGACAATGCAGTCCTTCGCCTCCAGGGGGCGATTGCAATCGATGACGAGACGGCTGTAGCGCTGGAGGATGAGCGACGCATCGAGCCGTTCGGCAAGGCCACGCGCCACACCCTCGGCGCCGACGTCATAGGCGATATGGCGCTCCATCTCCTCGGCCGGAATGCCGAGATCGCCAAGCGTGCGCGGCACGGCGCGGCCGGCATGCTCGCAGGTCAGGAAGATCGTCGAGGAGCCGGCGGAATTGATCCATTCCACGGGATCAGGGTCGCCCGTCTGCAGCAATCTGGTCGTGTCGCGATCTGCGAACCTGAGCATGGAATGGCATCCGTGATGCGGCCCTACGAGGGGCCGGGTACTGGCTTCAATGAGGGCTAGTCAAAGAAATTTTTCGATCATAGTCAATCGAATTTTTCCATTTGACTATTTTTTTTCAAGAGCGAATATTTGTTTCAACAACGGGAACGAACACCAATGAGCGATGGGAAATCATCGACGACGATCCGCACGAGGATCCGCGAGGCCGCAGCGCAGTTGACGGCAAGCGAGCGCAAGATCGCCAATGCCATTCTCGCCGACTACCCCTTCACGGGCCTCGAGAGCATTCAGGAGCTGGCGGCGAAGACCGGTGTCAGCGCACCGTCGATCACCCGTTTCGTCAGCAAGATCGGCTGCAGCGGCTTCCAGGACCTGCAACGCCAGCTGATCGCCGAGCTGAAGGAGGGGCAGCGCTCACCGCTCGACCTGAAGTCCAGCCAGAAGCCGGTCGGACATTCTGAGTTCCTGTCGGAGTATGTTGCCCGCGTTTCCGCCGTCATGCAGGACATGACGGCAACGGTTTCGCAGGCACAGTTCGACATTCTCGCCGGCCTGCTTGCCGATCCGTCGCGCAACATCTTCCTTCTCGGTGGCCGCGTCAGCGACAATGTCGCTGCGTTCCTGTCGATCCATCTCAGGCAGATCCGCAGCGGCATCTACCACATGGCGGACAACCCGGAATTCTGGCCGGAACACGTGCTGCGCATGCGCAAGAAGGATGTCGTGCTGCTCTTCGATTTTCGGCGCTACCAGCTCAGCCTCTCGCGGCTTGCCGAGACGATTGCGGAAAAACGCGGCGCGACGATCGTTGTCGTCACCGACAAATGGATGTCGCCCGCCGCCCGCAGCGCCGATCATATCGTGGCCCTGCCGATCGATGCCGGCACGGCCTGGGATACGGTGGCCGCCGCCATGGCGCTTGTCGAGGCGCTGATCGTGCGCGTCTCCGAGACCGATTGGGAAGCAACACAGAAACGCATCAAGGATTGGGACGGCATCCGCTTCGAGATGCCGGGCTATGACCAGGACAAGCTAAACGGGGACGTCGATGAAACGTGAAGAAATGATGGTTGCCTGCTGCGGCGACCTTTCGGGCAAGGTGCGCGGCAAGGCTTTTCCGCTGGTGCAGATGGAGAAGCGCCTGAAGCGCGGCGTCGGCTGGACGCCGACCAATGTGCAGATCACCTGCTTCGACAACATTGCCGAAAGCCCATTCGGCTCGCTTGGCGATCTCGTGCTGATTCCCGATCCGGCAACCAGCGTCAGCATCGAGAGCGAGGAGGGCGCGCCGAACGAAAATTTTGTGCTCGGCAACATCCGCTACACCGATGGCCGGCCATGGGAATTCTGCACGCGCTCGATCCTGGAAGCGGCGCTTGAGCGCTTGCAACGGGTGGCCGGCGTCACGCTCTACGGCGCGTTCGAGCACGAATTCCAGATCAAGCATCTGGTCTCCGACGTCGGTAAGGCCTTCACGCTCGGTGGCTTCCAGGAGGAGCGGCATTTCTGCGAGGCGATCATCGCCGCCATGCGGCAGGCAGGTGTCACGCCCGACACAATCCTCAAGGAATTCGGCGCCGGCCAGTTCGAGGTGACGATGGGGCCGCAAAAGGGCGTCACCGTCGCCGACCATTCGCTGATCACCCGCGAACTCGTCGGCCTCGTCGCCCGTGAGCTTGGCTATGATCCGACCTTCACGCCGATCCGAGATCCGGCTGGCGTCGGCAACGGCGTGCATGTGCATATCAGCATGCTGGATTCGATTGGCAACCCGGTCACCTACGATCCGGACGGGAAGCATGAACTCTCCGATGTCGCGGGCAAATTCGTTGCCGGCATCCTGAAATATCTCGACTCGATTATCGCCATCACCGCGCCAAGCGTCGTCTCCTACCTGCGCCTTACCCCGCATCGCTGGAGTGCTGCCTTCAACAATCTCGGTTTTCGCGACCGGGAGGCCTCCGTGCGTATTTGCCCGGTCTCCGACATCAGCGACATCGCGCGCGCCGCCCAGTTCAACTTCGAGTTCCGCGCCGCCGACGGTACCGCCAACCCGCACTTGACGCTCGCCGCGATCGTCCATGCCGGGGTGCAGGGCATCGAGGAAGGGCTGGAGGTGCCGGAAGCGACGCAGGAGGACCTCTCGCTTCTGAACGTTGAAGCCCTTGCGGCCCGCGGTTACGTCCGCCTGCCGCAAACCCTCGAAGCCGCCCTTGAGCGCTTCAAGGGCAACGCAACGGTTTGCGGCTGGTTTCCGGACGGTTTCGCCGACGTTTACGTCAAGCACAAGGAAGGCGAGATCGCCTACCTTGCCGGCAAGACACAGGCCGAAATTTGTGCTGCCTACGAAAGCGTCTACTGACGCGCGTGAAAAATGACGTGTTCCTGGTTCCAGGGATGCGTCATGCCATCCGGCGGTTGAATGTCGGGGGGCCGAAGCTGAGAACAATATCGAGCGGAAAATTATCGAAGCCTCAGTGACGATATCTTGGTGAGCGACAGGGGCGATGTCACTTTACCGCCCGTCCTGGCGTGCCGAGGGAATTCGGCTTTGCCGACCTTTGCGTGCAGGCCGCCCGATCACCGTGAGCGGGGTGTTTCCTGAGATGATCGCGAAACAAATTCCTGAATTCGCGAAAATTCCTGTAGCCCAACTGGTGGGACAAGCGGTCGACGGTCTGGATGGCGACACCGCTGCGCTGGGCAAACAGGTTCCTCGTCTCGAACGCGATCCTGTCCGGAGCGTCGAATGCAACGGCGGCGGCCTTCTGCAATGCTCCTGAGAGGACGATGTCGCCGGCAACGATCTGGGACTTCAGCTGCATGAGTGTCTGAGGCGGCCCGTGGTTCAGCATGGTCAAACCTCGCTTTTGCCTTGCCCGCCCAGGGCTTGAGTTGCTGCCTCCGCTGCAACGAGAGCGGCAATGGCGTCTGACGCTGTTGCTCCTTGCGACGCCCCTCCCTGTGCGGCTCTGGCAAAGTCTTCAAGTTGCGCGCGCAGGGCCGCGAAAAACACGGCCTCACCGGAGGGGGGCCAGAAGAACCGCGATTCCGTGAAGGCTTGCGTGCCGAACACCTGCACCCAGCAGGCATCACCGACCGGGAACCGCCGCCCGAGCGACACCAGGCCATTCCCGCCGCCGGAGAGATCGCAGAGAAGCTGAACGGCATCGGGATCCTCCGGGACTGCGTCAGCGAACGCCGTTTTCGATGCGGCCACGCAGTAGTTGCCGAGCTCCTGTCCGGTCAGCCAGCGCAACTGGTCGAATTCATGCACACCCATGTCGATGAAGGCACCGCCCCCCTTGGCCCGAAACGATGTCGCGGGCGGCGTCTCATCCCATTGGAAGCAGGAGACCAGATAAAGTTCGCCGAGTAGGCCCGCCTGGATGCGGTCCTTCAATGCCTTCAGTTCTGGCACGAACCGGCGCCAGTAGCCTATCTGAAGGTGGATCTTGGCTTTTTCGGCGATCGCAGCTGCTTTCGCCGCTTGTGCCGCGCTGATGCCGCAAGGCTTCTCGCACAGGATCGGCAGACCGCGTGCGGCGACCGCGGCGACTGTTGCGAGATGGGTGTGGCTCGGCGTTGCAAGGAGGATACCGTCCAGGCCACCGGCATCGATCATGGTCGTGGCGTCGGCGTGGAGCGCGAAGGCGGAAGGAGAGAGGGCTGCGCGCGCCGCGGCGGACGGTTCAGCAACAGCGACGATCTCGACATGCGCACTTTCCGCAACGGCGCGCAGATGAACCTGCCCCATGCGGCCGGCCCCAACAAGTCCGAGGCGAAACTTTTTCATCGGATGTCCAGACCTTTCGGGGTTAAAATTGAATTGGTTCGAAACGGCCCGATTTGGCCGACGCGAGCGCCGCCTCGCACAGAATCATGGCCTTGCGGCCATCGCTTGCGCCGACCTCCGGCTTCTTCCCGGAGATGACGCAGGTGACGAAATGGTCGAGCTCCGCGGCATAGGACTCCTGATACCGCTCGACGAAGAAATAGAGCGGCTTGTCGGTCGCGATCTCTTTTGGTCCGGAGTGTTCGACGGATGTCTGCGTGCGGTTTCCGGCCCGCAACATGCCGTTGGAGCCGTGTACTTCGATCCTCTGGTCATAGCCGTAGACGGCGCGTACGCTGTTGTTGATGTGGCATTGGCGCCCGGAGGCTGTGCGCAGAATGAACATCGCCGTGTCGTATTCTCCGAGCTTGGCGTAGTAGGGCAGCACCAGCGACGAGCCGGTCGCGAACAGTTCGACAGGCTCTTCTCCCAGAAGATATCGCGCCATGTCGAAGTCATGGATTGTCATTTCTCGAAACACGCCGCCGCCGCCGCCAAGCGCTTCTTCGGTCTCGGGTTCGGGGTCGCGGCTGGTGATGATGACCTGCTCGACAGAGCCGATCTCGCCCGCATCGATGCGCGCCTTCAGGCTTCGGAAGCTCGGATCGAAGCGGCGGTTGAACCCGATCTGGAAAGGAATGCCTGCCTTTTCGACGGCGGCGAGGCATTCGTCGGTCCTGCCGATATCAAGGTCGATCGGCTTTTCGCAGAAGACGGCCTTGCCCCGGGCCGCCGCCGCGATCGTCAGGTCCGCGTGGGTGCGCGTGGCGGAGGCGATGACCACCGCCCTGACGGCAGGATCGTCCAGCACGGTTTGCGTATCGGCAATTTCGGCACCTGTCGTGGCCATGATCTGTTCGGCGGCTGGCCGGTGTGGATCGACGATGTAACGCAGCCGCACGTCTGGGTGGCGTGCGAGGTTGGCGGCATGGACGGATCCGATTAAACCCGCACCGAACAGACTGACGTCGATCATTACAATTCCTCATCCTTTTGAGCTTGAAGCCACCCAAACCCCGAAACGACCGGGATTTGGGCAGTAGAAACCTGTCTCCGGCGGGGTCCCCGCCGGAGAAAGCCTGTAATCCAGGGAGCGCGGCCCGCCGACGGGCCTGTCAGTGGGCGGTCTGTTCACCCGGCCGGCGGCCCGCAACCATGTCGAGTTCGGCTTGCAGGTATTTGAGGTCGCGGCGGCCGGCCATCATGTCGAGCACTTCGGTCTCGCCGATCTCGTCCTTGCGAAAAGTACCGAGCGAGCGTCCGCGGTTGAGGAGCGTGAACCGGTCGCCGACCGGGTAGGCATGATGGATGTTGTGCGTGATGAAAATCACCGCCAACCCGTTCGCCCTGGCCTGCGCGATGTAGCGCAAAACGATCGAGGCCTGGTGAACGCCCAGCGCCGACGTCGGCTCATCCAGAATGAGAACGCGCGCGCCATGATAGACCGCACGCGCAATGGCGACGCATTGCCGCTCGCCGCCGGAAAGTGTGCCAACCGCCTGCTGCGGATCGCGCGCGTTGATGCCGATCTTTGACAGCTCCTCGTTGACGATGGCATCGGCCTTCGCCATGTCGATACGCCGGAGCGGAAAGGTGCCCTTCAACGGCTCGCGACCCAGGAAGAAATTCCGGGTAATGCTCATCAGCGGGATCATGGACAGGTCCTGGAAGACCGTGGCAATGCCCTTGTCCAGCGCAGCGCGCGGAGAGGAGAACAAGGTCGGTTTGCCGTCGATCTCCATGATACCTTCCGAAGGCTGGTGAACGCCGGAAAGCGTCTTGATCAGGGTGGATTTTCCCGCACCATTGTCCCCAAGCAGGCAATGCACCTCGCCGGCAAGGGCGGCGAAGGAAATATCCTGAAGCGCGATCACGGAGCCGAAGCGCCGGCTGACACCCTTGAGTTCGATTATAGGCGTTGCGGCCATCAACGTGCCTCCGTCGCCTTGCGGCGCACATAGTTGTTGACGAGAACGGCGATCAGCAGCATCGCGCCGAGGAAGACCTGGAACCAGTCGGTGTCGATGCCGGTATAGAAGATACCCATCTCGACGGTGCCGAAGATCAGCGCGCCGAACATGGCTCCGACCGCAGATCCGTAGCCTCCCGTCAGGAGGCACCCACCGATGACAGCCGCAATGATAGCCTGGAATTCCTTCTGGAAGCCACGCAGCGTATCCGCGGAGCCGGACTCCAGCACCTGGATCGTGGCGAACAGAGTGGCGGCGCAGGCCGTGGAAATGAAAAGGCCGACCTTGACCCGATTGACGGGAACACCAACGTTTCGCGCTGCCCGATCATCCCCTCCAACGGCAAAGATCCAGTTGCCGAACCGGGTCTTGAGGAGCACCCAGGTGGCAAGGACGGTAACCAGAGCCCACCAAGCAATGGACATGGATAGGCCCTGCACCATGGGCAGGCCGTCAGCACGTTTCGCGATCCAACCGATATCCGCCAGCCACTGGAAAAGCCCGCTGCCGAACTTGCCGCCGAAGATCTGGACGACGAAGCTGTCTTCCTGCCCTTCGGTGATGTAGGGAATCTGAGTGCGTCCGGTGATCGTTCGGGTCAGCGCCAGGGTCAGGCCGCGCAAGACGAACAAGCCGGCCAGCGTGACGATGAAGGACGGCAGCCCCGTTCGCACGACGAGAAGCCCGTTCGCCGTTCCAATGGCGATTGCGAAGGCGAAGGCAATGATGATGGTCAGCCAGATGGGCAGGCCGAATTCGGTCACGCCAAGCCCGATCGTGACACTTGCGAATCCGATCATGGAGCCGATTGAGAGGTCGAACTCGCCGCCGATCATCAGGAGGGCAACCGCCGCTGCCAGAATGCCGAGCTGGCCGGAGACCTGTAGGAAGTTGCTGATGCCGAGCGGGCTGAAGAGGCCGCTATTGCCGGCAAAGATGCCGAACAGGGCGAAGACCAGGACTGTGCCGGTGAGAGCGCCCAGTTCGGGCCGCCGAAGCGCGCGCGTCAGATTGCTGGATGAATACCCGTTTGCGGCCAGAGGCGTGGGCTCCAGGGCTTTGGGCTGATTGATGGCGTCCGCCGTCATTTGCAATGTTTCCCTCTTTTATATTGGCTTGGCCCGGGCCGGCGATTTCTTCGCCGCCAGCCCGGCTCAGCTCAGCGAATGCCTTCCTTGCTGAGGTCGCGCACCGCTGCGGCGTCCTTCTGGAGAATGAAGGACGGGCCCGTGCGGACGGCAGAGGCGGGGAAGGTCTTGTACATCGCCTTGTTGGTGAGGAAGACGACGGGTAGGTAGCCCATCATGAACTGCTGATTGTCTATGGCGAACATCGCGCTGCCTTCGTCCACGGCGTCCAGCACTTCCGGCGAAAGGTCGAAGCTGCCGATCTTGTAGTTTGCCAGCGTGCCACGTTCCTTGAACATCTTGAGAATGGGCGTTGCAACCGTCGGCCCGAGTGCCAGCACACCGCTTACATTCGGATTGGCCGTCAGATAGGCCTCGACCCGTCGCGTCACATCGGTCGGATCCATCGTTGCCGCGACGACGGAAGACTTGCCGCCGGTTTCCTTGAGCCCGTCGGCAAAGCCGGCGCACCGCTTGTCGAGGCTGACATTGCCGACTTCGTGGTTGACGCAGATGCCTTCCTTTACGCCGGCCTCACCCATCATTTTGCCGGCCCGCATACCGTTGTCGTATTCCGAGCCGCCACCAACGAAGAGATCGAGTTTCCAGGGCTCGACCTGTTCTTCGCCGGAATCGATGACCACGACCGGTATGCCGGCCGCCTTGGCCGCCTCGAGCGGTGCCTTGAGGGCATCGGCATCGGGAATGGAAATGACGAGACCATCGGGGGCCGAGGCGGTCGCCGCCTCGATCATGCGTGCCATGCGCACGACGTCGAACGTCTCCGGTGCCTGGTAATCGACCTTGACGCCGAGTTGCTTAGCCGCCGCCAGCATGCCGTTCTTCACGACCGTCCAGTACACGTCGTTGGCCTGTCCATGGGTTACGAAGACGATGCGCACGTCTTCGGCGTTTTTGGCCTGCGCGGCTGCGGATGTCGCAACCGCGAGCCCGATCGTGACCGCCAGGAACCCCGATTTGATCAGGCGCGCGGATGTTGATTTCAATGCCGATGCAATCATGATGTGCTGCTCCCTTGTTATTGTGGATTTTCATGCTGGCGATTGGCCGCTTGTTTCAGTGTGTGGCCGCTCCCGCTGCTGCGCGCTCCCTCATGGAACCGCGCCGCACGTGCAGTCCGTCCGCCCATTCGCGGAAGGACGGGCTTTTCAGCAATTCGTATTCGTCAATGCGGATCTGGGCTGACCCCGGTTCGATGACCTCGATTTCCCCGGGCGCATTGGCATGCAAGCAGATGAAAGTCAGGCCGGGGCCAATCCTGCTGTAGAGCGCCTGATAACGCTCACTCGCCGGCACTTCGCTGTGCCACGGCGTATCCAGGACCGCATTTGCGAGAGCCTGACCGGCACCGGCCAGGCGAGCAGCCGGCGCCTCATAGGCAGCATGGTCGATTGCGCCGAGATTGTGGATCGGACCGTAGGACTGGATGGTGGCGGGAAACAAGGTCGGCAGCTTGTATTCGATACCGAGCGCCACATAACGATCGACGAATTCGGGTGAGAACACACCGCCCATATGACCGTCAATATGCGTTGCGGTGAGCCCCGCGCGCAGGAAGGCGTCGATCTGCGCGCGCATTTCCGCCTCGACCGCATCCGGATGGGCGTTTCTGCGCAACTCACCCACGGAACGCCACAGGAAACCGTCGGCGTCCACCAGGCCGGAGGCCGGTGTCGCCTTGGTCAGGGAGCGCCAGCGATAGTGGCGCTTCTCCGAGGTCAGCGTGATGTGGACGCCGAGATTGAGCGACGGGTCTTCCGCGCCCGCCTCGGCGATTTCCAGGAACCATGGGCACGGCACCATCACCGATCCGGAATCGACAATGCCGAGGCGCCGCAATTCGAGATAGGCCACATTGGCGCCGTGGCACATGCCGACATCATCGATGTTGACCACGACGAAGGGTTTCGTGTCGTCCGCGGCGGTGGGGTTTCCGAAAACACTCATTCTCATTCCTTCCCGGTCACGGCAAGCCCGGCTTCCTCGGCCAGCGCCTTCAGGTTCCTGTAGCCCATCGTCGCATAGGTGAGTGGATGGGCCTTCGCCGGGTCCTGCTCTGCTTCCACGACGAGCCAGCCGGCATAACCGTTGTCTGCAAGGATCTTGAGAAGCGTCAGGTAGTCCTGCGCCCCGTCTCCCGGAACCGTGAAGATTCCCTCCATGACGGCGCCCATGAAACTCATGTCCTCAGCCCGGGCGCGTGCAAGGATTTCAGCCCGGTAGTCCTTGCAGTGGACGTGAACGACGCGGTCGACATGGCGCTGCAACAGCCCCTTTGGGTCCCCGCCGGAAAACATGCAATGACCCGTGTCGTAGAGAAGCCCGAAGGCCTCGCCCGTACCGGCCATCAGGCGGTCGATTTCTGCATCCGTCTCGATGATCGTGCCCATGTGATGATGGAAGGCCATCCGTACGCCGAAATCCGCGAAACGCTCTGACAGCGTCGTGATCTTTTCGCCGTAGGCCTTCCACTCGTCATCCATCAGCTTGGGGCGCTGGGAAATCGGATCGTGGATCGCGCCATGCCGGCCGCGCGACGTATCCGCATAGACCACATGGCGGGCGCCGAGATCGCGCAGCAGCGTGAGGTGCGGCAGGATCGCATCGAATTCCTGGTCGATGGTGTTTTCCAGGATGCGCCCGTCATACCAGCCGGATACGAGATCGAGGCCGTAGATTGAGAGAATGCCTGCAAGCTCGCTTGAGTTCCTCGGAAACTTTCCGCCGAGTTCGGTTCCGGCATAGCCGGCTTGGCTGGTTTCCGAAAGACAGGTTTCAAGCGGTGTATCGCCGCCCAGCTCGGGCACGTCGTCATTCGTCCAGGTAATCGGATTGATGCCTATTTTGACACTCATTTCACGCGCTGCCTTTGATTGGATTCTGGTTCCCCGGCCGCTAAGTCCAAGGAGTGAAACCACGATGCCTGTTGGTGTCCGGCGTCGATTTCCTTGAATGCGGCACCTCGCTAGAGTATTCCTTACTGTAACCGTCGCGAGAGCCAGTTTGGCTGGAAATGATGGGTCCAGTTTGGCGCTATCTCAAGCAGGAAAACATCCATGAAATCGGCCTCTCGCAACCGGCAAGTGTTTCCTCTGGATGCGCTCACGATCGATCGGAACAGCCCGGAGCCATTGCAGCGCCAGCTCTACCGCGCAATTGCTCACCTGATCAGTTCCCGCGTGCTGCCGGCCGGCGCCGAACTCCCCTCGACGCGAGCGCTTTCCGTCGATCTGGGCCTCGGCCGCAACACGATCGTTGCCGTTTACGATCAGCTCATCACGGAAGGCTATCTGCTCAACCGCCCGGGAGCACGGCCAACCGTGGTCGATCTCCCAGCCGTTTCGCCAAGGCCAAGCCCTGCGGTGATCGCCGGAGAAGGCCGTCCCTTGTCAAAGCGTGGGCGTGCGTTGCTCGACCAGCGGGTGCATCATGGCGTTCCCGGTCGGCATGCGTTCCACCCCGGTATGCCCGACGCCCGTTCCTTCCCGTTCGGGGTCTGGGCTAAGCTGCTGGCGCGCAGGGCGGCTTTTGCTGGCGACAGGCTCTTCGGCACCTACGATATCAACGGCTTGCCGGCACTGCGGGAAGCAATCGCCGGCTATCTCGCCTCGGCACGGGGCATACGTTGCCGGCCCGACCAGATCGTCGTGACGACAGGAGCACAGGCGGCTTTCGATCTGCTTGCCCGCCTCCTGCTCGATCCGGGTGACACCGTATGGATGGAGGAGCCCGGATATTACGGCGCCCAGGCCGCCTTCAACGTCGCCGGTGCGCACATCCTTCCCCTTCCTGTCGATAACCATGGCTGGCGCTTCGCGGCACCGCCGCCGGGAACCCGCCTCATCTATGTCACGCCTGCCTGCCAGCATCCGCTCGGCATCACGATGCCGGTGGAACAGCGGCTATCGCTGCTCGAGGTCGCCGAGCGCTTCGACAGCTGGATCATCGAGGACGACTTCGATGGTGAGTACCGTTTCGTCGGCCGTCCCGTTCCGGCCTTGCAGGGCATGGATAATAGCGGCCGGGTGATCTATGTCGGGACCTTCGCCAAGCTACTCTTCCCGGCACTCCGCCTCGGCTTTATCGTCCTGCCACCGGCATTGCAAAGAGGCTTCGCCAATGCGTTGAGCACGACGGGCCAGTTTGCCCCGCTTTTGCTGCAGGCAGCGCTCGCGGACTTCATCATGGAGGGGCACATGACCCGCCACCTGAAGCGCATGCGCCGCCTCTATGCCGGCCGGCGACAGGCGTTCCTGGAAATCTGCGCGGAGCGCCTTGGCTCAGATATGGAAATCCTGCCCTGCGAAGCCGGCATCCAGCTGGTCGGCCGTCTTCGGGTGGGCCTGCACGACATACAGGTTGCGGATGCGCTGGCCGCGCGCGGTGTCAATGTCACCCCAATGTCGAAATATTTCAGGCACCAGCCGACGATGCGGGGCCTTGTCATGGGCTACGCCGCCTGCGACGAAGC
The DNA here is from genome assembly GCF_052438155.1 of Shinella sp. Taxonomy (NCBI): domain Bacteria; kingdom Pseudomonadati; phylum Pseudomonadota; class Alphaproteobacteria; order Hyphomicrobiales; family Rhizobiaceae; genus Shinella; species Shinella sp. Next base: position 4,174 of record NZ_JBQVPI010000013.1, on the reverse strand, counting down.
GCAGACGGTCGCCGGGATTCGCCAAATCCGGGAGGTGCTTCAAGCCCATAAAGCATCCAGCGAGGATTGATTTTCCATATCCATCCCGATCATCTGTTTCTGCCGATACCATGACGTATGCATCACCGCCAAACCCACTTCGGGTGCCTTTGGTTGATAAACGCCTCGTGTCTGTGGAAGCCGCTCCTGTTCCTACTCCTAAAAATCCGGCGCGACGCCGAAGACGAATTCGCAGGGCGTGTGGGACATGTTGAAATACTGGTGGTCGAAGCCGGCGGGAATGTAGAAGCCGTCGCGCGGGTTCAATTCGAACCAGGCCTGGCCCTCGGCATCCGGGATATGGATGTTGAGCACGCCGGAGACGACGTAGAGGCACTCGTCGCCCTTGTGGCGCTCGACGCTTGTGCGCTTGCCGCCGAGCACCGTGGTCTTGCCGACGGTCAACTGGTCCGTCGCGCAGTAGAAGCCGGTGTAAGCACCCTGCGTTTCGGAATCGAGGCTGAAGAGGATTTCGGAGTCGCGCATCGGATGAATCGTGCGCGCCTTCTCGCGTGCCGCGGCCTCCATTGGCCAGCGGCCAAGGAACTCCTGCTGGATGTAGCGGTTTTCCGAGAGCAGGGGCTTGGTGCGGGCATAGGGGCCGGAGGTGCCCTTGGCCGGCGGCGGCGCGAAGAATTCCAGCACACGGACCTGTTCTTCGCCGAGGTTGAAGCCGTGGTGCCAGGTGTCCTTGCGAAAGAACAGCGCCTCGCCCTGCTTGGCGATGCAGACTTCGCCGGTTTCCGGGTTGGCAAGGCCGAGTGTGCCGCTGATCACATAGAGCAGTTCGTCGGCGCCGAAGATCGTGCGAAAGGCATCCGTGTGCTTGAAGCAGCCACCCGGCTCCATGCCGAAGACGATCTGGTGGATGTTTTCCGTAGAAGCATAGATCCAGTCGTCGACGAGGCCGGCATTCTCCTCACCCCACAGATGGCGCGTCACGCCGGCATAGGGAATGTGGCTCGGGCGGTCGAAAACGGGACGCGGGGAAGGCTTGTAGCCCATGGAAAACTCCTTTTTCATTCTTCGGCGAAAGATCGCGCTAGGGTTTGGCGCTCTCGGGACGGGTGCGGGTGATCAGGCGCTCGATGACGGCCTGCTTCATGGCGGGGTCGAGGTGCATGACGTTGAAGACCTCCGCCATCCACATGCCTTCCATGGCAAGGCGGATGATGGTGGCTTCGACCGGATCGAGGCCGTCCTTTTCGACGGCGGCCTGGCACCGGATGTTCTGCTGGTGGACGATTTCGAGAAGGTCCGGAAAGTTAGACAGTGCAGCTGTGATGCTTGCGCCGAGGCGGTCGTACTGGTCGCCGGTGCTGGCGGCGTCCCCCATGGTGGCAGCGACATAGGCGCGCGTGTAGCGGCCATGCGGCTCGGCGTCCGTACCTTCAAGCCCTGCAAGGCCGGTCTCAAAACGGTAGACGAAACGCTCGACCATGGCGCGCACGAGCGCATCCTTGCTGGCGAAGTGGTAGAGGATGCCGCCCTTGGATAGCCCGGTCACCTCCGCCACCTTGTCGAAGGTGAGCGTGGAGACGCCGTCCTTGACGACGATTTCTTCTGCGGCGGTGAGGATGCGTTCGCGCGCGGTGCCACGTTTTGCCATGTCGATACCCATGCTGATGCCAATCGCCCCGCTATAGCTGCGAACTCTCGCGCAGGCGACCGACGATATCCGCCATCAAGGCGAGGTCCTGGCGAGAATCGTCGAGCGTCGTCTTCGGTGTGGTGCCGTTTACGAGATGATCGTGGAAAACGCGCAGCTCGATGGCGAACGGGTCGGTGTAGTTCGGCCCGAAGACGCGGGTTTCGGTCTCTGTATCGGTCGAATCCGTCACCTCCAGCGAGGTCGGCAGGTTGCGGATGTATGGCGTGTCGTAGCCAAAGCTGAGACGCCGCCGGTCGGCGTAAACCTCGATGCGGGCGTCGAAACGCACGACATTGTCGATCAGCGCCTCGTAGATCGCAGTAAAGTGACCGTAGTCGAAGAGTGCCACGATTTGCTCGCCGTTCTGCTTGTGATGGGCGGCGATGACCCGCTGTGGCAGGCCGATCAATTCGCGCATGGCCGAGAGGCTGTGCGAGGAAAGGCCCGTCAGCACCTGGTAGGCGCGCATCAGGCTGGGGGAGGCGTCCTTGCCGGCGACATCGCGCAGCAGTGTCTCGGTTTCCCCGCGCGACTTTGCGAGGAAATCGGCGTCGAGATCGCGCGGATAAAAGATGTTGCGGGTCTGGCGTATGAAGAACGGGCCTTCGCAGATGAGGTCGCGAACCCGCACGTAACGCAGGTCTTCCTGCGCTGGCATCATTTCCTTCGCCTTGAGGAAACTTGGCGAATAGCGCCGCATATAGGCAACAAAGACGAGGCGGCCGGATTTACTGGCGAGCGGCGACACGTCGTCGATTTCGCCCAGCGTCAGGCAGGCCGGCTTTTCCAGGAAGACATGTTTGCCGGCCTTCAGCGCCAGGTCGAGATAGTGGCGGTGCGTCTGGTCGGGTGTCAGGATGAAGACGGCGTCGATATCCGGCGCGGCGACGAGGGCTTCGGCGCTCTCATAGGCGCGGGCGGTCGAGTAACGCTCCGCGCAATGGGCCGTCAGGCTCGGCGATACGTCGAAGACGCCGGCGACCTCGAACAGATGGCGGTGATCGGCGAGGATCGGCAGGTGCATCAGCTGGCTTACTTCGCCAAGACCGATGAGACCGACACGGACGATACGCATGAAATTACCTTTCTTATCCCTTGACTGCCCCGGCCGTGAGGCCGGAGACGATGTATTTCTGGAAGAGCAGCGCCAACACGATCAGTGGCACCGTGACGATGGTCGACGCGGCCATGATGGCGCCATAGGGGAACTCGTAGCGGCTGGAGCCGGAGATGAGGGCAATCGCGACCGGAACCGTGCGGTTCTCATCCGTCAGGATGAAGGTCAGCGCGAACATGAACTCGTTCCACGACGCGATGAAGGCGAGCAGGCCCGTTGACATCAACGCAGGCCCCATCATCGGCAGGAAGATGCAGCGGACGATTCGCAGCGGCGAGCAGCCGTCCATAATGGCGGCCTCCTCGATTTGCCGCGGCAGGCTTCGCATGAAAGTGGTCAGCACCCAGATGTTGAAGGGCAGCGTGAAGATCATGTAAGCGAAGATCAGCGAGCCCAGCGTGTTATAGAGGCCGAGCCAGCGGATCATCTCGAAAAGGCCGGAGAGCAGGGCGATCTGCGGGAACATCGAGACCGCGAGGAACAGGAACATGATCGGTGAGCGGCCGCGGAAATCGATGCGGCCGAGCGCGTAGGCGGCGGCGACCGCGAGCCCCAACGAGAGTGCGACGACGGAGGCCGCGACGATGAACGAGTTCATCAGGCTGCGCAGGAACACGCCGTCCGACAGGATCGCCTCGTAATTGTTGAATTTCAGGTCGGGCAGGAAGGTGACGTCGAAGATCGCCTGACCGGATTTCATTGACGACGCGATCATCCAGTAGAACGGAAACAGCGTGTAGAGCGCGACCACGGTGAAGAGCGAGTAGATCGCGATGCGGTGAAGGCGTCTGTTTGCTGTGCTGCGCACCATGTCACACCCCCAGGAGCCGGCGGTTGAGCCGGAAGACGGTCACGTAGATCGCGGTGACGATGGCGATCATCAGGAAGATCGCGGCACTTGCCGCGGAGCCAACACCCATGTCCTGGAAATTGACCAGAACCTCGCGGGCATAGATCGATACGGTTTTTGTGTCGTCGCTGTTCGAGGACAGGACAAAACTCAGGTCGAACATGCGCAGCGCATCGAGCAGCCGGAACAGTACGGCGACGGCGATGCTGGGTGCCAGCAGCGGCAGGGTCAGCGCCGTGAACTGCCGCCATTCCGAGACACCATCGATCGAGGCGGCCTCATAGATGCTCCTCGGCAGCATTTGCAGCCCGGCGAGGATGAGCAGTACCATGAAGGGCGTGGTGATCCAGATGTCGACGGCGATGATGACGGGCATGACGAGATCGGGATTGGCCGTCCAGGCGATGCCGTTGTCGATGAGGCCCATCAGCTTCAGCACATGGTTGAGGATGCCGAACTGGTCATGCAGCATCCATTGCCACATGCGGGCGCTGACGACGACGGGGATGGACCATGG